>NZ_DAISLS010000007.1:0-233633 GCF_036820405.1 Oryzomicrobium sp.
CCGCCCCCAGAACCGCCGCCTTGCGTACTACTAGTTTGCTGGTCTCGCTCATGGTCTTGTCTTCTTGTCGGTATCGAGGCCGCGACCGGCCCGGAAACGTCCCGGGCAGGTCGCGGTGTGTTGCAGGAGGACGGCTTAGAACTTGATCGAGTACTGAGCCCCGAAGATGTAGGCGCTGTCCTTGTAGGTGCCGGTCAGGGTGCCCTGGTTGTCGGCGGACTGGTTGCTGTTGATCTTGGCGTCAGGCACCAACAGGTAGGCGAAGCCCACATCCACCGCCTGATCCTTGGCCGGCTTCCACTGGGCGCCGATCGAGAACCAGGTGCGGTCGTTGTCCGGCAGGGAGGCCAGGCGGGTAGTGGCGTTCTTCACCGGGGTCTGGTCGTAGGCGATGCCGAACTTCAGCTTCCAGGCGTCGTTGACCTTGTAGTTGGCACCGAGGGCGACGCGCCAGGCATCCTGGAACTCGGTGTGCAGCACCTGGGCCACGCCACCGTTAGCCTGGGCGGCCAAGGAATTGGACATCACATCCAGCTTCTTGATCGTAGACCAGCGGGTCAGGGAGATGTCGCCGAGCATTTCCCAGCGGTCGGACAGGGCCTGGGTGACGGAAACGATGAAGGTATCCGGCAGGGTCACGCTGACCTTGGCGTTGCCGTTGGCAGGGCCATAGCCGCTGGACAGGTTGCCCTCCACCTCATGCTTGACCTGGGAGCGGTAGGACACCCCGACCTTGGTGCTCGGCGACAGGGTGAACAGGGCGCCCACGTTCCAGCCCCAGGCCCAGTCGTCGGCCTTCAGGGTGACGAACTGGTTGCTGGGATAGAGGGGGTTGGCGGGCACCAGCGGGCTCTGGGCCACGACGCGGCGGACATATTCGACGTCGAGCTTCTGGTAGCTCACACCGGCGCCGAGGGAGATCAGCTCGTTGACCTTCCAGGAGATCGACGGGTTGATGTTGATGGTCTTGACGTCGAACTTGATGGATTGAGCCGAGCCCACCCAGTCCGGGCTGTATTCGGACTTGAGGCCGAAGGGGGCGCCCAGGCCGAGGCCGACGGAAATGTCCTTGGTGACGCCATAGGCCATGTAGGCGTTAGGCACCCAGCCGGTGCTGCCGGCGTCGCCGCCGTTGCTGCCCGGGGTGGGGCGGGTTGCGCCGACACTGGTGGTGGAGCCTTCGTTGCTGAACTTGTAGCCCGGCGTGATCGCGTTGAAGCCCACCGAAACCGATGTCCCCTGGCCCAGGGCGCTCATGGCCGCCGGGTTGTAGAACTGCACCGAGGCGTTTTCCGCATTGGCCGCAGAGCCGGCGTAGGCGTTGCCCAGGCCGCTGGCGTTCTGCTCCAGAAGTTGGAAACCCGAAGCACCGGCATAGCCGGAGGACAGGGCGAGAATGGCGGCCGGGATGGCGCGCAAAGCAGTCCCTCTTTTCATAAGTAAAGTCTCCTCTTTTGATGATGATTGGTTTTGGTGCTTATGGGTGGGGAGCGGGCCCCCCGGGCTTTCGCCCGCCGGCGGGTGCCGGCGGGATGAAACGGGTTACGACAGGCTGGCCGCGGTCATGCCTCCTGGACTGGCGGCAGGGGCCGCTTGTTGCCGTCGATGTCGATGGCGACGTAGGTCAGGGTGGCCTCGGTGACCTTCACTGTGACCGGGGCGGACGGGTTGCGCTCGGCATAGACCTCCACATCCACCGTGATCGAGGTGGTGCCTTCGCGCACGATGCGGGTGTAGAAACTGACCACGTCCCCTACCGAAATGGGCTGCTTGAACTGAAAGGCGTTCACCGACACGGTGGCGACCCGTCCCTTGGCGCGGCGCATGGCAACGATGCCGCCGGCCATGTCGACGCGAGCCATTACCCAGCCGCCGAAAATGTCGCCGTTCTGGTTCAGGTCGGCGGGCATGGGCACCACCCGCAGGGCGGGCTGGCGGTTAGGCAGGAGGACGGGATCGTTGGACATTTGGGGCTCCGTTGGGCTGGCGCCGTCAGCTCCGGGCCGCGGAACGGATGGAAGTCGCGGACTGGTTTGCGGCGCCCTGGTTGGCGTAATTGAGGGGCCCGCCGGTGAAAGGCGCGAACCCCGTGCCAAATATAACGCCGGCGTCAGCCAAGTCCGCATCGGCCACGATGCCGTCATCGACCAGTTGTTGCGTTTTCGCCAACAAAGGCGCCACCAGTCGCTCGGCCAAGCCGGCCGGGATGGTGCCGGCCGTGCCCTTGGCCGGCTTGCCACTAGAAAAATCGTAGAAGCCGCGGCCACTCTTCTTGCCCAGGTTGCCGGCGGCCACCTTGTCGGCCAGGCAACGCGGCGGTTCCACGTTGCCGCCGGCACCGGCGGCCAAGGTCTTGCCCGCCGCCATGGCGATGTCCAGACCCACGGTGTCGGCCAACTCGATGGGGCCCATCGGCATGCCGAAGGCTTCCATGGCCGCATCCACGGTTTCCGGGGCGATACCTTCATCGACGCAGCGCATGGCTTCGAGCATGTAGGGGGCCAGCACCGCGTTCACTAGAAAGCCCGGGGCGCTCTTCACCGGCAAGGGCAACTTGTCGATCTGCTTGACGAAGGCGCAGGCGTTGCGGAAGGCCGCGCCGTCGGTGCCGCCGGCCTCCACCACCTCCACCAGGGGCATCATCGGCACCGGGTTGAAGAAGTGGATGCCCACCAGCCGCTCGGGCTGGTTCAGCACCGTGCGCAGGTCCTCGATCTTCAGGCTGGAGGTGTTGGTTGCGAGCACGGCCTCGGGCTTCATGCGCGCTTCCAGGCTCTTCAGCAGGGCGTGCTTGGCATCCAGGTTCTCGAAGATGGCTTCGATCACCACGTCGGCGTGGGCGGCCCCGGCGCCAGTCGGATCGGGAATCAGGCGGTCCATGGCGGAGCGCACCAGCAGCTTGTCCTTGAGGCGGCGCTGGAACAGTTTCTTCGCCCGGGCGATGGCCGGGGCGATACGGGACAGCTCCTGGTCCTGCAAGGTGACGGTGATGCCCTTCAGGGCAGCCACGGCGGCGATGTCGCCGCCCATCACCCCGGCGCCGACCACGTGCAGGCGCTGGGCCTTGAAGGCGCCATCCTTGCCGAAGCCCTTGAGGCGCTCCTGGAGGTGGAACACCCGCACCAGGTTCTTGGCCGTGTCGTTGCCGGTGATGCGCGCCATGACCTCGGGGGCGGCCAGGGCGTTGCCGTTGTGGTGCTGCCAGAAATCGATGATGGCGTAGGGGGCCGGGTAGTGTTCGGGGCGGGCCTTCTTCGCCACCTGCTTGCGTGCGCCGTTGGCCACCACGCTCTTCAGCGGGCCGTTGAGCAGGCGGGCCATGAAGGGCAGGCGCCGGGCCGGCTTGCCGGACAGCACCAGGCCCCGGGCGGCGTTGTGCATCACCCGGGGGGCGACGCACTCGTCGGCCAGGCCCAGGCGCTTGGCCTTCTTGGCATCCACATTGCGGCCGGTGAGCATCATGTCCAGGGCCACCTGGGGGCCCACCAGGGCCGGCAGGCGCTTCATGCCGCCCCAGCCGGGGAAGATGCCGAGCATGACCTCGGGCAGGGCGAACTTGGTGCCCGGCTCATCCACCGCCACCCGGTAGCGGCAGGCCATGGCCAGTTCCAGGCCGCCGCCCAGGCAGTGGCCGCGCACCAGGGCCAGGGTCGGATAGGGCACGGCGGCGAGGCGCTCGAAGACGTTCCAGCCCAGGGCGACGAATCCCTTGGTGGCTTCGAGCGACGCCAGGGCGGTGAATTCGCCGATGTCGGCGCCGGCGACGAAGCCGGCGCTCTTGCCCGAGGCGATGATCAGGGCCTTGGGGCGCTGGCCGTCGAGGTGGGTGAGCAAGCGGTCGAGTTCTTCAAGCACAGCCTTGGACAGGGTGTTGGCGGATTCGCCGGCCCGGTCCAGGGTGGCCCAGGCGATGCCGGCGTCGTCGGTGCGCAGTTGCCAGTGGGTCAGCTGCTGCGTGTTCAGGTCGTTCATGTTCATGGTCGCGGAGGAATTCTGGAAGTCAGTGAATGGCGCGCTCAATGCACGGCGCCGGTCTGGGCAGCCGGAGCAGCGCTGCTGACGAAGGCCAGGGACACGGCGCCGGGGCCGACGTTGATCGCCGCCGTGGCGCTCATCGGCGCCACCAGCAACTGCACGTCCTTGTCCCGGGCGGCCTTGGCCAGCTCGCCGTAGCCGGGCAGGTCGGGCACCGCATCCAGGTCGCCGCCGTAGCTCAGGCAGACGAAGGGGGCTTCGAGGCCGGTGCGGATCTGGTGGATGGCGTTGTCGAACATCCGCTCCACGCCGCTCTCGAAGCCGCGCACCTTGGCCACCGGCCCGGTCTCGTCCATGTGGCAGTGCAGGATCGGCTTGACGTCGAGCATCGAGCCCAGGGCGTAGGCCCCCCAGGTGACGCTCTTGTCGCCCTTCTTCTGGGCGCGCTTGAAGATGTGGAACAGGTCGGTGGGCATCAGGTAGGTGTGGGTGCCCGCCACCAGCTTCTGCAAGCGGTCGCCGATCTCGCTGGGGGTCTTGCCGGCGGCCACCAGGCGGGCCAGTTCGGCCACCTGCACCGCCTGGCCGGTGAACATGTTGCGCGACGAGGCCACCGCCAGGCCGAAGCGCTCCGGCAGGCCGGCGGCGCGGCGTACGTCCTTGTACTTGGCCAGGATGGTGCGGGAGGCCCGGGTGGCGTTGTCGAAGATGGGGCTGCGCTTGGCGGTGATGGTCAGGCAGTAGACGAAATCGAAGTCGAGGGCGAGCCGTTCCAGAAACAGGCGCTCGATCTGCTCGACGGTGTAGGGGATGGACTCGGCGAAATCCTCGTCGCGCTTGTCCAGATACTTGCGGTAGAACTCCTGGGTCGCCTGGGGGTCCCGCCTGTCCTCGACGATGCGCCCGCCCACGCGCAGGGCGATGGGCAGCACCACGATGCCGTGGGCGTCGAGAAAGTCCCGGGGCAGGTCGCAGCAGGAATCCACCACGATGCCGATCCTGAGCTTGGCCATGGCCGTCGTCCCGGGATGGGGCTCAGAGGGTTTCCACCAGCATGGCGCCGCCCTGGCCGCCGCCGATGCAGATCGAGGCGATGCCGCGCCGCTTGCCCTGGCGGCGCAACACGTGCAGCAGGTGCAGGACGATGCGCGCCCCGGAGGCCCCCACCGGGTGCCCCAGGGCCACGGCGCCGCCGTCCACGTTGAGGCGGGCGGCATCGAGCGTGCCCAGGGGCTCATCCAGCCCCAGCTCGTCGCGGCAATAGGCGGGGTCGGCCCAGGCGCGCTGGCAGGCCAGCACCTGGGCGGCGAAGGCTTCGTTGATTTCCCAGGCATCCAGGTCGTTGAGGCCCAGGCCGTGGCGTTGCAGGATCGGCGTGGCGGCATGGACCGGGCCCAGGCCCATCTGGGCGGGGTCGAGACCAGCCCACTGGCTGTCGCTGATCTTGCCCAGGGGTTCGAGCTTCCAGCGCTGCACCGCCGCCTCGGAGGCGAGCAGCAGCCAGGCGGCGCCGTCGGTGACCTGGGAGCTGTTGCCGGCGGTGACGTTGCCGTACTTGCGGTCGAACACCGGGCGCAGCTTCTTCAGGTTGTCCACCGACGAGTCGGGGCGCACGCCGTCGTCCTCGGGGTAGAGATTGCCCTCGCCGTCCACCAGGGGAACGATCTCGCCCATGTGGCCGGCGGCCCGGGCGGCCACGGCGCGGCGGTGGGATTCCACCGCGAAGGCGTCCATGTCGGCGCGGGTGATGCCGAAACGGAAGGCCAGGTTCTCGGCGGTCTGGCCCATGGTCAGGCCCAGCACCGGGTCGGTGAGGCCCTTCAACAGGCCGATCACCGGCGCCAGGTAGCCAAGTTTGAAGCTGCGCAGGGCGGCCAGCTTCTGCCCGGCGGTCTTGGTGGCATACCAGCGCGACAGCCACACCACCATCTGTTCGGAAAAGAGCAGGGGCGCCCGGGACAGGGCATCGACGCCGCCGGCCAGGACCAGCTCGGAACGGCCCGACTGGATGTTGGCGATGGCCGAATCCAGGGCCTGCATGCCCGAGGCGCAGTTGCGCATCACCGTCCAGCCCGGCACCCGGTCGCCGCAGCCGAGGCGCAGCGCCACCATGCGGCCGATGTTGGCCTCATCCGCCGACGGAGCGGCGCAGCCCAGCACCACTTCCGACAGGTCGGAGGGCAGGAAGGGCTGGCGAGCCAGCAGGGTGCGGCCGGCCTGGGTGGCCAGGTCCGAGGCCCAGAAGGGGCCGGGGGCGTTGCGCGCCTTGAGGAAGGGGGTGCGGGCGCCGTCCACCACGTAGACGGGTTGGAAGGTCCGGGATTGCTGGGCTTGCTCGATCACGCTGTCTCCTCCTGCTGCATTCTGTCGGGGCCGCCGTGCGCCCGGGTGCTGGGCGCCCTCGCCGGCCGGGCTCTTGGCACGGCCCGGTCCGGTGAGGGGCGGCGGATTCTGCGGTTGCGTCGCTTACTGTTTAGGCGGCCTTCTTTTCCGCCGGCTGGGCGGCACCGGCCACTCCCAGATCGAAGGGAAAGTCGTCCACCCGGATGACGATGTCGCGCAGGTGGTTGCGGCGCTTGACCACGTCGTACTCGGCGGCGCTGATGACCTTGGCCTCGAAGGCGGCGTGGGCGATGTCGCGCACGTTGGCCAGCGGGTTGTTGTCGAAGCGCCCGGCTTTCTCGGCCTCGCGGATCTTGGCTTCCACCGCCTCGGCGGCAAGGGTCGCCTCCAGAGCCAACTCGATGGCGCCCACCGGGTCTTCCTCGCGGCGATCGACGAAGGTGTCCGAGGCCAGGCGCTCCCGGGCGGCCGAGGGGTTGATCAGCAGCTTGGCGACCTGGTGGCCGACGTCGTCGGACGGCACCACGTAGGGGTGGCCCAGGGGGAAGATGATGCGGTTGAGGAACCAGGCCACCAGCTTGTTCGGGTAGTTGGCGATGACGCCGTCGAAGGCTTCCTGGGCCTGGTACATGGCGTCCCACACCGCCCAGTGCACCAGGGGCAGGTCGTCCTTCTGGCGGCCTTCGTCCTGGAAGCGCTTGAGGGTGGCGGAAATCAGGTACATCTGGGAGAGGATGTCGCCGAGGCGGGCCGACAGCTTCTCGCGCCGCTTCAGGCCGCCGCCCAACACCAGCATCGACACGTCGGCGAGGAAAGCGAAGGCCGAGGAGAAGCGGGTGAGCTGCTGGTAGTAGCGCTTCACTTCCGGCGCCACGTCCGCATTGACGCCGACGAAGTGGCTGCCGGCCAGGCCCATGCCCAGGGCGCGCAGGCCGTTCTTGATGGTGTAGCCGACGTGGCCGAACAAGGCCTTGTCGAAGTCCAGCAGGCCGGCCGCCGCATTCGGGTTCTGGGCGGCACGCATTTCGGCGAGCACGTAGGGATGGCAGCGGATGGCGCCCTGGCCGAACAGGATCAGGCTACGGGTGAGGATGTTGGCGCCTTCCACGGTAATGCCGATGGGAATCTGCTGGTAGGCGCGGCCGAGGAAGTTGGAGGGTCCGAGGCAGATGCCCTTGCCGCCGATCACATCCATACCGTCGTTGACCACTTTGCGGGCCCGCTCGGTGACGTGGTACTTGGCGATGGCGGAGACCACGGAGGGTTTCTCGCCCAGATCCACCGCCCCGGCGGTCATGGTGCGGGTGGCGTCCACCAGGTAGGTGTAGGCGCCGATGCGGGTCAGGGCTTCTTCGACGCCCTCGAACTTGCCCACGGCCATCTTGAACTGGCTGCGCACCCGGGCATAGCCGCCCACGGCGCGGGCCGTCATCTTGGCCATGCCGGTGTTGGAGGACGGCAGGGAGATGGAGCGGCCGGCGGCCAGGCACTCCATCAGCATGCGCCAGCCCTGGCCGACCATGGCCGGGCCACCGATGATGAAGTCCAGGGGCATGAACACGTCCTTGCCCCGGGTCGGGCCGTTCATGAACACGGCGTTGAGCGGGAAGTGGCGGCGGCCCACGTCCACACCCGGGTGGTCATGGGGAACCAGGGCGCAGGTGATGCCGATGTCTTTCTTGTCGCCGAGCAGACCGTCCGGATCGTAGAGACGGAAGGCCAGGCCGAGGATGGTGCACACCGGGGCCAGGGTGATGTAGCGCTTGTCCCAGGTGACGCGCATGCCGAGCACTTCCTTGCCCTGCCAGGTGCCCTTGCAGACCACGCCGAAGTCGGGAATCGAGGCGGCGTCGGAGCCGGCCCAGGGGGAGGTCAGGGCGAAGGCCGGCACTTCCAGCCCCTTGGCCAGACGCGGCAGGTAGTGGTTCTTCTGCTCTTCGGTACCGTAGTGCAGCAGCAGCTCGGCCGGGCCCAGGGAGTTGGGCACCATCACCGACACGGCCAGGGCCGAGGAACGGGTGGACAGCTTGGTCATCACCTGGGAGTGGGCGTAGGCCGAATAGCCCAGGCCGCCGTACTTCTTGGGAATGATCAGGCCGAGGAAGCCCTTGTCCTTGATGTACTGCCAAGTCTCGGCGTCCAGGTCATAACGATGGTGCGACACATCCCAGTCGTTGGTCATGCGGCAGGCGGTCTCCACCTCGTTGTCGAGGAAGGAGCGCTCTTCGGCCGTCAGCACCGGCTTGGGGTAGGCGTGCATCTTCTTCCAGTCGGGCTTGCCGCGGAACAGATCGCCTTCCCACCACACGGTGCCCGCCTCCAGGGCCTCCCGCTCGGTGTCGGACATGGAGGGGAGGATGCGCTTGTAGATCCCAAAAAGAGGCCGGCTGATCAGCGCCCGCCGCAGGGGACGGATGCTGATCAGCGCGACAAAAGCCAGCAGTACTCCAAGGAGTACCAGTGTTACCGCTGGCAGAGGGATGACCGAATTCGTCATGGCTGTCTCCAATTTATGGTCTTGGCCGGTGTCCGGCTCTGTTAGGTGAAGGTGGGGGTCAGGCGGAAGCGGGCCGGTCAGGCGGCCGCCGAAGGCGGCGCCATTCCGAGGGGTAGCTGGGGCAGCGGGGCGCGCAGGCCGCCGAGGAGGAAGGGCATCAGCCGCGCCTTGAGCTGGCGGGCCGCCTCGGCCTCCACGTCGGACTCGGACACCTCGAAACCGTCGATCAGGGAAAGCACGTCGGTCTCGGCGATGGCGTAGGACATGGCACCGAGCATGAAGTGGAAGCGCCAGGCGATCTCTTCCCTGGGCACGTCGGGCAGGGCGCGGAAGAGCGCATCCTTGAAGCGGCCCATCACCTCGGCGTACTCGCCGGCGAAGAAGGTGCGGATGAAGGCGGCCGGCTCGGTCATGGTGCGGCCGAGCAGGCGCAGGAAGGTCATGCCGCCCAGGGCCGGCTCCTCGCCCATCTTGAGCAGGGTGCCGAAGAAGGCTTCGACGATCAGGGACGGCTTGAGCGGCTTGCCGCCGGCTTCCGCCTCCAGGGCGTCGAGGACTTGCAGGTGCTCGGCGTTGAGCCAGGAGAGGCGGCGGCGGAACACTTCGCGCAACAGGTCTTCCTTGGAGCCGAAGTGGTAATTGACCGCCGCCAGGTTCACCTGGGCCTCGCCGGTGATCATGCGCATCGAGGTGCCGTCGTAGCCGTGGGCCATGAACAGGCGTTCCGCCACGTCGAGGATGCGCTCGGCGGTATCGCTGCTCTGGGCGGCGGATTTGGCATCGGCGGAATTCGGGGTGGTCATCTTGGCTACGGCGCTCATGGGTTGCTGCGTGTCCTGACTATGATTCAAACGTTCGTTTAAATCATAGGGAAGATTATTCCCGGCTGCAAGCACCCGGCATCATTTTTCTTTTGCCCAACGAAAACGCCCCGCACAGGCGGGGCGTCGGAGAGGGCTGGCAGCGGGACGGAACGCCCGTCGCCGCGCGAGTACACCGCCTCAGGCGGCCATAACCTGCTCGATCAGGCGGCGCACGGTGGCCGGCTCGAACGGCTTGTCGCACACCGCCGAGACGCCGGCCCGCTCCACCGCCGCGAGCCGGCCCTGGTCCTGCTCGCTGGTGACCATCAGCACCGGCACCGCGTTCTGCCAGCTCTGGGTGCGGATGTACTCGGTGAGGGCCTTGCCGTCCATTTCCGGCATGTTGTAGTCGGTGACCACCAGGTCCACCATGGTCTCGGCCAACAGGCCGATGGCCTCGCGGCCGTTCTCGGCCTCCAGGATGCGCTCGATGCCCAGGCTTTCGAGCATGCGGCGGATGTGGCGGCGGGCCATGGGGCTGTCGTCCACCAGCAGCACCCGCAGGGTTTCCACGTCAAGGCTCAACACCTCGTGGTGGGAGTCGAAACTGAGCACGGCGCGCAGGGCCCGGGCCAGACGCTCGTCGTCGAAGGGTTTTTCCAGGATGCAGCAGGCGCCCGACTGGCGCACCGGGTCCAGCACCTGGGGCCGGGTTTCGCTGGAAATCAGCACGAAGGGCACCGTCTCCAGCCCCTCCTCGGCCCGCATCGCCGCCACCAGGGCGGTGCCGGTGCCATCCGGCAGGTAGAGGCTGCTCACCACCACCGTGGGCCGCGCCTCGCGCAGGGCGGCCAGTGTGGCCTCTTGCGAGGCGAACACATCGACCCGGCTGGCGCCGGCCCGTTGCAGCATCTGCTCCACCAGGCGGGCCTGGGTCGCCGACGGCTCCACCAGATAAACGGAAACGCCGGCAAACGACGCAACCTGAACCATAAGCTCCTCCCTATTTATGTTTTAAGAATGTGGCGGCGAGGATAGCACGGCCCCTGTCACGGTGCGGCTTGCCGGGCGCGGGCGTCCAGGTCGGCGCGTACCAGGGCGATGTGGGTGCGCAGGGTGTATTGCAGGTCGAGAAAGGCCAGGGGCAGGCGGCGGCGGAACGCCTGTTCCTCGATGCGCGCCAGGCGCTCCCGGTAGCTCGCCAGCCGGGCCGGATCGAAGCCGGTGCGGATGTCGCTTTCGAGGAACTTCAGTTCGCCGTAGAGGCGGAACACCCGGGAGCGCACCCGCCACGTGTAGAGGGCCGGCGCCAGGCGGAACACCGGCAGCAGCAGGGCCAGGAAGGGGATCAAGAGCACCAGCAGACGGTCGGCCAGCACCGCCGCCCAGAAGGGCAGGTAGCGCTGCAACAGGGGCGGGCCGGATTTGTAGTAGCGCTCGGCCTGGGGCGCCAGGGGAAAGGTCTGCTCCCGGGGAGCGGGGAATTCGCCGCGCTTCTGGAAGAAGCCCGATTCCCGGTGCACCTCGCTGGCGGCTTCGAGGAACAGGCCGGCCAAGGCCGGATGGAGGTTCTCGTGGATTACCAGGTTGGCGGTGGGGGCGAGCAGCACCACATCCTGGGCCGGGTAGTCGCGCACCAGGTCCACCGCCCCCCGGGGCAGGACGATGCGCGACAGGAAGGGAAAGCGCCGGGTGTAGGCATCGGCCTGGACGAAGCTCATCAGGGCCACGCCCGGGGTGCGCAGCAGGTCCTGGACCATGGGCGCCTCTGGCCCGGCGATCAGGAAGGCCACGTCCAGCCGCCCCTGCACCAGGGCTTCGGCCGCTTTCAGCCCGCCCAGATCGGACAGGTGCGCCGCCACCCGGTTGGCGTCGAGCAGTTGTTCGGCCAGGGGGCGCACGCCGCTGCCCGCACCGCCGATGGCGACCCGCTTGCCGGCCAGCTGGGTAAGCCGGGTCAGGGGACCGCCGGGAAAGGCCGCCGGCCGGTAGAACACCCACAAGGGCTCGTAGTACATGGCGCCGAGGGACAGCAGGGGTACCGCTTCGCTTTCCGACGAATCCTCGGAAACGCTGCCCGGCGTCGGCAAGATGCCGCCCTGGACGAAGCCGATCTTGGCCGGATCGTCCGGGTCCAGCAGCCGGGCCAGGTTGTCGGCGGAACCGGCGGTCTCGCGCACCTCCACGGCGATGCCGTTGCGCGCCAGGATGGCCGCGTAGCGCTTGGCAAAGCCGTAGTAGGCCCCGCTCTGGGCCCCGGCGGCGAACACCACATGGCGCGGCGGCGCCGGCTTGACGTAGTGGAAGGCGATGACGAAGCCGGCCAGCACCAGCAGGATCCAGGGCCAGAAGGTGGCCACCAGGTCCCGCCCGCTGGCGATCAGGGCGAAGCGGCGGCGCGGCTCGGGCGGCGGCAGGTCCGGCGGGGGAGTGGGCGTCGGAGTCATGGGGAGTCAGCAGAACGGAAAAGGCATGCGCCGGAAAGCCGCTACTGGCGCGGGGTTTCAACCATGCCCTCTGGAAAGCCTCGTGGAATCTGGCGGCGCGGGCGTGCATCGCGGAGAAGCCCGCCCAGCCTGGGGTTTGGCGCCGGGCATGAGGGCAGCACATCCCCCCGGACCGAACGAGGCCGCTGCGCGGCCCGGGGGATCGGAGGATCAGGGAGTCAGGGGATCAGCACGGTGGAGCCGACCGTCTTGCGCGCCTCCAGGTCGCGGTGGGCCTGGGCGGCATCCTTCAAGGCATAGGTCTGCTTGACCTCGATCTTCACCTTGCCCGACAGCACCACGTCGAACAGCTCGGCGGCCAGGGGTTCCAGGTCGGCGCGCTTGCCGGTGTAGTCAGCCAGCTTGGGCCGGGTGAAGAACAGGGAGCCCCGGTTGGTCAGCTCGATCGGTTCGAAGGCTGGCACCGGGCCGGAGGCGTTGCCGAAGCTGACCATCATGCCCAGGGGGCGCAGGCTGTCCAGGGAGGCCAGGAAGGTGTCCTTGCCCACCCCGTCGTAAACCACCGCCACGCCTTCGCCGCCGGTCAGCTCGCGCACCCGGGGTGCCACCGCCTCCTTGGAATACAGGATCACGTGATCGGCGCCGTGGGCCTTGGCCAGGGCCGCCTTCTCGTCGGTGGACACGGTGCCGATCACCGTGGCGCCCAGGGCCTTGGCCCACTGGCAGGCGATCAGCCCTACCCCGCCGGCGGCAGCGTGGATCAGCACGGTATCCCCGGGCTTGACCCGGTAGGTGCGGCGCAGCAGGTAGGCGGTGGTCAGCCCCTGGAGCATCATCGCCGCCCCGGTCTCGAAAGAAAGGGCGTCCGGCAGGCACACCAGCCGGTCGGCGGGGATCAGGCGGACCTCGGAATAGCCGCCCAGGGGGCCGCCGGCGTAGGCCACCCGGTCGCCGATCTTGAGGTGGTGCACGCCGTCGCCCACCGCCTCCACCACCCCGGCACCTTCCAGGCCGATGCCGGAGGGCAGGGGCACCGGGTACAGGCCGGTGCGGTGGTAGGTATCGATGTAATTGAGGCCGCAGGCGTGGTGGCGCAGGCGCACCTGGCCCGGTGCCGGAGCGCCGACATCGACGGTTTCCCATTGCAGGACGTCGGGGCCGCCGGTCTGGTGGAAGCGAATAGCGTGGGTAGTCATGGGGAGGCTCCTGGGTTGGGGCCGCCGGACGGGCGGCGCTGTTGTTATAACCGGGACAGGCCGCTAGACCGGCGGCTCGGCAAGAAAGGCGTGCAGAAGTTGGGTGAAATGGTCGGGACGACACAGGTTCGACAGGTGGGCCGCCCCTTCGATCACTTCCAGCCGGGCCACGGGGATGGCGGCGGCGATGGCCTCGGCCATGGCCGGCGGCGTGCCCGCGTCCCGGTCGCCGACCACCACCAGGGCGGGGCAGCGGATCAGGGGCAGGCGGCCCTTCAGGGTGGGCTCGGCGGCCATGCCGGCGATGGCGTGGCAGCAGCCGGCGTAGCCGGCCACCGGGGTGGCGGCGATGATCGAACCGACCCGCTCCACCAGGGCCGGGCGCTCCTGCCGTACTTCAGCAGTGAACCAGCGCTCCAGGGTGGCCGCCACCAGAGGGGCGACGCCGCCCTCTTCCACCTGCCGGATGCGCGCCGGCCAGGCCGCCTGGGCCTCGTCCGGATAGGCGGCGGTGGTATCGGCCAGCACTAGCCGGGCGGCCTTGGCGGGATGGCGCAGGGCCAGGGTCATGGCCACCATGCCGCCGAGGGAGATGCCGACGATGGTGGCGGAAGGGATGAACAGGGCGTCCATCAGGGCCGCCACGTCGTCGGCCAGGCACTCCAGGGTATAGGGCCCCGGGGGCGCCTCGCTGCCGCCGTGACCGCGCAGGTCCACCGCGACGCAGGTGTGGGTGGCGCGCAGCATCTCGATCTGGGGCGCCCAGATGGTGTGGTCGGCGCCCAGGGAATGGAGAAAGACCACCGGCGGGCCGTCGCCGCGGTGGTCGTAGGCCAGCTTGATGCCGTTGACGGAAATTTCCATGGGACGGACAGAAGGAGTTGGCGGCGCGGGCTACGACTATAGCGCCAGCCCCGGGGCGCTCCAAGCCCGGCCGGCGGCAGGCCCCATGGCCCCACGGCGCCCTGACCGGCTGCCGGCTCAGGCCCCGGGCAGTTCGATGCCCTTGAGGCGGCGGTACAGGGTGACGGCGTAGGAGTCGGTCATGCCCGAGACGAAATCCACCACCTTGAGCAGGCGCAGGTAGGGGTCTTCGTCCGGCTGGCCGTCCTTGCCGAGGAACTGGGCCGGCAGCAGGGTCAGCACCACCCGGCTGCGGGTGGTGGGCTTGGGCCCGCCCGCCAGCTGGACAGCCTTTTCCTCGACGGCGGCGACGAAGCAATCCAGCAGGCCGGCCAGCACTTCGCAGCCGGCCGCTTCCACTTCCATGGCGGCGCGGCAGACGTAGATCTTCTCGTAGGAGATGCGCTCGATCTCGTCCAGGGCCTCCTTGACCCGGGAATGGGCGAGCAGCTCGTCGTCCCAGGCGCCATCCACGATGGCCGCCTCGTTCTCCAGGAAGCAGGCGCCGGCCTCTTCCACCAGGCGGCCGATGGCCTTGGCGCGCAGGTATTCGATGCGCTCTTTGGGCTCGCGGATGTGGGCCAGGCGGCTGGCCCGGTCCGGCCCACCGGCCACGGTGAGCAGCAGGGATTCGGCGGTGTCGTAGGTGATCACGCCGAGGCGGGCGGCGTCCTCGAAATCCACCACCCGATAGCAGATGTCGTCCGCCGCCTCCACCAGGAAGGCCAGAGGATGGCGTCGCCACGCCCCGGGCGCCTCATCCCGGGCCACCAGGCCGACGGCTTCGGCGGCTTCGGCGAAGAAGCAGGCGTCGGCCTGGAAGTAGCCGAACTTCTTGGCGCTGCGCCCGGTCAGGGGCTGCTCGGTCCACGACGGGCAGGGGTACTTGGCGAAGGAGGCCGCCACCGCCGCGGTGAGCTGCAAGCCCCCCGGATTGGACGGGCTCTGTAACTGGGCGAGCAGACGGAAGCCCTGGGCGTTGCCCTCGTAGCGCTCGAAGTCGGCGCGCTGGGCGCCGGTCAGGCCGTGTTTTTCGAACAGGCCCGAAGCGCAGAACCAGTCGCGGATGGCGTCCTCGCCGGCGTGGCCGAAGGGCGGGTTGCCGATGTCGTGGGCCAGGCAGGCCGAGGCCACCACGGCGCCGAAGTCGGAGGCGTGCAGCTGGTCCTGCAACTGGTGGCGCTGCACCAGGATGCGCCCCACCGCCGTGCCCAGGCTGCGCCCGACGCAGCTCGCCTCCAGGCTGTGGGTCAGGCGGTTGCGCACGTAGTCGCTCTGGGCCAGGGGAAAGACCTGGGTCTTGTCCTTCATGCGCCGGAAGGCGGCGGAAAAGACGATGCGGTCGTAGTCCTGCTGAAAGGCGGTGCGATCCGGCTCGCCCCGGTGGGTGGCGCCGGCGGTGCCGATGCGTTGCACCGAAAGCAGCTTCAGCCAGCGCTGCGGCAGGTTGGACGGGGCGTCGTCGGGCAGGAGCAGGGGCATGGCGGATTCCGGGAAGAAGAACGGGAAACGGGGAGACTTAGACGGGATCGAGCTTGGCGTACTCCAGGGCCAGCCACTTCACCCCGGCGTTGCTGAAATTGACCTGGACCCGGGCATCGCTGCCCCGGCCTTCGGCGGCGACGATGACCCCGGTGCCGAACTTGGCGTGCTTGACGCTCTGGCCGATGCGAAGGCCCTTGCCCACGCCCGCATCGCCGGCCGGCGCTGCCGCGGCCCGGGCTTCGCTGCGGGGCAGGCTGGCGTTCCAGCGGGACTGGGAAGAGGCCCCCCAGCCCGGGTAGGCGGTTTCCCGGGAGGCGACGCTGTTGACCCGGGCGAGCAGCTCTTCCGGCAGTTCCTCCAGAAACTTGGAGGGCAGGCAGTAGCGGGTCTGGCCGTGCAGCATGCGGGTCTGGGCGTGGGCCAGGTAGAGGCGCTTGCGCGCCCGGGTGATGGCCACGTACATCAGGCGACGCTCTTCTTCCAGGCCCCCCTCTTCCATCACCGCGTTCTCGTGAGGGAACAGGCCCTGCTCCAGCCCGGAGATGAACACCACGTCGAACTCCAGGCCCTTGGCGGCGTGCACCGTCATCAGTTGCACCGCCTCTTCTTCCGCCCCGGCCTGGTGGTCGCCGGCTTCCAGGCTGGCATGCTGGAGGAAGGCGGCCAGCACCGCCCCCAGGTCATCGCCATTGACCGGCGTGCCGTCCAGGGTGATTTCGCCGCCGGCAAATTCCCGGGCGAAGTTGGCGGCGGCGTTGATCAGTTCGTCCAGGTTCTCCAGCCGGTCCTGGCCTTCCTTTTCGCCCAGGTAGTGCTGGCGCAGGGTGGACCGTTCGATGACGTGCTCCACCGCCTCGGGCAGGGGCAGGCTGGCGGTTTCCTGGCGCAGGGTCTCCACCAGGCGGATGAAGGCGGCCACCGCGGTGCCGGCCTTGCCGGTGAGGCTGGCGGCGGCGTTGTACAGACTGGAATTGGCGGTATGGGCGGCGGCCTGGAGGGCTTCCAGGGAGCGGGCGCCGATGCCCCGGGTGGGGAAGTTCACCACCCGCATGAAGGCGGTGTCGTCGTCCGGGTTGGCGATCAGGCGCAGGTAGGCCAGGGCGTGCTTCACCTCCTGGCGCTCGAAGAAGCGCAGCCCGCCATAGACCCGGTAAGGCACGCCGTGGCTGAACAGCTCATGCTCCAGCACCCGGGACTGAGCGTTGGAACGGTAGAGCAGGGCGACCTGGCTGCGCTCGGTGCCGTCCCGCACCAGTTCGCGGATCTCGTCCACGATGAAGCGAGCCTCGTCCAAGTCGGACATGCCCTCGTACACCCGGATCGGCTCGCCGGCGCCGGCGTCGGTCCACAGGGTCTTGCCCAGGCGTTCCCGGTTGCGGGCGATGAGGGCGTTGGCGGCGTCCAGGATGTTGCCGTGGGAGCGGTAGTTCTGCTCCAGGCGGATTACCGTCTCCTTGGCGAAGTCGCGCTCGAACTCGCGCATGTTGCCCACTTCGGCGCCGCGGAAGGCGTAGATCGACTGGTCGTCGTCGCCCACGGCGAACACCGCCGCCGGCGGGGCGTCGGTGGCCCGCTGCTCGAAGCCGGCGATCAGCTTCAGCCAGGCATATTGAAGCCGGTTGGTGTCCTGGAACTCGTCCACCAGGATGTGGCGGAAGCGGGACTGGTAGTGGGCGCGCAGGGGCTCATTGCGCGACAGCAGCTCGAAGCAGCGCAGCAGCAGCTCGGCGAAGTCCACCACCCCCTCGCGCTGGCACTGGGCTTCGTACTCGGCGTAGAGGGCGACGCGACGCCGGGTGTAGTCGTCCCAGGCTTCGGCCTGGGCGGCGCGGATGCCTTGTTCCTTGTGGCCGTTGATGAAGTGCATCAGCTCCCGGGGCGGGAATTTCTCGTCGTCCACGTTGAGGTTCTTCAACAGCCGCTTGATCGCCGAAAGCTGGTCCGCCGTGTCCAGGATCTGGAACAGCTGAGGCAGGCCGGCGTCCTTGTAGTGGGCGCGCAGCAGCCGGTTGCACAGGCCGTGGAAGGTGCCGATCCACATCCCCCGCGGGTTCACCGGGATCATCGCCCCCAGGCGGGTGACCATTTCCTTGGCCGCCTTGTTGGTGAAAGTCACAGCCAAAATGCCGTGGGGGCTGACCTGGTGGGTGGCGATCAGCCAGGCGATGCGGGTGGTGAGCACCCGGGTCTTGCCCGAACCGGCCCCGGCCAGGATCAGGGCCGACTGGGCCGGCAGGGTGACGGCCTGGTACTGGGGCGGGTTGAGGTTGGCGAGCAAGCCGGATTCGGGAACGGAAAGGGTCATGGGAGGCGGCGGCCCGGGTGCAACGGCGGGGCCGGGGGCATAGGTGGGAATCGACAAGGGGAGAATTATAGCCATCCCGCCCTTTCCGGCCGGCGGCGCCCGGGGCCATCGCCGCCCTGCCAATGCTTCTTGCATTGCAACATGGCGTCGTTACCAAACTGAACAAAAGTCAAAAGCACGGCTCAAACAAACGGGTTATAATTCTGCTGCATCGCACAATAACCCATCCGGCCCCCACAAGGACGACCGGATCGCCGGAACCCCGCATTGCCGTCGGCAACGCATTCTGGCTTTTACACCTCCGTCCAACCGACGAGGAGAAACCAGCATGAACACCCCGAAAATCCTCCCCTGGGTGGCCCGCAAAGCCGGGATCACCGACGACCACGCCACCAAGCTGTGGAAGCGCGCCGTGCGCGAGGCCGCCACCATCGCCGGCTGTAGCGAAGGCCCGGCGTTCCACAAGCTGTCGGTGGAGCGCTTCCTCGACAACGTGGAAGCCGCCGCCTTCGGCACCGTGCGCCACGGCTACAGCAACACCCCCGCCCGCCTTTCCTGGTTCTGGCGCCATCAGGGCCGCATGGCCATCTTCGGCCTGATGGCAGCGGAAAACGCCGCGCGCTTCTGGCAGAACACCTGGAACGACACCGTGACCGGGATGCTGGTACAAAAGCGCAGCAACGGCCGCTGACGCCGCAGCCCGGAGCACCCAATGGCGCTCCACGCTGCCCGCCCCGCGCCTTCCGATGCCCGCCCTCCGGCGGGCATCGGCGTTTTTGCCGGCTGCGTTTTGCCCACTGTTTTCCCGGTAGCGCTGGGGGACCGGGGTCCCGGCCGCTATAATCGGCGGTTTATCCCTTTTGCCGCACTCACGTGCCGAAGCAGGAAGCCATGCAGGAAAAATACAACGCCGCCGAGATCGAGCGCGCCGCCCAGGCCCACTGGGACCAGACCGGGGCCGCCCGGGCCGTCGAAGACGCCAGCAAGCCCAAGTACTACTGCCTGTCCATGTTCCCCTACCCCTCCGGGAAGCTGCACATGGGCCACGTGCGCAACTACACCATCGGCGACGTGTTGTCCCGCTTCTACAAGATGCAGGGCTACAACGTGCTGCAGCCCATGGGCTGGGACGCCTTCGGCATGCCGGCGGAAAACGCCGCCCTGGCCAACAACGTGCCCCCGGCCAAGTGGACCTACGCCAACATCGACTACATGCGCAGCCAGCTCCAGCGCCTGGGCTTTGCCATCGACTGGTCCCGGGAACTGGCCACCTGCACGCCCCAGTACTACCGC
Organism: Oryzomicrobium sp.; assembly: GCF_036820405.1. Taxonomy (NCBI): domain Bacteria; kingdom Pseudomonadati; phylum Pseudomonadota; class Betaproteobacteria; order Rhodocyclales; family Rhodocyclaceae; genus Oryzomicrobium; species Oryzomicrobium sp. The sequence goes on from NZ_DAISLS010000007.1 coordinate 19,248, forward strand.
TGGGAGCAATGGCTGTTCACCCGCCTCTTTGAGAAGGGCCTGATCTACAAGAAGCTGGGCACCGTGAACTGGGACCCGGTGGACCACACCGTGCTGGCCAACGAGCAGGTCATCGACGGCCGCGGCTGGCGCTCCGGCGCCCTGGTGGAAAAGCGCGAGATCCCCATGTACTACATGAAGATCACCGCCTACGCCGACGAACTGCTGGCCGACCTGGACCAACTGCCGGGCTGGCCCGAGCAGGTGCGCCTGATGCAGAAGAACTGGATCGGCAAGAGCACCGGCGTGCGCTTCGCCTTCCCCTACGAGCTGGACGGCAAGCAGGACAAGCTGTGGGTGTTCACCACCCGGGCCGACACCATCATGGGCGTGACCTTCTGCGCTGTGGCCGCCGAGCATCCGCTGGCCACCCGCGCCGCCCGGGACAACCCGGAGCTCGCCGCCTTCATCGAGGAATGCAAGCAGGGCGGCGTGGCCGAGGCCGACATCGCCACCATGGAAAAGAAGGGCATGCCCACAGGCATCTTCGTCCAGCACCCCCTAACCGGCGACAAGGTGGAAGTGTGGGTCGGCAACTACGTGCTGATGGGCTACGGCGAAGGCGCCGTGATGGCGGTGCCCGCCCACGACGAGCGGGACTTTGCCTTCGCCAAGAAGTACAACCTGGCCATCAAGCAGGTCATCGCTGCCGCAGGCGAGACCTTCAGCCTGGACGGCTGGCAGGAATGGTACGGCGACAAGACCCGCGGCACCTGCGTCAATTCCGGCAAGTACGACGGCCTGACCTATGAGGCTGCCGTGGACGCCATCGCCGCCGATCTGGCCGCCAAGGGCCTGGGCGAGAAGAAGGTGCAGTTCCGCCTGCGCGACTGGGGCATTTCCCGCCAGCGCTACTGGGGCTGCCCGATCCCGGTGATCCATTGCGAGTCCTGCGGCGACGTGCCCGTGCCCGACGACCAGCTGCCCGTGGTGCTGCCGGAGAACGTGGAAATCACCGGCGCCGGCTCGCCCCTGGCCAAGATGCCCGAGTTCTACGAGTGCACCTGCCCCAAGTGCGGCAAGCCGGCCCGCCGCGAAACCGACACCATGGACACCTTCGTCGAGTCCTCCTGGTACTTCCTGCGCTACGCCTGCCCGGACAACGACCAAGCCATGGTGGACGAGCGCGTCGCCTACTGGTGCAAGGGCGGCATCGACCAGTACATCGGCGGCATCGAGCACGCCATCCTGCACCTGCTCTACTCCCGCTTCTTCACCAAGCTGATGCGCGACGTGGGCCTGTTCGGCGACCTCAAGCTCGACGAGCCCTTCGCCAACCTGCTTACCCAGGGCATGGTGGTGGCCCCCACCTTCTACCGCGAGGGTGACGGCGGCAAGAAGCTGTGGCTCAATCCGGCCGACGTGGACGTGGTCACCGACGAGCGCGGCCGCCCCACCGGCGCCACCCTCAAGGCCGACGGCGCCCCGGTGATCATCGGCGGCACCGAGAAAATGTCCAAGTCGAAGAACAACGGCGTGGACCCGCAATCCCTGATGGACCTGTACGGCGCCGACACGGCCCGCCTGTTCATGATGTTCGCCGCCCCACCCGACCAGTCCCTGGAATGGTCCGACGCCGGGGTCGAAGGGGCCGCCCGCTTCCTGCGCCGCCTGTGGAAGCTGGTCTACGACCACACCCAGGCCGGCCTCGTCCCGGCTGCGACCAGCAGCGACGGGCTCGGCGGCGCCCAGCAGGACCTGCGCCGCAAGCTGCACCAGACCATGGCCAAGGTGGCCGACGACTACGGCCGGCGCAAGCAGTTCAACACCGCCGTGGCCGCCGTGATGGAGCTGCTCAACGCCTACGACAAGACCGACCTGAACGATGCCGCCGGCCGCAGCCTGGCCCAGGAGGTGCTGGAGGCGGCGGTGCTGATGCTCTTCCCCATCGCCCCCCACATCGGCCAGGCCCTCTACGCCGAGCTCAAGCCCGGCGCCGACGCGGTGCACGCCCCGTTCCCCAAGGCCGATCCGGCCGCCCTCAAGCAGGACGAGATCGAGCTGATGATCCAGGTGAACGGCAAGCTGCGCGGCAGCCTGAAGGTGGCCGCCGACGCCGACAAGGGCAGCATCGAAGCCGCCGCCCTGGCCTCTGAGGCGGCCCAGAAGTTCATGGAAGGCAAGCCGGCCAAGAAGGTGGTGGTGGTGCCGGGGCGTCTGGTCAACATCGTGGTCTAACCGGGGAACCCCATGAGGACTTTCCGCACCTGGCTGGTCGCCCTGACCGCCGTCCTGCTGCTGGCGGCCTGCGGCTTCCAGCTGCGCGGCGCCCAGACCCTGCCGTTCAAGTCGATTTACGTGGCGGTGCCTGACACTTCCGAGTTCGGCGCCCTGCTCAAGCGCGCCGTGCGCGCCAGCAACTCCACCACCCTGGCCGAGCGCCGCGAGGATGCCGATGCGGTCTTCAGCATCAGCCAGGACGCAATGGAGAAGTTCGTCCTGTCGGTGAACAACGCCGGCCAGGCGCGGGAATACGAGCTGCGCTACCGCTTCGGCTTCACCCTCACCGACGCCAAGGGCCGCAGCCTGATTTCCCCCGCCAGCCTGCTGCAACAGCGGGTGGTGACGGTGAACCCGGCGGTGGCCCAGGAAGTCCTCTCCAAGCAGCAGGAAGAGGAACTGCTGCGCCAGGACATGCAGCGCGACCTGGTTCAGCAGGTGATGCGCCGCCTGGCCGCGGTGAAGCCCCTGCCCCCGTCAGACGACGGCCAGCAATGATCCTCAAGGGGGAAGCCCTCGCCGCGCACCTGGACGGGAACCGCCCCCTGGCGTCCCTCTACGTGCTGTACGGGGACGAACCCCTGCTGGTGATCGAGGCCGGCGACGCCATCCGCGCCGCGGCCCGGCAGCGCGGTTTCACCGAGCGCGACGTGCTGACGGTGCTGCCCGGCTTCAACTGGGGCGAACTGTTCACCCGGGGCGGCAACCTGTCCCTGTTCGGCGACAAGAGCCTGCTCGACCTGCGCATCCCCTCGGGCAAGCCCGGGCGGGACGGCTCCGAGGCCTTGCAGCGCTACTGCGGCCAGCTTTCCGACGACAGCCTGATGCTGGTCACCCTGCCGGAACTCAACTGGCAGGACGAGAAGTCGGCCTGGTTCACCGCCCTGGAAAAGGCCGGGGTGGCGATCAAGCTCAACGCCCCGCGCCTCGACGAACTGCCCGCCTGGATCGGCGGCCGGCTGGCCCGGCAGCAGCAGCGCGCCAGCCGCGAGGCGCTCCACTTCCTGGCGGAACGGGTCGAGGGCAACCTGCTCGCCGCCCACCAGGAAATCCAGAAGCTGGCCCTGCTCTACCCCACGGGCCGGGAAGCGGCAGAACTCACCCTGGAACAGGTCAAGGACGCAGTGCTGGACGTGGCCCGCTACGACCTGGACAGCCTGCGCGAGGCCCTGCTGGCGGGGGACACGGGGCGCATGGCGCGCATCCTGGATGCGCTGCGCCAGAGCGGCGAGGCCCTGCCCCTGGTGATCTGGGCGGTGACGGAAGAGGTGCGCGCCCTGGCCACCCTGGCCCAAGGCGTGGCGGCGGGGCGGCCGTTGGATGCACTGCTGAAGGAGGCCCGGGTCTGGGGACCGCGCCAGGGGGCGCTCAAGCAGGCCCTGGGCCGGCTGCGGGACGATCGCCCGGCGCGGGCGCTGAAACAGGTCGCCCGGGTGGACCGTATTGCCAAGGGGATCGAGGACGGCGACGCCTGGCTGGAACTGCTGCGCCTGGGGATGGGACTGGGGGCGGGATCGGCCGGGCGGAACGCCCGTAACGCCGGCGGCAGGCCGGGCCTGCGCTGAACTGCGGCACCGGCGGCAAGCGCCGGGCCCGCGTTGTGCGAAATCGAAGGACTCGAAGGACTCGAAGGACTCGAAGGACTGCCGGGCTTAAGCGCCCGACACCTTGCGCACGTCAGTCTGGTCGGAGAGGTCGACCTCTTCGTCGATGGGGTCCGGGTCCAGGTGCTCCCACAGGCAGCCGCTTTCCTCCGGGTAGGAGGCCAGGCCGGGCTGGCTGTTGGACTTCACCAGGCATTCGCCGGACGCGCATTCGCTCACGACGACCACATGGTTATCGTCGCTGACCTTGCGCTCACCATCCCAGTAACTGCATGTTGCACAGACTTTGATTTCAGCAGGGAGAATCAATTTCTTGGACATGACGGCAAACGTCGTGACGACGGGCAAAATAAAAAATTACGGCGCAAGAAACCACACGCCAACCATGGTCTTGCAAGAATATCCCGTTAGACCCGGGAGACGAAAGAGGTTCCCGGTTTTTCTCTGATCTGACGCAAAACGGACAATGCGGCCGTCCGACGGCAAAGGTACGCTGCCCTGGCGCCGCCGGCAACACCCCGCCGCGACCATTACGTTTACCGGCCCTTCCCTCGTCTTTCCGGCCCGTTCGTCGCCCCTTCGGCCGCTTTCCGCCCGGCCATCCCCGATTTCGGCGCCCCCTGGGGTTGCCCCAGCCGCCGCCCGCCCTATAATCGAAAGCTTCCCCACCAGTCGCGCCGGCCGCCCCAGGCGGCCGCGCCGGAAGCCTTCGATGGACATTCACGCGTACATGCAGACCCTGGGCCAGCGCGCCCGGGCCGCCTCCCGGGCCGTGGCCCGGGCCGACACCGGCCTCAAGAACAAGGCCCTCGCCACCATTGCCGCAGCCCTGCGCCGCGACGCGGAAAAGCTGCTCGCCGCCAACGCCGAGGACGTGGCCGCCGCCAAGGCCAACGGGCTGGAGCCGGCCATGGTCGACCGCCTGACCCTGTCGGCCAAGACCATCGCCGCCATGGCCGAGGGCGTCGAACAAGTCGCCGCCCTGCCCGATCCGGTGGGCGAAATCTCCGACCTGAAGTTCCGCCCCTCCGGCATCCAGGTGGGCAAGATGCGCGTGCCCCTGGGGGTCATCGGCATCATCTACGAGGCCCGCCCCAACGTGACGGTGGACGCCGCCGCCCTGTGCCTCAAGTCGGGCAACGCCTGCATCCTGCGCGGCGGTTCCGAAGCCATCCGCAGCAACCGGGCCATCGCCGCCTGCGTCCAGGAAGGCCTGGCCGCCGCCGGGCTGCCCGCCGACGCGGTGCAGGTGGTGGACACCACCGACCGGGCCGCCGTGGGCGAGCTGATCACCATGCGCGAGTACGTGGATGTGATCGTGCCGCGCGGCGGCAAGGGCCTGATCGCCCGCCTGCTGGCCGAATCCCGGGTGCCGATGATCCAGCACCTGGACGGCAACTGCCATGTCTATGTGGACGACAAGGCCGATCCGGAAAAAGCCCTCGCGATCGTCGAGAACGCCAAGACCCAGCGCTACGGCACCTGCAACACCGCCGAGTCCCTGCTGATCGCCCGAGCCATCGCCCCGACCCTGCTGCCGCGCATCGCCGCCATGCTCCAGGGCAAGGGGGTGGAAATCCGCGGCTGCGCCGAGACCGCCGCCCTGGTGCCGAACACCGTGCCGGCCAGCGACGAGGACTACGCCACCGAATTCCTCGCCCCGATCATCGCCGTCAAGGTGGTGGCCGGCCTGGACGAGGCCATGGACCATATCGCCCGCTACTCGTCGAACCACACCGAGGCCATCGTCACCGAGGACTACGCCCGGGCGCTGACCTTCCTGCGCGAAGTGGATTCGGCCTCGGTCATGGTCAACGCCTCGACCCGTTTCGCCGACGGCTTCGAGTACGGCCTGGGCGCCGAGATCGGCATTTCCACCGACAAGATCCACGCCCGGGGCCCGGTGGGCCTGGAAGGGCTGACCAGCCAGAAGTGGGTGGTGCTGGGCACCGGCCAGGTGCGCGGCTGAGGCCGGCAGCCCAGCCATCCGCAATTCGTTTTGAGCAACATCGCCGGCCCGCCTCCCGCGGGCCGGCGCGCAGTACCGGCAAGGCAGAGGGACGCCACCGCTCACGGGGTGAAGCGGCGGCGCAAAACACATAACAACCCCGATGACCGTTGAGGAGACTATGAACCATCCCCTGCCTGAGGCGTCCCGCCGGACGCTGCGGAGCGCGGGGCGCTGTTTCGCGCCCGCCGCCTCCACCCTTGCCCTGTCCCTATCCCTCTTCCTCGCCGCTGGCGCCGCCCAGGCCGCCGAGTTCGGCGGCGTTGCCTTCGACGACCGCGTCAAGGTCGGCGCCAGCGAGCTCCAGCTCAACGGCGGCGGCCTGCGCACCAAGGTGTTCTTCAAGGTGTACGCCATGGCCCTGTACCTGCCGGAAAAGGCCGCCACGGCCGACGCCGTGCTGGCCGCCAAGGGGCCCCGGCGCATCGGCATCAGCCTATTGCGCGACCTGTCGGCCCAGCAGTTCGCCGACGCCCTCAACGAGGGCATCGTCAAGAACACGGCGGACGCCGAGCTGGCCGCCCTCAAGCCCAAGGTGCAGGCGTTCACCGACACCCTGCTGTCCCTGGGCGAGGCCAAGAAGGGCACCAGCGTGGTCCTCGACTACACCCCGGAGAAGGGCACCCAGCTGCTGGTCAACGGCAGCGCCAAAGGCGCCCCGATCCCCGGCGAGGACTTCAACCGGGCCCTGCTGCGCATCTGGCTCGGCGCCAAACCGGCCCAGGACGACCTGAAAGAGGGTCTGCTCGGCAAGAAGTAAGGCGCCGTCTCGAACAGCGCCCCAGCAACGGCGGCCCGGTGGATTCGGGCCGCCGTTTTTTTTGCGCACCACGTCTCCGTTCCGGCCGACACCCGCCCGGAACGTCGCGCCGGGCGGGCATCTCCAGGCACCCATAGCGGAACCCCGCGTCCCTATTGGCTTTCCGGCATGACACCTCGGAAATCCAATAGGGACGCGGGATTTGCTTTTTCGGCGTTCAGGATCGGCACGCCGTATGCCCCGGCCATCCCAACTACCGCCCCAGGCGAACGCCGCCGGCGGGCGTACGAGGCGGCAGCGGAGCGCCGTTGGCCCCGCCGCCTACCCCGCCGCCGCCTCGATGGAGCGAGCCAGGTACACCAGGCGCGGCCCCAGGTCTTCCTCGATGCGCTGGGGCGTCAGGGCGAAGGCCGGGCCGGACAGGGAGAGGGCCAGCACCTCGCCGTCCGGGCAAGTGAGGGGCGCGGCCACGGCGTTGGTGTCGCGCTGCCATTCGCCGATGGACACGCAGTAGCCCCGGGCCGCCACGTCGGCGAAGGCCTTGTCCAGCCCGGCCCGCTGTTCGGCCCAGGCGTCGCCCTCGCGGCGAGCCAACTGGTCCATCAAAAACTCCCGCTCGGCCGCCGGCAGGGCGGCCAGGAAGGCGCGGCCGATGGAGGTGCTGGCCATCGGCATCTGCATGCCGACGCTGACCTTGAGGGTGGTCAGGGAACGGGGCCGGCAGTTTTCCAGGTAGATCATGGCCAGCCGGTCCCGGGTAGCCAGGGACACCAGGGCGCTGGAATAGTCGGCCAGGTCCTGCATCAGCGGCCGGGCCTGCTCGCGCATGCCGATGTTGCCCAGGGCCACGTAGCCCAGGGCCAGCACCGAGGGGCCGACCCGGTAGCGGCCGGCGGTGCCCGCGGCCTCGTCCCAGCGCAGGTAGCCCAGGGTGGTGAGGGTGTAGGTGAGCCGGGACACGGTGGATTTGGCCAGGCCGGTGCGGGCGGCGATCTCGCCGTTGCTCAGGCCGCCCCGGTCCCGGGCGGTGAAGCAGCGCAGGATGGCCAGCCCCCGCTCCAGGGCGGTGACCCGGTTGCGGTCGGTGGTGTCGGCCGCATTCACCCCGACCTCGTCATTCTGCACAGCGGAATCGCCATCCAGTTTGTTGGCAATTTTCCCCATCGCCACTTCCATTTCTTTTGGTTTTTTGCCAAGATGATTCCACTTTATTAAATCACAGTTCCGCACAACGGAACAAGCAACACCACTGCGCCCCACCCCGACCGCGCACTGCCCGATCCGCCGCCGCAACGAACCGCTTCCCGAGGCCGCCGCGCCCCGGGCCAAAATCGAGACGAGGAGACATCCATGGCCGAAAAAGCCCGCTTCCAGTGGGAAGACCCCTTCCTGTTCCGCGACCAGTTGAGCGACGAGGAGCGCCTGATCGCCGACACCGCCCATGCCTACTGCCAGGACAAGCTGATGCCCCGGGTGCTGCTGGCGCACCGGCACGAGACCTTCGACCGGGACATCTTCACCGAGATGGGCGCCCTGGGCTTTCTCGGCTGCACCATCGAGGGCTACGGCTGCGCCGGGCTGTCCAACGTCGGCTACGGCCTGATCGCCCGGGAGGTGGAGCGGGTCGATTCCGGCTACCGCTCGGCCATGAGCGTCCAGTCGTCCCTGGTCATGTACCCGATCTGGGCCTACGGCTCCGAAGCCCAGCGCGAGAAGTACCTGCCCAGGCTGGCCAGCGGCGAATGGGTCGGCTGCTTCGGCCTGACCGAGCCCAACGTCGGCTCCGACCCGGGCGGCATGCTCACCCGGGCCAAGAGTGTGGACGGTGGCTTCGTCCTGCACGGCGCCAAGATGTGGATCACCAACTCGCCCATCGCCGACGTCTTCGTGGTGTGGGCCAAGCTCGACGGCGACCGGGCCGAGGACGTGCGCGGCTTCATCCTGGAAAAGGGCATGAAGGGCCTCTCGGCCCCCAAGATCGAGGGCAAGTTTTCCCTGCGCGCCTCGATCACCGGCGAGATCGTCATGGACGAGGTGTTCGTCCCGGCCGAGAACCTGCTGCCCAAGACCGGCGGCTTGAAGTCGCCCCTGGGCTGCCTGACCAAGGCCCGTTTCGGCATCGCCTGGGGCGCCCTGGGTGCCGCCGAGTTCTGCTGGCACGCGGCGCGCAACTACACCCTGGAGCGCAAGCAGTTCGACCGCCCCCTGGCGGCCAACCAGCTGATCCAGAAGAAGCTGGCCGACATGCAAACCGAGATCGCCCTGGGCCTGCAATCGGTGCTGCGCGTCGGCCGCCTGATGGACGAGGGCCGCGCCACCCCGGAAATGGTGTCGCTGATCAAGCGCAACTCCTGCGGCAAGTCCCTGGACATCGCCCGGGTGGCCCGGGACATGCACGGCGGCAACGGCATCTCGGACGAGTACCACGTGATCCGCCATGTGCTCAACCTGGAGGCGGTGAACACCTACGAGGGCACCCACGACGTGCACGCCCTGGTGCTCGGCCGCGCCCAGACCGGCATCCAGGCCTTCTTCTGAGCACCGCCATGGGCGCCAGCGCAACCGCCAGCCAGGCTCCGCCCCCTGCCGGGGCCCTGGCCGGCATCACCGTCCTCGACCTGTCCCGGGTGCTGGCCGGCCCCTGGGCCACCCAGCTGCTCGCCGACCTGGGTGCCACCGTGATCAAGGTGGAGCGCCCCGGCGCCGGCGACGACACCCGGGCCTGGGGACCACCCTGGCTAGCCGACGGCGACGGCCAGCCGACCAGGGACGCGGCCTACTTCCTGTGCACCAACCGCAACAAGCAGTCGGTGACGGTGGATTTCACCCGGCCCGAGGGCCAGGCCCTGGTCAAGCAACTGGCCGCCCGGGCCGACGTGGTGGTGGAGAACTTCAAGGTCGGCGGGCTGGCGCCCTACGGCCTGGACTACGCCAGCCTCGCGGCGCTCAACCCGAGGCTGGTCTATTGCAGCATCACCGGCTTCGGCCAGGACGGCCCCTACGCCCCCCGGGCCGGCTACGACTTCCTGATCCAGGGCATGGGCGGGCTGATGAGCCTGACCGGCCGCCCCGACGGGGAGGACGGCGAAGGGCCGCAGAAGGTAGGGGTGGCCCTCACCGACATCCTCACCGGCCTCTACGCCGCCAACGCCATCCAGGCCGCGCTGCTGCACCGGGCCGCCAGCGGCGAGGGCCAGCACATCGACGTGGCCCTGCTCGACGTGCAGGTGGCCTGCCTGGCCAACCAGGCCCTCAACTACCTGGTGTCGGGCGCCGTGCCCAAGCGCATGGGCAACGCCCACCCCAACATCGTCCCCTACCAGGACTTCCCCACCGCCGACGGCGACATGATCCTGGCCATCGGCAACGACGGCCAGTTCGCCCGCTGGTGCGCGGTGGCCGGGCACTCGGCGTGGGCCCACGACCCGCGCTTCGCCACCAACCCGGCCCGGGTGCGCCATCGCGCCGAGCTGATCCCGCTGATGCGCCAGGTCACCGTGACCCGCACCACCGACGCCTGGATCGCCGCCCTGGAGGCCGAGGCCGTGCCCTGCGGCCCGATCAATACCCTGGACCGGGTCTTCGCCGACCCCCAGGTGCAGCACCGGGGCCTCAAGCTCGACCTGCCCCACGCCGCCGGCGGCCGCGCCCCCGGAGTGGGCAATCCCCTGCACCTGTCGGCCACCCCGGTGGCCTACCGCCAGGCGCCGCCGGTCCTGGGGGAACACACTGACGCCGTACTGACATCAATGGGCTATAGTCCCCAGGACATCGCCGCCCTGCGGGCCGGCGGCGTCGTGTGAGGTCTGAGGCCTGAGCCGGGGCCGCCACGCCACCCCTCTTATTCACCTTTCTTCTTCACCCCCTTCGCGGAGCAAGGCACCACCCCAGTCCCACCCCTCTCTTCCGTAACCGCAGTGTTCAGGTCCACCTAAAAAATCAACGGAGACAAACCATGAGCAAACTGCTTCACACCCTGTTGTTGTCCACCACCCTCGCCCTCGGCACGCTCGGCACCACCGCGGCCCGGGGCGCGGAATTCATCAACGTGCTGACCGGCGGCACCAGCGGGGTGTATTACCCCATGGGCGTGGCCCTCTCCCAGATCTACGGCAAGGCCCTGCCCAACGCCAAGGCCTCGGTCCAGGCCACCAAGGCCAGCGCCGAAAACCTCAACCTGCTCCAGGCCGGCCGCGGCGAAATCGGCTTCACCCTGGGCGACGCCCTCTCGGACGCCTGGAAGGGCGACGAGGAGGCGGGGTTCAAGATGCCCCTGAAGAAGCTGCGCACCGTCGCCGGCATCTACCCCAACTACATCCAGATCGTCGCCAGCGCCGATTCCGGCATCCGCACCCTGGCCGACCTCAAGGGCAAGCGCATCTCGGTGGGGGCGCCCAAGTCCGGCACCGAGCTCAACGCCCGGGCCGTGCTCAAGGCTGCCGGCCTGACCTACAAGGACTTCGCCAAGGTCGAGTACCTGCCCTTCGGCGAGTCGGTGGAGCTGATGAAGAACCGCCAGCTCGACGTCACCCTGCAATCCGCCGGCCTCGGCGTCTCGGCCCTGCGCGACCTGGCCACGGCGCAGAAGATCGTGGTGGTGCCGGTGCCCGCCGAGGTGGTGGCCAAGATCGGCGACGCCGCCTACCAGCCCGGCGTGGTGCCGGCCAAGACCTACGAAGGCCAGAACGCCGACGTGACCACGGTGAAGATCCAGAACTTCCTGGTCACCCACGAGGGCGTGCCCGCCGACACGGTGTATGCCATGACCAAGTCGATGTTCGACAACCTGGACCAGCTCACCGCCGCCCACGCCGCCGCCAAGGCGATCAGCAAGGCGGATGCGGCCAAGAACCCACCGGTGCCGCTGCACCCGGGGGCCGAGCGCTACTACCGGGAAGCCGGGCTGCTCAAGTAAGCGGCGCCCTACTCCCCGGCCCAGCCAAACCCCGCGCCAGTGCTTGATCTCCACGGCATGCCCCTGAAGATCGAGAACTGGCGCGGCTCCCAGGCCACCAACCTCCGAACACCGCGCCCCGCCTGGCTTTCCGCCACGCCAGTTTCGCGGCAACAAACCCCCGCAGAGGTTTGACCATGACATCCCCCCACGCCCTGCCCGGCCTGGCGCCGGAATCTTCCGATCGTGCCGGCCGCGCCGATCACGCCGACGGCGCCGCCGAGGAATTCAACGAGCACGGCACCCAGCGCAAGCTGGGCGGCTGGGCGCTGAAGACCTTCACCACCATCTGCCTGGCCTTTTCCACCTACCAGCTGGTGGTGGCCGCCTTCCACCCCCTGTCCAGCCTGGCCACCCGCTCGCTGCACGTGGGTTTTCTGCTCGCCCTGACCTTTCTCCTCTACCCCTGGAGCAAGCACGGCAAGCTGAACCGCATCGCCCCCCTGGACGCCATGCTGGCCCTGGTGTCCTTCACTCTCGGCACCTACCACTGGGTGTTCGAGGCCGACCTGATCCAGCGCTCCGGCGACCCGTCCACCACCGACCTGGTGGTGGGCGCCGCCCTGGTGGTGCTGCTCTTCGAAGCGGCCCGGCGCATCCTCGGCCTGGCCCTGCCCCTGGTCTGCGCCAGCTTTCTCGCCTACGGCTTCTTCGGCCAGTACCTGCCGGAAGTGGTGGCCCACCGGGGCTACGGCTTCGACCAGATCGTGAACCAGCTGGCCCTGGGCACCGAGGGCATATTCGGCATCCCCACCCTGGTGTCGGCCACCTACATCTTTTTGTTCATCCTGTTCGGCGCCTTCCTCGAACACGCCGGCATGATCCACCTGTTCAACTCCCTGGCCCTGGGCCTGGTCGGCCACGCCAAGGGCGGCCCGGCCAAGGTGGCGGTGATCTCGTCCGGCTTCATGGGCACCATCTCCGGCTCCGGGGTGGCCAACGTGCTCACCGTGGGCCAGTTCACCATTCCGCTGATGAAGCGCTTCGGCTACTCGTCGGTGTTCGCCGGAGCGGTGGAGGCCACGTCCTCCATGGGCGGCCAGATCATGCCGCCGGTGATGGGGGCGGTGGCCTTCATCATGGCCGAAACCCTCAACGTGCCCTACGCCGAGATCGTCAAGGCGGCGGTGATCCCGGCCCTGCTCTACTACTTCACCGCCTTCTGGATGGTGCACCTGGAAGCCGGACGCAAGGGCCTGTTCGGCCTGCCCAAGGACCAGTGCCCCAACCCCTGGCGCGCCCTCAAGGAAAGCTGGTACCTGGTGCTGCCCCTGGCGGTGCTGGTGTACATGCTCTTCCACGGCTTCACCCCGATGTTCTCGGGCATGATGGGGCTGGCCCTGACCGCCATCCTGATCCTGGGGGCCGCGGTGGCCGCGCGCATCAGCCACCAGGCCTTCCGCTACGTGTTCTGGCTGGCCTGCGGCCTGGGCGCCGCCACGTTCATCGAATGGGGCATCGTCCCGGTGCTGGGGACCATCGCCCTGCTGGTGGCGGTGGTGATCGGCCTCAAGGGCGGTGGCAAGACCCTGCACACCCTCAAGCTGTCCCTGGCCGACGGGGCCCGCCAGGCCCTGCCGGTGGGTGTGGCCTGCGCCATCGTCGGCGTCATCATCGGCGTTCTCACCCTGACCGGCGCCGCCTCCAGCTTCGCCGGCTTCATCCTGCACGTGGGCGAGCAGAGCCTGTTCCTCTCCCTGGTGCTGACCATGATCGTCTGCCTGATCCTGGGCATGGGCATCCCCACCATCCCCAACTACATCATCACCAGCTCGATCGCCGCCCCGGCCCTGCTCAAGCTCGGAGTGCCGCTGATCGTCAGCCACATGTTCGTCTTCTACTTCGGCATCATGGCCGACCTGACCCCGCCGGTAGCCCTGGCCGCCTTCGCCGCGGCGTCGATCGCCAAGGATTCGCCGATGAAGATCGGCTTCAAGGCCACCCAGATCGCCATCGCCGGCTTCGTCGTGCCCTACATGGCGGTCTACGACCCGCTGCTGATGCTGCAAGGCGACTGGACCGTGCTCGGGGTAGGCTACATCGTCGCCAAGGCCCTGCTCGCCATCTGCCTGTGGGGCGCGGCGGCGGTGGGCTACCTGTGGCAGCCCCTGTCCTGGCCGGCCCGGCTGCTGGCCGCCCTGGGCGCCGGCTTCCTGGTGGCCGCCGCGCCGATCACCGACGACATCGGCTTCGTCCTGGCGGCGGCCTTCCTCGCCTGGCAGGCCCTGCGCCGGCGCGGCCAGGCGGCGGCCGCCACCGCCGGCTGACCGGCGAGCCATCCCGGCCATGGCCGCAGCGCTGGCCCTGTGCCTGGCCCTGGCGGGGGAACCCGCCGGGGCCACCCCCGCCCGGACGACGGTCCTGCCCGCCGCCACCGCCACCCTGGCCTGGACCCACTCCATCGAGAAGATTCGCTGGGAAGAGGACTGGGCGGTCGCGGACCCGGCCACTTCCACAGGCCTTTCCACTGTCACCGCCTCCGCCCCGCCCACGGCCGGGCCCGGGGTGACGATCACCGAGGCCCGCATCCGCGGCAGCGGCGCCGGCATGGAGATTCCCGAAGGCGCCGTGCTGCGCGACGGGGTCTGGCACTACCGCCCCGGCCTGCCGCCCCTGCCGGCGGTGCGCCTGACCCAGTCGCCCTACGTGCCCCCCTACACCCTGTGCGTGGCCGGCGACTGCCGCCCCCTGCCCGGCTGGCTGGCCGGCGGCGGTACGATCCCCGATAATGCGGTGATCGAACTGCGCCCCTGCCCGGCTTCGCCATGACCGCTTCCCCCACGCCCTACCAGGCCATCGTCGCCATGCCCCCCGCCCACCCGGTGTTCGCCCTGGGCATCCGTTGCGACCGGGACTGCATCACCGAGATCGACTTCCTCCCGCCGGAAGCCGCCGCGGCGGCGCCCCGGATCGACTCGCCCCTGGCTGCCCTGGCGGTGCGGCAGCTGGAAGCCTACGCCGCCGCCCCCGGCGCCCCCTTCACCCTGCCCCTGGCCCCCTGCGGCACGCCGTTCCAGCGCCGGGTGTGGGACGGCATCGCCGCCATCCCGCCGGGGGAGACCGTCACCTATGGCGCCCTGGCCAAGGCCATCCACAGCGCCCCCCGGGCCGTGGGCGGTGCCTGCGGCGCCAACCCCTACCCCTTGGTGGTGCCCTGCCACCGGGTGGTGGCCGCCAACGCCGGCTTCAACGACGGCCTGGGCGGCTTCGCCCGGGAACGGGGTGGCTTCCTGCTCGCCATCAAGCGCTGGCTGCTCACCCACGAGGGCATCCTGTCGGCATGAGCGCGGCCCGTACCAGCGCCGCCACTGCCTCCCCGGCGGCGGCCGAGCCCGTTCCGCCCCGCCCGGAAGACCTGGCCGAGATCGACCTGTTCTGCGACGCCCTATGGCTGGAGGACGGCCTGGCCAAGACCACCCTGTCGAGCTACCGGGCCGACCTGACCGGCCTGTCCCGCTGGCTGGCGGAACGGGACGGCGCGCCCCTGGCCGCCGCCGGCGCCACCGACCTGGGCCGCTACCTGGCCCACCTGGCCGCCGGGCACAAGGCCACTTCCCAGTCGCGCCACCTGTCCACCCTGCGCCGCTACTACCGCTGGCTGGCCGTGCGGGGCCGGCGCGCCGACGACCCCACCGCCACCCTGGCCATGCCCGGCCGGGCCGAGCGCCTGCCCAAGGTGCTCTCGGAAGAGAACGTGGAGGCCCTGCTGGCCGCCCCGGACGTGACCACCCCCCTGGGCCTGCGCGACCGGGCCATGCTGGAAACCCTCTACGCCACCGGCCTGCGCGTCTCGGAACTGGTAGGGTTGCGCCTCTTCGAAGTGAACTTCGACATGGGGGTGGTGCGGGTGCTGGGCAAGGGCGCCAAGGAACGTCTGGTGCCCCTGGGCGAACTGGCCCTGGAATGGCTGGAGCGCTACCTGGCCGAGGCCCGGCCCGGCCTGATGGGGCAGCGCAGCGGCGACGACCTGTTCGTCACCGCCCGGGGCGCTGCCATGACCCGGCAGATGTTCTGGACCCTGATCAAGCGCTACGCCCCCCAGGCCGACATCGACCCGGCCCGCCTGTCGCCCCACGTGCTGCGCCACGCCTTCGCCACCCACCTGCTCAACCACGGCGCCGACCTGCGGGTGGTGCAACTGCTGCTCGGCCACGCCGACATCTCCACCACCCAGATCTACACCCACGTCGCCCGGGAACGGCTGAAGACCCTGCACGCCCAGCACCATCCCCGGGGCTGAGACGCCGGCCCGGCCGCCGGCGGGCAGCCCGCAGGCTGGTATGCTATGGGGATCGCGCCCTCTTCCCCCGGCCCGCGCCTTGCCCGAACTCCTCGCCGTGACCACCCATCCCGCAGCGCCGCCCCCGGCCCCGCCTTCCGAAGCGGTCGAGCCGGGCACGGGCACGCCGCCCTTCTTCCCCACCCTGAGCGGCTACGCCGGAGGCCAGGACGACCCGCGCGCGCCCAACCCGGTGCTGTACGCCTACGGGCTGTTCACCGTCTTCCTGGTACTGATCGCCTTCGTGGTGGACATCCTGGTGGCCCGGGACCAGGAGCTGAAGGCCGGCGAACAGGCCCTGACCCAGCACGCCCGCCTGCTCGCCGAGCACGCCGCCCGCTCCTTCGACAGCGTCGAGGTGCTGCTCGACGAACTCAACCGCGACCTCTCCAGCGGCCACCGCTGGTGGGACTGGTCCGACGCCCGGGGCCACGAATTCCTGCGCGTGCGCATGACCCGGACCCTGCCCCAGATCCGCCACCTGATCGTCTTCGACGACAAGGGCACCCAGCGCTTCTCCGGCTCGTTCTACCCGGCCAACCCGATCAACATCGCCGACCGGGTCTATTTCGAGCGCCTCAAGTCCGGCGAGGCCCGCACCCGCTACGGTCCCTACATCGGCCGCAACAGCAACCGCCACACCTACGCCGTGGCGCGCCGCCTGGAGCGGCCCAACCGCAATTTCGCCGGGGTGCTGATGGCCGCCCTGGAACCCCAGTATTTCGAGGATTTCTGCTGGAGCACCCGGCCCGAGGATTCGTTCCAGGCCGCCCTGGTCAACAGCGCCGGCATCCTGGTGGCCCTGTGCCGCCAGGATGCCGAGGATCAGGACGAATACCTGGGCCGCGACTTCCGCGAGGTGATGGCCGACCGGGATTTCCGCCACGCCAGCCCCTTGGCCGAGACCCTGCGCAGCGAGCGCCACCTGCTCGCCCAGGTGGAAGTGCCGGGCTACGACGACCTGCGCATCGTCACCGTGCGCACTACCGAGAGCACCCTGCGCCAGTGGCGCACCCGCCAGGTCCAGGTGATGGCCCTGGTGGGGGTAGCGGCCATCTCCCTGCTCATCGCCGGCCTGCTCGTCCGCCGCCAGTTCATCGGCCTGCGGGCGCTGACCGTGGAACTGACCGGCCACCGAGACAACCTGGCCCAGCGGGTGCGCCAGGCCACCCGTGAGATCGAGACCCGCCGCCGCGACGCGGAGCGGGCCAACCGGGCCAAGACCCGCTTCCTCGCCGCCGCCAGCCACGATCTTCGCCAGCCCCTGCACGCCCTGCGCATGTTCCTTTCCGACCTGCGCCAGACGCACCTGGCGCCGGAGCAGCAGGCGGTGCTCAAGCGCATCGAGGTGGCCACCGGGGCCATGGGCGACCAGCTGGAAAGCCTGCTGGAAATCTCCCGCCTCGACCTGACCCGCATCGACCCGGAACGCCACACCCTGCCGGTATCCGAGCTGTTCACCAGCCTGGCCGCCACCTACGCCCCCCTGGCCGAGGCCGCCGCGGTGGCGTTGAGCTTCCACACACCGCGCCGCGGCCTGGGGCTGATCGAGACCGACCCTGCCCTGCTGTCGCGCCTGCTCGGCAACCTGATCGACAACGCCATCAAGTTCACCCCGGGCGGCCACGTCATGGTCTGCGCCCGGCGCCACGGCCCCGAGCACCTGCGCATCGAGGTGCGGGATAACGGTATCGGCGTGCCCCTGGAGCACCAGGACGGCATCTTCGAAGAGTTCTACCAGGTCGGCAACGCCGCCCGCCAGGCGGAAAAGGGCCTGGGCCTGGGCCTGGCCATCGTGCGCCGCCTCTCGGACCTGCTCGGCCACCGCATCCGCTTCGCCTCGCGCCCCGGTGTCGGCACGGTCTTCGGCGTGGTCATTCCCAGTCCCCTGCGCCCGCGCCTCGGCGCCGCGCCCCGGGGGCCGGGCGTCACCGTGCTGTCGGCTTTCCCCCCCAACGAGGACGAGCGCGCCCTGTTGGCAACCCTGACCGGCTGGGGCTACGCTATCCGCCACGAGGAACTGCCCCTGCCGCCGGGCCGGCTCCTGCCGGGGCGCAACGACCCCTACGCGGTCACCCTGTACTGCAAGCGCCAGCCCGGTCCCTTCGCCGACGAAGAGACCGCCACCCTGCTACAGGCCACGGTGATCGTCGTCGCCCCGGAGCGGGATGCCCACCCGGCCCTGCCCAACGTCCTCAACCGCCCCCTGCGCCCGGCCCGCCTGCGCGCCCTGCTGCGCAGCCTGGCCTCCCACCCGGAATCCGGCGCGGGCGAGTAGCCCGCCCCGATGGAGAAGCACCATGTCACGCCACGACGACCCCACCCACGGGAACGCCCCGGAAACGCCGGCCACCCGCTTCCTGAAGAGCCAGCACGTACCCTATTCCGCCCACCTGTACGCCTACGAGGAGCACGGCGGCACCAAGGTGTCCGCCCGGGAGCTGAACGTGGACGAGCACGCGGTGGTGAAGACCCTGGTGTTCGAGGACGAGAACAAGAAGCCCCTGATCGTGCTGATGCACGGCGACCGCAAGGTGTCGGCCAAGGAACTGGCGCGCCAGATCGGCGCCAAGCACGTGGAGCCCTGCAAGCCGGAGGTGGCCAACCGCCACACCGGCTACCTGGTGGGCGGCACCAGCCCCTTCGGCACCAAGAAGGCGATGCCGATCTACATCGAGAAGAGCATCCTCGGCCTGGCCCTCATTTACATCAACGGCGGGCGGCGCGGCTTTCTGGTGGGGGTCCATCCCCACGACGTGCTGCGGGTGCTGACCCCCAAGCCGGTGTCCGCCGCTCTGGAGAAGTAACGCGGCCGGACTGCGGTACGATCAGGCGGAGCGCTCGATCACCACGCCGACGCGCCGCACCCCGGGCATCATGCCCAGCTTGGCGATGGACACCTGGACCCACTGGGCGCCGAAGTCCTCCAGCAGCAGGGTGGCGACGAATTCGGCCAGCTTTTCGATCAGGCCGAACTGGCGGGTGCCCAGCTCCCGGCGCAGGCGGCCCACCACCTCGGCGTAGTTGATGGTGTCGTGGATGTCGTCGCTGGCCCCGGCCGATGCGGTCGACAGGCCGATCTTCAGCGACAGCTCGACGGTCTGGCGCATCTCCCGTTCCCGCGGATAGATGCCGATCAGGGTGTCGATGCGCAGCTCGTCGATGAAGATGATGTCCATGGAAGGTCCGGATCGGCCGCCCGCCCGGCAGGGCCGGCGGCACGATGTTGCGGTGGGGAAGTGTAGAATCCGGCGGATTTTACCTGCCGCCCTTCCGGGCCACCTATCTTTATGCCCCCTGCCACCGCCCTCGCCGCTGCCGCCCCCGCCCTGCTGCTGTTCCTGGCCGCCGGCTACCTGCTCGGTTCCCTGCCCTTCGCCGTGATCGTCTCCCGGGTCTTCGGCCTGGCCGACCCGCGCAGCTACGGCTCGGGCAACCCGGGGGCGACCAACGTGCTGCGCTCGGGCAACAAGAAGGCGGCCCTGTTCACCCTGCTCGGCGACGCCCTCAAGGGTGTGGCGGCGGTGGTGCTGGCGCGCAGCCTGAACGCCCCGGAACTGGTGGTGGCGCTGACCGGTCTGGCCGCCTTCCTCGGCCACCTGTTCCCCCTCTTCCTCAAGTTCAAGGGCGGCAAGGGCGTGGCCACCGCCGCCGGCGTGCTGCTCGCCCTGGACCCGGTGGTGGGCCTCGCCGCCCTGGGCACCTGGCTGGCCGCGGCCGTAGTGACGCGCTACTCGTCCCTGGCCGCCCTGCTCGCCGCCCTGGCGGCGCCCCTGGCCGTGGGCCTGAGCGGTGGCGGCGGCGGCCAGCTGCTGGTGGTGGCCGTCATGGCCCTGGGCCTGATCGCCAAGCACTGGGCCAACATCCAGCGCCTGATGGCTGGCCAGGAACCGAAGATTGGCGCCAAGAAGAAGGCCGCCTGACGCGGATTCCACCCGGGCGCCGATCCAACGCCCGCAAAAAACGAAGGCCGCCCGAGGGGGCGGCCTTTTTCATGGCGATTGCGCGACAGCGATGGTTGCGGAAGATGGCCCCGGAATTCAGTCCGCCGGGCTCATCAGTTCGGCCAGGGGCCAGCGCGGCCGCACCGCGAAGGTGCCGGCGGGGCGCGCCGCCCCGGCGTCGGCGGCCAGGCGCAGGGCGCCGGCCAGGGCGATCATCGCCCCGTTGTCGGTGCAGAACTCCAGCTCGGGGTAATGGACCCGCAGGCGACGGCGCCGCGCCGCCTCGTCGAGCATGGCGCGCAACTGGCGGTTGGCCCCCACCCCGCCGGCCACCACCAGCCGGTTCAGGCCGGTCTGCTTGAGGGCCTTGAGGGATTTCTTGACCAGCACTTCGACGATGGCGTCCTGGAAGCCCCGGGCCAGATCGGCCCGCTGGGCGTCGTCCAGTTCGCCGTGCTCGCCGCCCATGTCGCGCACCCGGGTCAGAACCGCGGTCTTCAACCCGGCGAAGGAAAAATTCAGGTCGTCGGAATGGAGCATCGGCCGGGGCAGGGCCACCTGGTCCGGCCGCCCGTCCTCCGCCAGCCGGGCCAGGGCCGGGCCGCCCGGGTAGGGCAGGCCGAGCAGCTTGGCGGTCTTGTCGAAGGCCTCGCCGGCGGCGTCGTCCAGGGTTTCCCCCAGAAGGGTGTAGCGGCCAACGCCATCGACCCGCATCAGCTGGGTATGCCCCCCGGACACCAGCAGGGCGACGAAGGGGAAGGTGGGGGCGTCGGCGGACAGCAGGGGCGACAACAAATGCCCCTCCAGGTGGTGCACCGGCACCACCGGCTTGCCCAGGGCCGTGGCGAGGGCCTCGGCGAAGGCGCATCCCACCAGCAGGGCGCCGGCTAGGCCGGGGCCCTGGGTGTAGGCGACGGCGTCGACCTCGGCCAGGGCCTTGCCGCTACGGGCCAGGGCCTCGCGCAACAGGGGCACCACCCGGCGGATGTGGTCCCGGGACGCCAGTTCCGGCACCACGCCGCCATAGGCGCGGTGCAGGGCGATCTGGGAATGAAGGGTATGGGCGAGCAGACGGGACGATGCCGGGACCGATGTCCCCGAGGCCGCCGGCCCGTTTCCGGACCCGACCTCCACCAGGGCAACGCCGGTCTCGTCGCAGGAGGATTCGAGGCCGAGCACTAGCATGGCGGCGATTTTACCCCAGCGGGGCGGGCAGGCACGGGCCGCCTTGCGCGGCGCGGGCGTCGCAGGCATTGCTTTGCCAGGGGGGGGCACCGCGCCAGAGGCGGCCAAGATGTTGACCTACTTGAAATTTATTGACTTTTCCCTTTATACTTGCCGACTTTCTCTGTCGAAAACCAATCGGGGACCGATTTCAATGCCTTCTATCCGCGTCAAGGAAAACGAGCCGTTTGAGGTGGCGATCCGCCGCTTCAAGCGCACTGTCGAAAAAACCGGTCTGCTGACCGAACTGCGTGCCCGCGAGTTCTACGAAAAGCCCACCGCCGAGCGCAAGCGCAAGGCCGCCGCCGCCGTCAAGCGTCACCACAAGCGCATCCGCAGCCAGCAGCTGCCGCCGAAGCTCTACTGATATCGACGCTCGTTCCTGACGCCCCGGGCCCGGCACCCCGTGCCCGCCCCGGCCCGTCGGACACGATCCGCCGCGAAGCCGCCGATCCCCGATCGGCGGCTTTCGGCGTTTTGGGGCTCGCCGCCCCGCCCCTCTCCGCGAAAGTCTCCGCCATGAGCCTCAAGATCCGCATCAGCGACGACATGAAATCGGCCATGAAGGCCAAGGACGCGCCCCGCCTGGGCGCCCTGCGCCTGCTCCTGGCGGCGATCAAGCAAAAGGAGGTGGACGAGCGCATCGAGCTGACCGACGCAGACGTGGCCGCCGTGGTGGAAAAACTGCTCAAGCAGCGCCGTGACAGCATCACCCAGTACGAGGCCGCCGGCCGCGAGGACCTGGCCGCCGCCGAGCGCTTCGAGGCCGAGGTGTTGACCGCCTACCTGCCGGCCCAGCTGTCGGCGACCGAGATCCAGGCGGCGGTGGCTGCCGCCGTGGCCGCCAGCGGCGCCGCCGGCCCGGCCGACATGGGCAAGGTGATGGCCATCCTCAAGCCCCAGCTGGCCGGCAAGGCCGACATGGGCGAGGTGTCCCGGCAGGTCAAGGCCGCCCTGGCCGGCTGACCCCACCCCAGCCCGCCCCGGAGCGCCGGTGATCCCCGAATCCTTCATCCAGGATTTGCTGCAGCGGATCGACATCGTCGATGTCATCGATCCCCTGGTACCGCTGAAGAAGGCGGGGTCCAACTACGCCGCGCGCTGCCCCTTCCACAACGAGAAATCCCCCTCCTTCACCGTCAGCCCGTCGAAGCAGTTCTACCACTGCTTCGGCTGCGGCGCCCACGGCTCGGCCATCGGCTTCCTGATGGAATACCAGGGGCTGTCCTTCGTCGATGCGATCAAGGCCCTGGCCGACCGGGTCGGCCTGCAAGTGCCCCAGGAGCCGCGCCGCGGCGGCGGCCACGGCGACTTCGAATCCGCCCCCCGCCCCGCCGCCCAGACCCGGGCCCTGACCGATCTGCTGGCCTCGGCCGCGCGCTACTACTACGAGCAACTCAAGCGCTCCGACAAGGCCATCGGCTACCTCAAGCAGCGGGGTCTGTCCGGCGAAATCGCCGCCAAGTTCGGCATCGGCTACGCCCCCGAGGGCTGGCAGAACCTGGAGGAGATTTTCCCCAACTATCAGGACGCCCAGCTACAGGCCGCCGGCCTGGTCATCAAGAACGACCAGGGCCGCCTCTACGACCGCTTCCGCGACCGGATCATGATCCCCATCGTGAACCAGAAGAACGAGGTGATCGGCTTCGGCGGCCGGGTGCTGGGCAGCGGCGAACCCAAGTACCTCAACTCCCCGGAAACCCCGGTGTTCGAGAAAGGGCGAGAATTGTTCGGTCTGCCCCAGGCCCGGGTCGGCCTGCGGGAAACCGACACGGCGATCGTGGTCGAAGGCTACATGGACGTGATCGCCCTGGCCCAGCACGGCGTGGGCAACGCCGTGGCCACCCTGGGCACCGCCACCACCGCCACCCACATCCAGAAACTGTTCCGCCAGGTGGAGCGGGTGGTTTTCTGCTTCGACGGCGACGCCGCCGGCCGCAAGGCGGCATGGCGCGCCCTGGAGAACGCCCTGGATTCGCTCTCGGACCAGAAGACGGTGGCCTTCGTCTTTCTCCCGCCGGAGCACGACCCGGACAGCTACGTGCGCGAGCGCGGCAAGGACGCCTTCCAGGCCACGGTGGCCCAGGCCACGCCGTTGTCGGACTTTCTCATCCAGCACCTGTCGGCCGAGGCCGACCCCCACACCGCCGAGGGACGGGCCAAGCTGGTGGCCGAAGCCAAGCCCCTGCTGCTCAAGCTCACCGCCCCCCTGCTGCGTCTGCAACTGGTCAAGCGGCTCGCCGACACCACCGGCTTTTCCCAGCAGGAAGTGGAGCGGCTGTGTGAGTTGCGCCACATCGCCCCGCCGGCGCCGGCCCGGGTGCCGCGCCAGGCGCCGTCGCTGATGCGCGGGCTGATCGAGGTGCTGCTGCAAAAACCCGAGCTGGCCCGGGACCTGCCCCTCACCCTGCTGCCCGGCGGCGACCCGGAAGCCCGGGCGGTGCTGCGCCTGGCCCAGGCCATCCTGGCCGCCGAGGCGCCGCTACCCTACGCTACGTTGATCGAGCGCCTGCGCGGCAGCAGCGAGGAAGCCCTGATCCGCGAGGTAGCCGGGCGCCTGCTGCAACAGGCGCCGGCCGAGGGCTCGGACGAGACCGCGGTGCTCGACGAAGTATGGCGGGGCTACCTGGACCAACTCACCCGGGACCAGCTCGACCAGGAATTTCAGCGTCTGACCAAGAAGGCCCAGGAGGCCGGACTGGATGCGGACGAAAAGCAGGAATACGCCCGCCTGGTGGTGGAAATGAACCGCCTCGGGCGCATCAGCCGCCGCCGCTAGCGCCCCTTGCCCCGACTGCGGGGAAGACGGCTAAGCGGTGGTATAATTAAGAGTTTTTCGAATCGATCGGATAAAGGGTCATGGCAAAGGAAAAGGCAAAGGACGCCGCCAAGGAAATCCTCAAGGCCAAAGCCGCCAAGGCGAAGGCTTCGTCGGCCGAGCCCGCGGAAGCCGGTTCTCCGTCCGCCGTGGATGCCGAAACGCGCAGAACGCGCCTCAAGAACCTGATCAAGCTCGGCAAGGAACGGGGCTACCTGACCTACGCCGAAATCAACGACCACCTGCCTGACGACGTGGTGGACGCCGAGCAGATCGAATCCATCATCACCACCTTCAGTGACATGGGCATCAAGGTCTTCGACGAGGCTCCGGCCGCCGAAGAACTGCTCATGTCCGACACCGCCGCCGCTGCCAGCGACGACGAGGATGTGGAAGAGCAGGCCGAAGCCGCCCTGTCCACCGTCGATTCCGAATTCGGCCGCACCACCGACCCGGTGCGCATGTACATGCGCGAGATGGGCACCGTCGAGCTGCTCACCCGGGAAGGCGAGATCGAGATCGCCAAACGCATCGAGGAAGGCCTCAAGCACATGGTGCTGGCCATTTCCGCCTGCCCCTCCACCATCACCGAGATCCTGGAGATGGCCGAGAAGGTGGAAAAGGAAGAGATGCGCATCGACGAACTGGTCGATGGCCTGATCGACCCCAACGCCGTCGAGGAAGAAGCCGCCCCCGCCGCCGAACTGCCGTCTTCCGATGACGACGACATTGACGACGATGGCGACGACGAGGACGGCGAAGGCGGTGCCGTGTCCGCCTCCCTGCTCCAGCTCAAGACCGACGCCCTGGAGCGCTTCGCCACCATCAAGGCCGCCAACGCCAAGATGGTCAAGGCCCTCGCCAGCAAGGGCAGCCAGGACAAGATCTACCTCAAGCACCAGAAGCAGATCTCCGACGAGCTGATGCTGATCCGCTTCACCTCGCGCACCATCGAGCGGCTGTGCGACGGCGTACGCGCCATGGTCGAAAGCGTGCGCGAACGCGAACGCAAGATCCTCGACATCTGCGTCGAGCGCGCCGGCATGGCCCGCAGCCACTTCATCAAGTCCTTCCCGGGCAACGAGGTGAACCTGGCCTGGGCCGAAGCCGAAGTGTCCGCCGCCGGCAAGGCCGCCTACGCGGCCGTGCTGGCCCGCAACATCCCGGCAATCCACGAAGAGCAGCAGAAGCTGATCGACATCCAGAACAAGATCGGCATCTCGCTCAAGGAACTCAAGGACATCAACAAGCAGATGTCCACCGGCGAAGCCAAGGCCCGCAAGGCCAAGCGCGAGATGACCGAGGCCAACCTGCGCCTGGTGATCTCCATCGCCAAGAAGTACACCAACCGGGGCCTGCAGTTCCTCGACCTGATCCAGGAAGGCAACATCGGCCTGATGAAGGCGGTGGACAAGTTCGAATACCGGCGCGGCTACAAGTTCTCCACCTATGCCACCTGGTGGATTCGCCAGGCCATCACCCGCTCGATCGCCGACCAGGCCCGCACCATCCGCATCCCGGTGCACATGATCGAGACGATCAACAAGATGAACCGGATTTCCCGCCAGATCCTCCAGGAAACCGGCGTGGAACCGGACCCGGCCACCCTGGCGGAAAAGATGGAGATGCCCGAGGAGAAGATCCGCAAGATCCTCAAGATCGCCAAGGAGCCCATCTCCATGGAGACGCCGATCGGCGACGACGACGACTCCCACCTGGGCGACTTCATCGAGGACACCGCCACCACCGCCCCGGTGGAAGCGGCCATGTACGCCAGCCTCAAGGAAGTCACCGGCGAGATTCTGGACAGCCTGACCCCGAGGGAAGCCAAGGTGCTGCGCATGCGCTTCGGCATCGAGATGAACACGGACCACACCCTGGAAGAAGTCGGCAAGCAGTTCGACGTCACCCGGGAGCGCATCCGCCAGATCGAAGCCAAGGCCCTGCGCAAGCTGCGCCACCCGTCCCGTTCGGACAAGCTGCGCAGCTTCCTCGACTCCAACAGCAACTGACGGCGCCAACCGCTTGACGGGCCGTTAGCTCAGTCGGTTAGAGCAGGGGACTCATAATCCCTTGGTCGCAGGTTCGAGCCCTGCACGGCCTACCATCCCGAAGCCGCCTGGTCCGCCAGGCGGCTTTTTCATGCCCGCTACTCGGCCAGCACCCAGCCCTGGTCGCCCTTGACGAAGCGGCCCTTGCCCAGGCCCTCCTGCACCCCCACCACCGGCAGCTCGGTGCGATAGCTGAAGTCGCACACGTAGCCCGGCGCCTCGGCGCTCTTCTGGCAGGCCACCTTCTTGGCGGACAGCACCTTGACGGTCTGGGCCAGATCGCCGCCGATGAAACGTCCCGTGCTGGTCTGCACGCTCTTTTCGTAGGCCTGGCGGATATCCTCGTCGCCGGGCTCGGCGGCGCAGCCCGCCAGGATCAGGATGGCGGCAATGGCGGCGGCAGAAGCCGGCCGAAAATGGGGAAGGCGCATCGCGGGCGATCTCGGATAACGGGCGGAAGTGCCAGACTGCCGCGCCCGGCGCCGCCTGGCAAGCAGGGCGCCGGCAAAGGCCCACGGTAAAATCCGCCCCATGCCCGTCTCGATGCCACCCACCTCGCCCAGCTCCGCCGCTCCCTACGTCGGCCGCTTCGCCCCCTCCCCCACCGGGCCGCTGCACTTTGGCTCCCTGGTGGCAGCCGTGGGCAGCTACCTGGACGCCCGCGCCCACGGCGGGCAATGGCTGCTGCGCATCGAGGACGTGGATACGCCCCGGGTGGTGCCCGGCGCCAGGGACGGCATCCTGCGCACCCTGGAATCCTTCGGTTTCGCCTGGGACGGCCCGGTACGCAACCAGAGCGATCCGGAGCGGCGTTCCGCCTACCAGGCCGCCCTGGACCGGCTGACCGCCGCCGGCCTGGCCTACCCCTGCGCCTGCACGCGCCGCGCCATCGCCGCCGCATCCCCCCACGCCTCGGTGGATGGCGCCCCGGTCTATCCGGGTACCTGCCGCGACCATCCGCCGGCGGGACCCGGCCCCTTCGCCTGGCGGCTGCGCCTGCCCGCGGCGGGCAGCCCTGACGATGCCATCGCGGTGGCCGACCGCCTGCAAGGCGCCATCGCCCAGCACCTGGCCGAGGATGTGGGCGACTTCGTGCTCAAGCGCGCCGACGGGGTCTACACCTACCAGCTGGCGGTGGTGGTGGACGATGCCGACCAGGGCGTCACCCACGTGGTGCGCGGCGCCGACCTGATCGACTCGACCCCGCGCCAGGTGGCCCTGCAACGGGCCCTGGGCCTGCCCACGCCGTCCTACCTGCACCTGCCGGTGGCGGCCAACGCCGCCGGGGAAAAGCTCTCCAAGCAGACCCTGGCCCCGGCCCTGCCGCAGTCACGCGAACTAGCCCAGGAGTTGGCCCGGGCCCTGGCCTTTCTCGGCCAACAGCCGCCGGCGGAACTGGCCGCCGCCCCCCTGGACGCGCTGTGGGCCTGGGCCCACGAACACTGGTCCCTGGCCCGGGTGCCGGCCCGGCGCAGCATCGTGCTGGCCGACGATTGAGCCCTCGGCGAAAGTCCGCGCCCCTGGCCGATCTCCAGGGGTACTGCCCGGAAAGCCAATAGGGACGCGGGGTTTCAAATAGGGGATAAGCCTGCCTTCCCGGCGCCGGCAAGGCAGTGCGCCCAGCAACCAAGAGCAGGCGAAGGCACAACAGAGCCGGGCGAAACCGGGCCGATGCTTGAGCTTGGCGCTGCATCCCCGGCCCACGGCCGCGGGAGAACGCAAGCACCGACGCCTCAGTAGCGGTCGCCCAGGCCGACCAGGGACAGCCCCACCCGCACCAGGTAGTAGGCGGTCCAGCGCAGGCTGCGCCCGACCCAGCCGAGGCGGCGCCAGTCGCCGGCCCGCACCTCCCGGGAATCCCCGTCCAGGGCCTGGGCCAGGTGGCCGCGCAGCTCCCGGGCAAAGCCCCGGTCCAGCACCGCCACGTTGGCCTCCCGGGCCAGCAGCAGGCTGAAGGGGTCCATGTTGGCCGAGCCCACCGTGGCCCACTGGCTGTCCACCACCCCCACTTTGGCGTGGAGGAAGCTCGCCCGGTATTCGAAGATGCGCACCCCGGCGTCGAGCAGGGCGCCGTAGAGGGCCTGGGTGGCGTAGTGCTGGAGGCGGTATTCGACCCGCCCCTGGAGCAGCACGATCACGCTCACCCCGCGCTGCGCCGCCTCCACCAGGGCGTGGCGCAGGCGCCGGCCGGGCAGGAAGTAGGCGTTGGCGATGACCACCTCGCTGCGCGCCGCGGCGATGGCCTCCAGGTAGGCCTCGGGGATGTCGCGGCGGTGGCGCAGGTTGTCCCGGATCAACAGGGCGGCGCGCTGCCGCCCCGCGGGCGGATCGTCGCCGCCGCAGGGCGGGTCGGCGCACAGCCGGCCGACCCGGTAGCGGTGGCGGAAATTGGCCCAGACGACGATCTCCCACACCCGGACCATGGTATGGCGCACCGCCTCCACCAGGGGGCCGTCCACCGCCACCGCGAAGTCGTAGCGCGGCGCCGTATGGCCGGGCACGTTGAAATCGCTCTCGATGTTGATGCCACCAACGAAGGCGGTGGTGCCGTCGATCACGGCCAGCTTGCGGTGCAGGCGGCGCAGGCGGTGGCGCTTGAGGCGGAAGCGGCCGCGCAGGCTGGCGATCTCGGGTCGGTAGACGAGGACGTGGACGCCGTCGGCGACCATGCCCGGGGCCAGGGTGCGGGGGAATTCGCCGCCGCCGAAGCCGTCCACCAGCACCTGCACCGCCACCCCGCGCCGCGCCGCCCGGGACAGGGCGGCGGCCACGGCCAGGCCCACGTCGTCGTCGGCGAAGATGTAGGTTTCGAGGAAGATTTCGTGCTGCGCCGCGTCGATGGCGGCAATCAGCGCGGGGAAGTATTCCACCCCGCATTTGAGGAGCTTCAGCCGGTTGTCAGGTTGAAACTCGGTCGGCACCGGGGCTACCCGTGGGGCAGGAGACGCGCCGCCAGCAAGGCGTGGTCGGAAATGCGCGACCAGGGACGGCCGGAATGGACCTGGGCGTCGGCAACGGCGAAGCCGCGCACGTAGATGCGGTCGAGGCGGAACAGGGGCAGGGCCGCCGGGAAGCTGCGCGAAGGCTTGCCCTGGGCGCGGGAGAAGGCCTCGCGCAGGCCGAGGCGCTGGGCCAGCAGGCCGTCGGCCCGGTTGCGCCAGTCGTTGAAGTCGCCGGCGATGATCAGGGGGGCGTCCCGGGGCACCAGCTCCTCGATGCGCCCGGCCAGCAGGTCGAGCTGGTGGCGCCGCGAGTGGCCGAGCAGGGACAGGTGCACGCACACGCAGTGCAGCGAACGCCCGTCCCAGGTGGGCACGGCGATCTCGCAGTGAAGCAGGCCACGGCGCTCGAAGCGGTGGTGGGTCACGTCCTGGTTGTGGGCATGCACGATGGGGAAGCGGGACAGCACGGCGTTGCCGTGGTGGCCGTGGTCGTACACCACGTTGCGCCCGTAGGCCGACTCCTGCCACACGTCCTCGGCCAGGAACTCGTGCTGGGGCGCCTCGGGCCAGCCATCGTGGCGCTCCTCGTGGTGGCGGTGCTGGCCCTGCACTTCTTGCAGGAACAGAATGTCCGGCGCCAGGCCGCGCAGCTCCTGGCGCAGTTCATGGACCATCAGGCGCCGGTTGAACTGGGAGAAGCCCTTGTGGATGTTGTAGGTGGCGATCGAGATCGGCGGCAGGGGCGCGCGGGCGGCCCGGCCGGCGGCCGGCGCGGCAACATAGGGATTCGGCCGGTGGGCGTTCATCGCAGCGCTGCGGGCCGGCGGCTCAGGACACCGCCAGCATGCGGTCCAGGGCCAGGCGTGCCAGTTCGGCCTCGTGGGCCGGCACAGAAATGCGGTTGACCACCTTGCCTTCCACCAGGTTTTCCAGGGTCCAGGCCAAGTGCTGGGGGTCGATGCGCTGCATGGTCGAGCACATGCAGATGGTGGTGGCCATGAACTGGACGATCTTGTCGTCCGGCGCCACTTCCCGGGCCAGGCGCTCCACCAGGTTGAGCTCGGTGCCCACCAGCCAGCGGGTGCCCTTGGGCGCTTCCTTGATGGTCTTGACGATGTGCTCGGTGGAGCCGACGTGGTCGGAGGCGGCGCACACCTCGAAGTTGCACTCCGGGTGGGCGATGACGATGCCGTCCGGGTGCTTGGCGCGGAAGGCGTCGATGTGGCTCTTCTGGAACATCTGGTGCACCGAGCAGTGGCCCTTCCACAGCAGGATCTTGGCGTTCTTGATCTGCTCCGGGGTGAGGCCGCCGTATTCCAGGTCCGGGTCCCACACCACCATGTCGGTGAGCGGCATGCCCAGCTGGTGACCGGTCCAGCGGCCCAGGTGCTGATCAGGGAAGAACAGCACCTTGGGCCGGCGGGCGAAGGCCCATTCGGCGATGGTACGGGCGTTCGACGAGGTGCA
Organism: Oryzomicrobium sp.; assembly: GCF_036820405.1. Taxonomy (NCBI): domain Bacteria; kingdom Pseudomonadati; phylum Pseudomonadota; class Betaproteobacteria; order Rhodocyclales; family Rhodocyclaceae; genus Oryzomicrobium; species Oryzomicrobium sp. The sequence goes on from NZ_DAISLS010000007.1 coordinate 49,558, forward strand.
CACGATACCGCCGCGCTCGCCGCAGAAGGCTTTCAGGTCGGCCGCCGAATTGATGTAGGTGACCGGGGTGACCTGGTTGGCCGGGTCCTCGCCGAGCACTTCGCCCAGCTCGCGCCAAGCCCGGGTGACCTTGGCCAGGTTGGCCATGTCGGCCATGGAACAGCCGGCGGCCAGGTCGGGCAGGATGGCGATCTGGTTGGGCTTGGACATGATGTCCGCCACCTCGGCCATGAAGTGCACGCCGCAGAAGACGATGTAGTCGCTCTCGGCCTGGGCGGCCAGGCGCGACAGCTTGAGGGAATCACCGGTCAGGTCGGCGTGCTGGTACACGTCGGCCCGCTGGTAGTGGTGGCAGAGCAGCACCGCCTTCTTGCCCAGCGTGGCCCGGGCGGCGCGGATGCGCTCTTCGCACTCGGCGTCGGACAGGCTGTTGTAACGGTCGAAGGAGGGGTTGAAGGCAATGGTTTGCATCGAATCGGTCACTTCTCGAAACTCGGATCAGCTCTGGGTCCACGGCAGGCCGGCGAAGCGCCAGCCGCCTACGGTGTTGCGCCGGCCGTCGGCGCTCTTGTCGCCCTCGAACCCTTCCAGGATGTTGCAGGCGCTGGTGTAGCCGGCCTGGGCCGCCGCCGTGGCCGCGGCGTTGGAACGCCCGCCGCTGCGGCACAGGAACAGCACCAGGGCCTCCCGGTCCACCTCGCGCTTGAGGCGCTCCAGGAAGTGGGGGTTGCGCCCCCCGTCCGGGTACAGGTTCCACTCGATCTCCACCGCGCCGGGCACGCGCCCGACCCAGTCCCACTCGGCCTTGGTGCGCACGTCCACGAGCACGGCGCCGGGGGCGAGCTTCCACACCTCGTAGGCTTCCGCCGGGGTCAGGGCCCCGGCGTAGGGCAGGTTCTGGTCCTCGGCGCGGGCCTTGGCCAGCGCCAGCAATTCGTTCAAACGCCCCATGGCAAACCTCGCGGTGCTCAGTGGATGTGGATGGATTGTCGAGCCGCCTGCGCGGCGGTGCGCGGGTCCCGATCAGATGGGGGCGCGGTGCGGCCGGACAAGGGGTAGCAAGTATAAATCAGGCGCCCGCCCCCGGCGTCGCCGGGATGGAGGAACGGGGTGGCGCGGCCAGGCGAAGGTGAAGCGAAGGCGCGTAGACGAGATTGGAGGATGCCTGAGGGCCGGGCCTCCGCGATACGATTTGGTGCAAATTTACGGCAGAATCCGGCCCCTTGCCGCTTGAGCACCAATTTGGTGCATAAACGGCGAATGGCGCACCGATTTTGTGCGGAGTCAGCTACTCCCGGCAGCAGGATTCCGTTATGGCACAATGGCGTGGGTTTATCGGCCGGACTGGCATGGAACCTGCTCAATCCGGTCCGCAAACGAATTACCGCAATCCTGAATTCTGCCGGGCACCGGCACCTTGCTTAGGAGATGTTGCACATGACGACCCCCCAGGACGTGATCAAGATGGTCAAGGAAAACGACGTCAAGTTCGTCGATTTCCGCTTTACCGATACCCGTGGCAAGGAACAGCACGTCGGCGTGCCCATCAGCCACTTCGATGAGAGCAAGTTCGAGGAAGGCCACGCCTTCGACGGCTCCTCCATCGCCGGTTGGAAGGGCATCCAGGCCTCCGACATGCTGCTGATGCCGGACGCCGACACCGCCTACATCGACCCCTTCTTCGACGAGCCCACCCTGGTCCTGACCTGTGACGTGGTGGAACCCGCCGACGGCAAGGGCTACGACCGCGACCCCCGCTCCATCGCCAAGCGCGCCGAGGCTTACCTGAAGTCCTCCGGCATCGGCGACACCGCCTTCTTCGGTCCGGAACCCGAATTCTTCATCTTCGACTCGATCGAGTGGAAGACCGACATGTCCGGCACCTACAGCAAGATTTCCTCCGAAGAGGCCCCCTGGTCCTCCGACGACAAGTCCGAAGGCGGCAACGCCGGCCACCGTCCCGCGGTGAAGGGCGGCTACTTCCCGGTTCCCCCAGTCGACCGTCTCAACGACATCCGCGCCGCCATGTGCCTGGCCCTGGAATCCCTGGGCGTGCCCGTGGAAGTGCACCACCACGAAGTGGCCACCGCCGGCCAGTGCGAGATCGGCACCAAGTTCTCCACCCTGGTCAAGCGCGCCGACTGGACCCAGATCCAGAAGTACGTGATCCACAACGTGGCCTACCAGTACGGCAAGACCGCCACCTTCATGCCCAAGCCCATCGTTGGCGACAACGGTTCCGGCATGCACGTGCACCAGTCCATCTGGAAGGACGGCCAGAACCTGTTCGCCGGCAACGGCTACGCCGGCCTGTCCGAAATGGCCCTGTACTACATCGGCGGCATCATCAAGCACGCCCGCGCCCTGAACGCGATCACCAACCCGCTGATCAACTCCTACAAGCGCCTGGTGCCCCACTTCGAAGCCCCGGTGAAGCTGGCCTACTCCGCCAAGAACCGCTCCGCCTCGATCCGCGTGCCCCACGTGGCTTCCACCAAGGCCCGCCGCATCGAAACCCGCTTCCCGGACCCGGGCGCCAACCCCTACCTGTGCTTCGCCGCGCTGCTGATGGCCGGCCTGGACGGCATCCAGAACAAGATCCACCCGGGCGAACCCGCGGACAAGAACCTGTACGATCTGCCGCCGGAAGAAGACGCCAAGATCCCGACCGTCTGCCACAGCCTGGACCAGGCTCTGGAAGCCCTGGACCAGGACCGCGAGTTCCTGACCCGCGGTGGCGTGTTCTCCAACGACTGGATCGATGCCTACATCGCCCTGAAGATGGAAGAAGTGACCAAGCTGCGCATGGCTGTGCACCCCCTGGAGTTCGAGCTGTACTACTCCATCTAAGAGGTCGCGCGACCGCAGCACTGAAAGGGACGGGGCAACCCGTCCCTTTTTTCTTTGGTCATTCCCGCCCGATGACGGCCCGATTTGCATGGCCTGCCATTGACCGCCCCATGCTCACGGTTGCCCGCATCCGGCAACGCCCCTACACTTGCCCCATGCGCAACGAGGCCCCCATGAAAACCGCGTCCCTGCTCGTTTCTGCCGCCCTGCTGCTGGCAGCCGGCGGTGCCCAGGCCCAGATCTTCCGCTGCACCGATACCGAGGGGAACACCGTCATCTCCAACGTGCAGCAGGGCAAGAACTGCAAGAAGGTCGCCACCGACCCGGTATCGTCCATGCCCCCGCCCAAGGCCGCCCCGGCGCCCCGGGCCCCCAGCCCGTCCGGCTTCCCCCGGGTGGACGACGCCACCCAGAAGGCCCGCGACGGCGACCGCCGCCGCATCCTCGAACAGGAACTGGCCAGCGAGCAGAAGAGTCTGGAAGAGGCGCGCAAGGAACTGGCCGACCAGGAAGCGGTGCGCAACGGCGACGAGCGCAACTACCAGAAGGTGCTCGACCGCCTCCAGCCCTACAAGGACAAGGCCCAGTTGCACGAGCGCAACATCGAGGCCATCCGCAAGGAGCTGGCTAACCTGCGCTGAGTGTCCGATTCTTCGACGTGGCCCGCTCCTTGCTCCGTTCCGAGCCATGAACGCCACGCCGCCTTCCAACGCCGCCAACGCCTCCGGCCCCGCCGCCCAGCCCACGACCTTGCCCTCCTTCCCCGGCCTGGACATGCTCTCCGCCGCGGTCCTCGTCCTCGACGCGGACTGTCGGGTCTGCTACGTCAACCCGGCGGCGGAAAACCTGCTGGCCTGCTCCCTGCGCTCCCTGTTCGGGCGGCCCCTCAACGCCACCGTGCAATTCGGCGCCGGCCTGCAAGCGGCCCTGGGCAACGCCATCGCCAACAACTGGGGCTACACCGGCCAGAACATCGAGCTGCGGCGCGACGGCCGCGAAATCCTCCACGTGGACTGCACTGTCACGCCGGTGGAGCCCCCGCCCAACCTGCCCGCCGCCCGCCTGCTGCTGGAACTGCGCCCCATCGACCAGCAACTCAAGGCCCACCGCGAAGAGCGCCTGATCGAGCAGCAGCTCGCCAACCGGGAGCTGATCCGCAACCTGGCCCACGAGATCAAGAACCCCCTGGGCGGCATCCGCGGCGCCGCCCAGCTGCTCGAACGGGAGCTGGTGGACCTCCCCAACGCCCCGGCCCTCAAGGAATACACCCAGGTCATCATCAAGGAGGCGGACCGCCTCCAGGACCTGATGCAGCGCCTGCTCTCGCCCCACCGGCCGATGCAGCCCGGCCCCACCAACATCCACGAAATCCTGGAACGGGTGCGCAGCCTGCTGCTGGCCGAATACCCGGGGGGGCTCACCGTGCGACGCGACTACGACACCAGCCTGCCCGAGCTGGTGGCCGACCGGGAACAGCTCATCCAGGCCCACCTCAACATCGCCCGCAACGCCGCCCAGGCCATGGACGGCCAGGGCGAGATCGTGCTGCGCACCAGGGCGGTGCGCCAGGTGACCCTGGCCAAGAAGCGCTACCGTCTGGCCATCGAGGTGCAGATCGAGGACAACGGCCCGGGCATCCCGGACGCCATCCGCGAAAAGATGTTCTACCCCCTGGTCTCGGGCCGGGAGGGCGGATCGGGGCTGGGGCTGACCCTGGCCCAGAGTTTCATCCAGCAACATCAGGGCACCATCGAGTGCGACAGCCGGCCGGGGCGGACCTGCTTCACCCTGTGCCTGCCGGTGGAAGAGGCCTGACCGAAGCCGGCCCGGGGCCTGGCAAGCTCCTTGCATCATCGTTGGGCAACGCCAACACAACTCAGGGAAGACTTCATGAAACCTGTCTGGATCGTCGATGACGACCGCTCCATCCGCTGGGTGCTGGAAAAGGCCCTGGCCCGGGAATCCATCGCCTTCCGCAGCTTCGCCTCGGCCAACGAGGTGCTGGCCGAGCTGGACCGGGGCTGCGAGCCGCCCCAGGTACTGCTCTCCGACATCCGCATGCCCGGCGCCTCGGGCCTGGACCTGCTCACCCGCATCAAGTCGGCCTGGCCCGGCCTGCCGGTGATCATCATGACCGCCTACTCGGACCTGGAGTCGGCGGTGGCGGCCTTCCAGGGCGGCGCCTTCGAATACCTGCCCAAGCCCTTCGACGTGGATCAGGCCATCGAGCTGATCCGCCGGGCCGTGGACGAGTCGATGCACCAGAATGGTGCAGCCGAGGAACCCAGCCTCACGCCGGAGATTCTCGGCACCGCCCCGTCGATGCAGGAAGTCTTCCGCGCCATCGGCCGCCTGTCCCATTCCCACGCCACGGTGCTGATCACCGGCGAGTCCGGCGCCGGCAAGGAACTGGTGGCCCGCGCCCTGCACCGCCACAGCCCCCGGGCCGACAAGCCGTTCATCGCCCTCAACACTGCCGCCATCCCCAAGGACCTGCTCGAATCCGAGCTGTTCGGCCACGAACGCGGCGCCTTCACCGGGGCCACCGCCCAGCGCCGCGGCCGCTTCGAGGAAGCCGCCGGCGGTACCCTGTTCCTCGACGAAATCGGCGACATGCCCCCGGAGCTGCAAACCCGCCTGCTGCGGGTGCTGTCCGACGGCCACTACTACCGGGTCGGCGGCCACCAGCCGCTCAAGGCCAACGTGCGGGTCATCGCCGCCACCCACCAGAACCTGGAAACCCGGGTCAAGGAAGGCTTGTTCCGGGAAGACCTGTTCCACCGCCTCAACGTCATCCGCGTCCGCCTGCCGGCCCTGCGCGAGCGGCGCGAGGACATTCCCCTGCTGGCCCGCCACTTCCTGGCCAAGAGCGCCCAGGATCTTGGGGTGGAGGCCAAGCGCCTGTCCGACGGCGCCCTCAAGCACCTGATGGGCCTGGACTTCCCGGGCAACGTGCGCCAGTTGGAAAACCTCTGCCACTGGCTGACGGTGATGGCCCCGGGCCAGACCGTGGAAGTCACCGATCTGCCCCCGGAAATCCGCGAGGCCCAGGCCAGCAACGGCGGCGGCAGTACCTACGGCGACTGGGAAACGGCCCTGGCCGCCGAAGTGGACCGGGAGCTGACCCGCCACAGCGGCGAGGTGCACGACCGCCTCACCCGCATCTTCGAGCGCATCCTGATCAACCGGGCCCTGGCCCACACCGCCGGACGGCGCATCGAGGCGGCCACCGCCCTGGGCATCGGCCGCAACACCATCACCCGCAAGATCCAGGAACTGGGTCTGGACGCCCCCCGGGAAAGCGTCGGCGCAAACGAATGACCCGCCGCGCCACGGGCGCGGGATGGCGGGGGGCAAATCGGTGATAATTATGGATTAACCGTTTTCGCCGCCCGCCGGTCCCCGCCTCCGTGAGCCAGCACCTCCCGCCCGTTCAGCCCGACCCGTCGGTTACCGCGCCGACGCCGGCCCCCCTGGACACTCCGGCCCGCCCAACGCCCCTCATCGACCTCGCCCGCCTCAAGGCCTGTCTCGGCCCGATGGCCGGGCGCTTCGACGTGGACGCCCTGGCCGAGTGCGATTCCACCAACCTGGAGCTGGCTCGCCGCCCCCAGGCCCCCTCGGGCACCGTGGTGGTGGCCGACGCCCAGACCGCCGGCCGCGGCCGGCGCGGCCGCACCTGGCTGTCCCGCCCCGGCGCCAGCCTGACCTTTTCCCTGCTGTGGCGCTTCGCCGGCGAAGCCGGTCGCCCTGAGCGCCTCTCCGGTCTCCCCCTGGCGGTGGGCCTGGCGGTGGCCCGGGCCGTGGAAACCCTGGCGATCCCCGGGGTGTGCCTGAAATGGCCCAACGACCTGCTGCTCGCACAGCCCGGCGACGGCTCCCTGGCCAAGCTCGGCGGCATCCTGGTGGAAACCAGCCTGGAACGGGGTGGCGCCTCCGCCATCATCGGCATCGGCCTCAACCTGGACGCCCCGCCCGACCCGGGCCAGCCGGCCGCCTCCCTGGCCATGGCCTGTGCCGCCGCCCTGCCCCCGCCCGACCGCCACACCGTGCTCGCCGCCCTGCTCGGCGAACTGGCCGACGTGCTCGACACCTTCGCCCGGGAAGGCTTCGCCGCCCTGCGCCCGCACTGGGAAGCGCGTCATGCCTACCAGCGCCAGCGCGTCTGCCTGACCGGCGACCACAGCCGCCAGGAAGGCCTCTGCCTCGGCGTTGACGACAGCGGCGCCCTGATCCTGGAAACCGGCGCCGGGCCGGAACGCCACCTGGTGGGCGACCTGTCCCTGCGCCCGGTGGCCCCTTCCCGCCACGGCCCCCTGCTGATCCTCGACGCCGGCAACAGCCGCCTCAAGTGGGGCCTGCGCGAAAACGGCCACTGGCTGGCCTACGGCGCCTGGCCCTGGCGCGAGGCCGGCGACGCCCTGGCCGAGGTGCTGCGCAAGCACCCGGCCATCGCCTCGGCCCTGGGCTGCAAGGTAGCCGGCGACGCTCAGATCGCCCCCATCCAGGCCCTGCTCGACCGGGCCAACATCCCCCTGCGCTGGCTGTCGCCGAGTGCCCACGCCCACGGCGTGCGCAACCGCTACCAGCAGCCGGAGCGCCTGGGGGCCGACCGCTGGGCCGCCCTGATCGGCGCCTGGCACCGGGAGCGGCGCGCCTGCCTAGTGGTCTGCGCCGGCACCGCCACCACGGTGGACGTGCTGGAGGCCGGCCCGGGCGAAGGCGTCTTCGCCGGCGGCATGATCCTGCCCGGCTACGCCCTGATGCGCCGCGCCCTGGGCCAGGGCACCGCCCAGCTGCCCGGCGAGGGCGGCCACTACACGCCCCTGCCGCGCCTCACCGAGGACGCCATCGCCACCGGCTGCCTGGCGGCCCAGGCCGGGGCCATCGAGCGCATGGCCCGCCAGCTGCCCCCGGGCAGCCCGGTGCTGCTGGCCGGCGGCGACGCCGACCGGCTGGCGCCCCTGCTCGACCACCTGCCGGCGGTGCTCGCCCACGGCCTGGTGCTGGACGGCCTGGCCCACGTGGCCGAAGCCACCCACACCGCCGCCAGCCCGCCCGGCCACGCCGCCCCCCCGGCTCGACCCGCGTAAGCCCTTGCGCTACCGTATCGGCCGCAACGCATCCGCATCACGACACCAACAACACAGGGAGACCCTTCGATGAGCAGCCTCGATCCGAGCCGCATCTACCTCGACCCGGCGGAAATGCCGACCCACTGGTACAACGTCGCCGCCGACCTGCCCACGCCCCCGGCCCCGCCCCTGGGCCCGGACGGCGAGGTGGTCAAGCCCGAGCAGATGCAGGCCATCTTCCCCGATGCCATCATCGAGCAGGAGATGAGCGCCGAGCGCTGGATCGAGATTCCCGAGGAAGTCCGCGACATCTACCGCCTGTGGCGGCCCGCCCCCCTGGTGCGCGCCCACCGCCTGGAAGCGGCCCTGGGCACCCCGGCCAAGATCTTCTACAAGTACGAGGGCGTCTCCCCGGCCGGCTCCCACAAGCCTAACTCCGCCGTGCCCCAGGCCTTCTACAACAAGCAAGCCGGCATCAAGCGCCTGACCACCGAGACCGGCGCCGGCCAGTGGGGCTCGTCCATCGCCTTCGCCGGCCAGATGTTCGGCCTGGAAGTGCGGGTGTACATGGTCAAGGTCAGCTACGGGCAGAAGCCCTACCGGCGCCTGATGATGCAGACCTGGGGCGCCGAGGTGTTCGCCAGCCCTTCCGAGCTGACCCAGACCGGCCGCGACGCGCTGGCCAAGGACCCGGACAACCAGGGCTCCCTGGGCCTGGCCATCTCCGAGGCGGTGGAAGAGGCCGCCGGCCGCGCCGACACCAACTACACCCTGGGCTCGGTGCTCAACCACGTACTGCTGCACCAGACCATCATCGGCCTGGAAGCCAAGAAGCAGTTCGACAAGCTCGGCCTCTACCCGGATGTGATCGTCGGCCCCTGCGGCGGCGGCTCCTCCTTCGGCGGCATCGCCTTCCCCTTCCTGGCCGACAAGGCCGCCGGCGAGAAGCGCGCGGCCAACCTGCGCTGCGTGGCGGTGGAACCCACCTCCTGCCCGACCCTGACCCAGGGCGCCTACGCCTACGACTTCGGCGACGCCTCCGGCTTCACCCCGCTGATGAAGATGTACACCCTGGGCCACGACTTCATGCCCCCGGGCATCCACGCCGGCGGCCTGCGCTACCACGGCGCCTCGCCCCTGGTGTCCCAGCTCACCGAGGCCGGCCTGGTGGAGGCCCTGGCGGTGCCCCAGTTGGCCACCTTCGACGCCGGCGTGCAGTTCGCCCGCAGCGAGGGCATCATCCCCGCCCCGGAATCCTGCCACGCCATCCGCGCCGCCATCGACGAGGCCCTGGCTGCCAAGGCCAGCGGCGAGGAAAAGGTGATCCTGTTCAACCTCACCGGCCACGGCCACTTCGACATGACCTCCTACGACCGCTACTTCAGCGGCAAGCTGGAGGACTATGCCTACCCGGCCGATGCCATCCGCGCCTCCCTGGAACACCTGCCCAAGGTCGGCTGATCCCCCGTTGCCAAGGTGCCCACCGTGCCCATCGTCGTCTTCCTGCTGATCCTCGCCAACTTGCTGTTCCTGGCCTTCGCCCAGGGCTTCTTCGCCGGCGGCTCTTCCGACACCCAGGCCCCGCGCCCGGTGGCCGCGGACAAGCTGCGCATCGTCGCCCGGGGCGATACCCCGCCCCCGGCGGCGGCCCCGGCCAAGGACGCTCCGGCCGACAAGGCGGACGAAGGGGGCGCCCCCCCGGCGGGCGAGGCCAAGGCCGATGGCGGCAACGGCACCAAGGCGCCGGCCGCGGCGGCGGAGCCCGCCCCGGCCAAACCGGCCAAGGCCGATCCGCCCGCCAAAGCGGACCCCAAGACCGCCCCCAAGCCCGACGCCAAAGCCGATCCCCGGGCGGCGGCCAAGCCCGACATCTGCCTGGCCTGGTCCGGCCTGAGCGGCGCCGAAGCGGACAAGCTGACCGCCCTCTTCAAGGACCGGCACCTCAAGCTCGCCCGGCGCAGCCAGCCGGCCGAGGTCAGCCAATGGTGGGTGTTCATCCCGCCCCTGCCGACCAAGGCCGACGTGGACCGCAAGGCCGGCGAGCTGAAGCAGATGGGCGTCACCGACTTTTTCGTCGTACAGGAAAGCGGCGCCAACCACTTCGCCATCTCCCTGGGGGTGTTCTCCTCGGAGGGCGGCGCCCGGGATCGCCTGGACGCCCTCAAGGGCCAGGGAGTGCGCAGCGCCAAGGTCGGCCCGCGCTCGGGCAAGGGCGAAGTCGTCACCCTCCAGGCCCGGGGCGACCAGGATGCGGTGGGGGCGGCCAAGTCCAGCGCTGCCAAGGCCCTGCCCAATGCCCAGACGGCCAGCTGCGGCTGAGGCTGAGACCATGGCCAGCGCGCCCTCCCCCTTCGTCGTCGGCCTGACCGGCGGCATCGGCAGCGGCAAGAGCGCCGTGGCCGAGCGCTTCGCCGCCAGGGGCGCGGCGGTGGTGGACACCGACGCCATCGCCCACGCCCTGACCGGCCCCGGCGGCGCGGCCATGGCCGCCATCGGCGCCGCCTTCGGCCCTGAGGTGGTGCGCGCCGACGGCGCCCTGGACCGGCCGGCGATGCGCCGCCTGGCTTTCGCCGATCCGGCCACCCGGCAGCGCCTCGAAGCCATCCTTCACCCCCTCATCCGGGCCGAGAGCGACCGTCAGGCCAAGGCCGCTGCGGACCATCCCTACGTGCTGCTGGTGGTGCCCCTACTGGTGGAATCGGGCACCTACCGGGAACGCTGCCAGCGCATCCTGGTGGTGGATTGCCCGGAAGCGGTCCAGATCGCCCGGGTCATGGCGCGCAACGGCCTGGCCGAGGCCGAGGTCCGCGCCATCCTGGCCGCCCAGGCCAGCCGGGCCGAGCGGCTGGCCGCCGCCGACGACGTGATCGTCAACGACGGCGCCCTGGAGGCCCTCGAACCCCGGATCGACGCCCTGGACTGGGACTACCGCCGCCTGGCCGCGGCTCTGGCCGGCGACAACCGGGACCGACTTCATGGAACGTGTTGAGATTTCCCCGCAACTGGGCCAGAATTCAGGGACTTTTTCCCTGGATGCCGCATCGGCGCTGATTTTCCGCCGGGCCGCGCCCTCCGTTCCGAACCCTTCGGCATAGTCCAGCGCCATCTCATTCCAGGCTCCCTTCCGGTCGTGATCACCTACGAATACCCCTTCAACGAGCGGATCCGCACCCTGCTGCGCCTGGAAGACCTGTTCGAGAAGACGAGCCACTTCATCGCCCACCAGGGCCACCAGGAGCACCACGTCGCCCTGGTCACCCTGTTCGACATCCTGGAAACCGCGTCCCGGGCCGACCTCAAGCTCGACCTGATCCAGGAACTGGAACGGCAACGCCAGACCCTGCTGGCCTTCCGCAACAACCCGGAAATCTCCGAAGAGGCCCTGTCCGGCGCCCTCTACGAAATCGAGCAGGCTTCTGCCGCCCTGCTCGCCATGACCGGCCGCATCGGCCAGCACCTGCGCGACAACGAATGGCTGATGGGCATCAAGAGCCGCGCCGCCATCCCCGGCGGAGTATGCGAGTTCGACGTGCCCTCCTACCACTTCTGGCTGCACCACCCGGCGGAAACCCGCCGCGCCGCCCTGGAAGGCTGGACCCGCCCCTTCCTGCCCCTGCGCGACGCCCTTACCATCGTGCTGCGCCTGCTGCGCGCCTCGGGCCGGCCCGACCACTTCGTCGCCAAGTCCGGCGCCTTCCAGCTCATGCTCGGCGGCAGTTCGGCCCAGATGGTGCGCCTGCGTCTCGCCCACGAGATGGCGGTGATCCCCGAGATCAGCGCCAACAAGTACGCCCTCAATGTCCGCTTCGCCTGCCCGGACGGCAGCCTGCGCCCGCGCCACACCGATCAGGACGTGGATTTCGAGATGACCTTCTGTAATCTGTAGCAACCTTTCACAACGTTCCGGGTTGATTCAAAAACCCATGCAGAGGCCCGCAAATGCGGGCTTTGTCTTTTCAGGACGTTGCGTAGCTACCCACAACACAGCATACTATCCGGGTAGCTACATGGGTAGCTGTGCGGGTGGTTGGGTAGCTGGGAGGGTGTGTCATGGGCAAGCTGACGGATGTTCAACTGCGAAACTGGGTAAGGGCCGGTCAGCCGGTGGCGATGTCGGATGGGGATGGGCTGACTTTCACCCTGTCGGACAAGGGTACGGCGGCATGGGTGCTGCGCTATCGCATCGGCGGTAAGCGCAAGGAGCTGACCATCGGGCGATACCCCGATATCAGCCTGACCAAGGCGCGGGCCATTGCGACGGACAAGCGGGCCGAAGTGCAGCAGGGCGTTGATGTGGCACAGGAGAAGCGACAGGCTGCCCAGGATGCCGCCCAGGCTTGGACATTCAAGCGACTGGCGGATGACTACCTAGAGCGGGCGGCGGATCGCCTCAAGCCGCTGACCATCGATGGGCGCCGGCAGCAGTTGCGGGACTACGTGCTACCCAAGATCGGCGGGCGCCCGGCCGCCCAGGTGTCGCCGGTCGATATCGTGGAGATCGTCGAAGCGACGAGCCTCAAGTCCCTGCATGTTGCCCGCCTGGTGCTGATCGCCATCCGGGAAGTATTCGCCCACGGGATCGCCCGCCATGTGGTGACGGCGGACCCCTGCGCCCATATCAAGGCCCGCGCCATCATCGGTGGGACCAAGGAGACCCGGCAGCGCGTCATGCTGACAGATGCCGAGCTGGCGGAAGTGTTCAAGGGGCTGCCGGATATGGGCAGGCAAAATGCCCTGATGGTTCGCATCCTGCTGGCAACCGGGGCGCGTATCGGCGAGCTGGTGAAAGCGGAGTGGCGCCATGTCGATTTCGACCGGGCGGAATGGACCATCCCACCCGAGCACTCAAAGAACGGCAAGCAGTTCGTCATTCCCTTGGCGCCGTTGGTGGCCGGGTGGTTTGCCGAGCTTCACGCCCTGGCCTTCGAGTCGGCCTATGTGCTTCCGATCCGTAGCCCAAGGGGTGAGAAGGTGGATAAGCCCATGGAGCTGACGACGCTGAATGCCGCCCTCAAGGGCTTCCATGCCGTCATGAACAAGGAGCGCCCCCGCTTCCGCTATTTCACCCCGCACGATCTGCGCTCCACGTGTCGCAGCCATTTGGGCTCGCTGGGCGTGGATGTGCTCATTGCTGAGCGCTGCCTGAATCATTCCTTGGGTGGCCTGGTGGCTATTTACGACAAGCACGATTACCTGACCGAGCGGCGCCGGGCCTTGGAATTGTGGGCTGCCAAGCTGAATGGGCTGGAGAGCGGCGCCGCGTTCAATGTCGTTCCCCTCAAGCGAGGAACTGCATAGTTAAAAGGGAAGCTGAAAAAGTCAGTGGGAACACTGGGAACAGTGGGAACAATCCTTTATAAAGACCGTGGATACTAGAATATAAGTGTTCCCACCAAATCCATTTTTACTGGGAACATGTTCCCACTTGGCCGGTACTTCTGAGCCGCCCGGCGGCGGATCGAGGCCCGTCTCGGCCAGAAGTCAAAGCCGGAAAAACCCGCCCCCTCGCCTGTGGCGCGAAAGCCGATCCTGCCGGCCCGCCCCGGCCCATGGCGTTTGGGAACTATACAAATTCCGATATACTCAAAGACATGAAACCGGTTGAATTCTGTGGGGATGCGCTGGACGAGTTGCGGGCCTTTCCGATTGGGGCACGGCGAGAAGCGGGCTACCAGATAGACAAGGTGCAGCACGGCCAGGAGCCGGACGACTGGAAGCCGATGAAAACCATTGGCGCCGGGGTCCGGGAAATCCGCATATGGGACGAGGCCGGTACCTTTCGCGTGATCTACGTGGCCAAGCTGGCGGATGCCGTCTATATCCTGCATTGCTTCCAGAAGAAGACCGAGCAGACGAGCGAGCGGGATATCACTCTCGCCCGCAAGCGATTCAAGGAACTATTGGAGCAGCAACGATGAGCGAAAAGCGATTTGCGAGCGTATGGGAAGCCCTGGAGGATACCCCCCAGGAGGCTGCCAGCATGAAGGCGCGTGCTGAGTTGATGCGCGGCTTGCAAGCCTGGATCAAGCGGGAAGCGCTGACCCAATCCGCTGCCGCCGGCTTGCTGGGTGTCACTCAGCCCCGCGTCTCTGACCTGGTGCGGGGGCGAATCAACCTGTTTTCCACGGATGCGCTGATCGATATGGCGGCGACAGCGGGCCTTTCCCCTCATGTGACCCTCAAGCCGCAGCGCCGGACCGGGCGCAAGCCCAGTGACGCCCAGGCGCTGGCAGCCTAACGGAGTAACTGCGATGGGCAAGGCATTCGATAACATCCGGCAAGGGCTAGATGGGGCCATTGCCCACGGTAAAGGCCAGGCGTATGCCGGCGTGCAGATGCGCCGCCCCCGCAGCCTCAAGGGGATCGGCGCGATTGCCTTGGTCGGCGTGGTGGTTTTTGGCGTGCTGGCCATCCTGTGGGAGATCGTCAAGCAGCCGCTGGCGCTGATCTATGGTCTTGTCGGGCTGGGTGTGGGGTATGCCCTTGTTCGTGCCGTTTGGATGGCTGCCGCGTGATGGCGTTTTCTGACTGGAGATGCACTGACGGCTATCCACGTGCGGACGCAGCCAGCGTCGAGCAGTGGGCGTGGGAGTTCCTGCGCCGAAACCCTCAATATCAGCAGGATTGGGCGGACTATGTGCGTCGATGCCGGGAGGTTGTTCCTGGCTTTGCTGGAAGGACGGAATTGACCAAAGATGACTTTCGCTCTCTGCTGGAGCACGAGTCTTTGCAAGTGTATGACCCGCCTCGCTTGGATGGTGAGACGGAAGAAGAGTGGATTAGACGGGTAGGCAAAGGCGTTTCGAGTAGCCTTGGCGGTGTCATGGCCGATAAATGGGGGCTTTCGTCGTTCTACGATCCCGCCAGTGAATATTCCCCGCTACTGTCATTTGCGGATCGCCCGGCAGCTCAGTGGTTGCCAAAGCATGTTCTGGAACGTGGCTCGTATCACTTGGAGGCTAGCGACCAAGTGATGGTGTTCGATTTGGAACTGCCGTTGGATGGGCAATTGGAGCAAGCGAAAACGTTCCTTCTTGCGATGCAGAAACGCTTGCAGCAAGATGGAAAAATCGACCAGATTTCAGCCGGTCGGCAAAGGTCTGATTTGTATCCAGCATATCTCCGAGTGCTGGATGCGGAAGCAGACAATGTGGAGGCGGCGGATATCGCCAAGGAGCTATTGCCGCATCTGGAAAACATCTACCCGGAATATTCTGCGAGCAAGACAGTTCGCAACTACCTTAAGGCCGCGAAGACGATTCGTGACGGCGGATATCGTGCCTTGATCGTCAAGCACAAATAACTGTGATTCGCTAATTAGCCGTGGGCCGCTAATACGGCTGATACCATCGGCAAGCCTCTTTCTATCGTTCGTCCATCGCGCCACAACGGCGCACTACATGGAGCGAACGATGAAACCGCAACGACTTGAACGAATTCCCCAGGCCGCCGGCCGCATGGGGGTAAGCCCTTCCCAGGTGTATCGGGAGATTCAGGCAGGACGCCTTGGCCCGTTGGTAAAGATCGGGGCCCGTGCCTCTGCCTTGCCTGCAGACTCCGTAGATGGCTGGATTGCCGCCCGCATTGCTGAGGCAACCAAGGAAGGGGGTGCCAAATGAATGCGGTTCCTTCCTTGCTGCACCTGTGGGAAAAGGCCCTTGTGTTCCGTATTGGCGAGGGCGATTCCGCCTGCCTCGATCAGCTGCCCAACCCGCTCGCCTTCCCGGATCGCTTTCCGGACGAAAACCCCAATGCTCCGCATCAGTTGGGCATCGTGTTGGGTGTTGCCGTGCTGAAGCTCTATCGTCCGTGGGCGCTTGAGGATGGGGAGCGCGTCGAACTTGATCCATGTGGCGGCTGGCTGGTGGATATCAAGGAGGCGCTGGGGGCGGTTCGTCGGGCTTATGGTGATGAGTTGGGCTTTGCGTGCCTTACGACCCTTGGCTGTGTGCTGGAAATGGCGACACGCGCCCCTGAGCGCTTGCCGGTTCTGATTCAGCGTATAGATGCACTGGACGGCGCAGCCCTTCATGTGATGGCGATGCGGGCCATTCAGGGGGATGCGGTGGTTCCGGATATCTTCGCGGGGCTGATGGAATGAACCGCCCCCTTGACCGTCTGCCCCCCTGTCGGGATACTGGCGGTTCTCTCAAAAACGTAAGCAGCACCCCGGCGCCTTTGCTGCGAAGCCGGGTTTTTTGTGCCCCCAATTCGGGTGGCTTGCGCACGTGCGCGGGCCGCTATCCGGCTATGGGGGTGTCGGGTATCCGTAAGGACCCGGACGCGCTTACGTGCGTTGAGAGCACCCCCACCCTTTTTCGGGTGGCCCTCAGTCTCGAAAACGTAAGGAGGCATCATGCCTAAGCTCTCTCTGGCCGATTCGGCCAATCATCAAGCCAATTCTGGCGCCCACCTGACCCCCGTCCTCGATCAAGCGGAACGCTTGGGTACTGGACTGCTTCAACTTGAGGCCATGCTATGCCTTTGTTACGGCGAGGGTGGTGAAGCATTCCGCTGCTATAGCGATGACATTCAGGACAACTACTTGTGGAGTTGTGCCGATAAGGTCGAGCGTCTCAAGGAACAGTGCGGTGCCCTGCGGGCCCTGCTGATAACGGTTCCGCAAGGGAAGGAGGTGTCGGCATGAGCGCGAATCCTTCCAGGTTCAATTCCACGCCGGAAATCTACCGCACGGGCTATGCCGTCTATGAGCGTGTCGGGCGGGTCTCTGACATCGTGGCTCCTTGGCCGATGACGCGCTTTCAAGCCAAGAAGCACAAAGCGAGGCTTGAGCGCCGGGGGTGTCATTCGGTTTCCATCTATCGTTGTGAGAGTTTTATTCCCCTGTCGCAACCTGTGGCCAATGCAGCGGCTTTCAAGACTGGCGAGGTGGCGAAATGAACATTGCTGCCTGCGTTATTCCACTTCCCTCTGCGGTTGCCCAGCCTGTCCTTCAAGTGCCTCGCCGGGGGCGGTTTCCGAAGTGTGTCACCACGATTCGGGAGGGGCGGGAGCGCTCATGGCGGCTGCAACGCATCGTCGAGCTGGAGGACGAAATCGCCAAATTTGAGCGCATAGCCAACAACTTTAACGATCATGCCGAGAGGGCACGCCTTGACGCAGCCGACTTGCGTCAGAAGGTCTCCAACTTGAGAGCCCTTGGAAGGCGGCGCATAGAAAGGGGGCGGCATGGCGGATAAAGCTTCCTGGATCAAGCGTGTTGCCGCTGTCGCTTTGGAGCGCTTTGATGAAACCATGCAGCTCCTTGGGCTGCATGGCGGCAAGCGCCAAGGGCGGGAATATCTACCGCTCAACCCTAACCGGACGGACCACAAGCCGGGATCGTTCTCGATCAACTTGGATAGCGGCGCCTGGATGGATGGGGCTAGCGGAGACAAAGGCGGCGATTTGGTGGCCTTGGCTGCCTTCGTATGGCAGATCAAACAAGGCGAAGCCGGCCGCAAGCTGGCGGCTCAGTTTGGCGTGTCGGTGCCGGAAACGTCCAAGGGTGGCGGAAGCGATGCCGGCCGCGCCGGCAAATCAGCATGCTCCGCCCCCGTCCAATCGCCGGTAGCGCCTTCGCGTGGGCATGGCGATGCATCCGGGGGCGGTGCGCTCTGCCTCATGCCGATTCCGGCCGATGCCCCGCCCCCGCCGGCTGCGCATTCTCGCCACGGCAAGCCGGTGAAACGCTGGGCCTATGTGGATGCGGCCGGCGTGGTCTGTTTCTACCATGACCGCTATGAGCCGTCCGGTGAGCGTAAGCAATTCGCCCCCTTGACCCTGTGGCGCGGTGTGGATGGTCGCCTAGCTTGGCAGTTCAAGGCGCCGCCTGCGCCCCGCCCGCTGTTGGGGCTGGATCGGCTGGCCGCCTTGTCGTCTGCCCCCGTGATGGTGGTGGAGGGCGAGAAAGCCGCCGATGCTGCCGCCGGGCTGTTGCCTGGCTGGGTGGTGGTGTGCTGGCAAGGTGGGGCGCAAGCAGTGGAGCGGGCAGACTGGGCACCGCTGGCCGGCCGTGATGTGGTGCTGTGGCCCGATGCCGACGAGCCAGGGGCGGACTGCATGGGCAAGCTGGCCCGGCGGTTGGCCGGGCTGGGCGTGGCGCGGGTGCGCTTGCTTGATCTGGCGCAGCTCGCCCAGGAGGCCGGCCGGGACGATGCTGGGGTGTCTGTGCTCTCGCCGGGTCCAGTGCTGGGGGCGGGTGACGATGCCGCCGATTTGGTGGCGCGTGGCTGGGCTGCCGATCATGTGGCGTTGCTGCTGGATCGGCCCGGCTTCCTGGTTGATGTGCGGCCGGCCATGGCGGCGCAGCCTGCCAAGCCAGCGGCGCCCGCTGCCGATGCTGTACCGGCGCGGCGTTTCATCCTGGAGGATGCCGGCGTGTATTTCTTGGAGCCGGATAAGTCGCCACGCTGGGTCTGCCCGCCCCTAGAGGTGGTGGCCTTGGTGCGTGATCCCCACGGGGAAGGCTGGGGCAAGCTGGTCCGCTTCCGTGATCCTGATGGCTGCGAAAAGCGCCGCATCCTTCCTGATGCCATGCTCTCCGGCGATGGTACAGAGCTGGAGCGGACCTTGCGCGGCGCCGGTCTCAAGGTGGCCCCGAGTGGGCGCCCGCTATTGCGGCAATACCTGATCGAGGCCGCCCCCGAGGATCGCGCCCGCGTGACGGATCGCACGGGCTGGCATGAGTGCCAGGGCGGCGGTGCTGCTTTCGTGCTGCCTTCCGTGGCTTTCGGGCAAGGTGGAGAGGCGTGGATATTCCAGACCGATGCCCCGGCTTCTCATGCCTTCCGGCAGCGGGGCAGCCTAGACGAATGGCGGCAGGAGGTGTCTGCCCGGTGTGCTGGCAATACTCGCCTGGTGTTCGCCGTCTGCGTGGCCTTTGCTTCGCCATTGCTGCACGTGGCGGGGGCGGAGTCGGGGGGCTTCCATTTGCGCAGCGGCAGTAGTGACGGCAAAACGACATGCCTCCGTGTCGGTGCCTCCGTGTGCGGTGGTGCGGACTACATGCAGCGCTGGCGAGCTACGGATAACGGCCTGGAAGGGCTGGCCTTGCAGCATTGTGATGCCCCGCTGTATCTGGACGAACTGGCCCAACTCGATCCTAAAGCGGCTGGCGAGGTGGCCTATATGCTGGCCAATGGCAGCGGCAAAGCGCGGGCTGCCCGCACGGGCGGCATGCGGGAGCAAGCCCGCTGGCGCCTGTTGTTCCTGTCGGCGGGTGAAATCGGTTTGTCCCAGCATATGGGCGAGGCCGGCAAGCAGGCCAAGGCCGGCCAGGAATTGCGCCTGGCGGAGATTCCGGCCGATGCGGGCGCCGGCTTGGGGGTGTTCGAGCAGTTGCACGGCGCCGCCAATGGCAGCGAGTTTGCCAAGGGGCTTGATCGGGCGATTGCCAAGCATCACGGCACGGCCTGGCCGGCGTTTCTCGCCTGCCTGGTGGAGCATCGGGACGAGCTGGGCACAACACTACACAATGCCGCCAAGGCTTTCGAGGGGCGTTTTCTGACCGATACGGCGGCCGGACAGGCCCGCCGGGTGGCTGCACGCTTTGCCTTGGTAGGTGCGGCCGGTGAACTGGCTACAAGCTGGGGGATTACCGGCTGGGCACCCGGTGAGGCGATGAAAGCAGCCGGCGCCTGCTTTGCCGCCTGGATCGCCAATCGAGGTGGGGAAGGCAATCACGAGGAAAGGGCGGCGCTCGCCCAGGTGCGTGAATTCCTGCAACGGTATGCCGAGTCTGCTTTTACCGACTGGGCGCGGCCGGGTGTCGATACGGACAAGCATGCCTCAGTGCGCAGTGACCGGGCCGGTTATCGGCGCTATGAAGGCAGCGCCGAGAATGGGGAGCTGGAATTCTTCATCTTCAACGAGGTTTGGCGGACTCGGGTTTGCAAGGGCTTGGACCCTGCAACGGTGGGGCGCCTCATGTTGGCCCGTGGCTACATCAAGAAGGGCGAGCGGGAATGGATCAGCAAGGTTCGGACCCCGGAAGGCCCGGCCCGCGTGGTGCATGTCCTGCCGGCCTTCCTGGAAAGCGAGGGCTGAGCAATGGACTGGGATGCGCTCATGCCGGCGGTCCCGGTGAATGAGGTGGGAACAGATGGCGCTGGGGATAAAGCCCCGGATGCCGGCGATTTGTTCCCACCCGTTCCCAGCCAAAGCGATGCTTGTTCCCACTTGGCGGGTACCGATAATCAAAATGGAAACAATGGCTTATCAGATTTGTTCCCAATGTTCCCAGTGTTCCCACCAGAAAATGAAGGAAGGCAATGGGATGGGGGTGAAATCGAATCGCCGGGGGCGGCGGGTGGCCCGGTTCAACTTCGCGTCAGGAATGAAGGAACAGAGGGCAGTGATGCTTGCAAACCGGCAAGGGCGATTGATCCTTGGGATGATCGGATTACCTGCGGTCAGTGCCTGAATTATTGGGATGGTGGGGTATGTGCTGTTGCGAAGCCGTATCCCGGCGCCCTGGTGGTGGCAGTGAGAGGGTATCGCCCCGTGCAAAGGCTCATGCGTTGCCGGGGATTCTCGCCAGTCGAAGGGGTAAGCGACAGGCGAGCCGGGCTGGAGCGCTGGCCGGGCTTGTGACGGCTTGCGGTGCGGGCGCCTGCGCTGCCGTTCGTCTGAATTGGGAATGGGTCCTTTCCGGGGTGTTCCACTGCGGGCGAATGCAGCGCGGCATTTTTCTAGTTGTCGGCCTGCTAAGGGGGCCATAACTTTGATGGCTGCTCCGGTAGGGGGGTGAAAATCTCTAGCTGTTTTGGTATCGAGACCGGCCGCCCCAGCTTCTGTGCACACCCGCGAAATGGGATGGGGGGAGGGGTGAGGCATAATTGGCATTCGGCAATGCCCAGCGGGGCATGTTTGGGTAGCTACGTGGGTAGCTGAAACGACGAGAAAATATGGAGAGCCTCATGAATACTACCTTTCAAGCCAGCTTAGTTCTTCCCTTCTGCAACCTCTGAGCGTCTCATCCCGCCGGTCGCCCCAAGCCCCGCCCCACGCGGGGCTTTTCGTTTATACGGCCCCGGGCCGCCTGCCGTCAGCCTCCCGCCGGTGGTGCCGCGCCCCCATCCGGCACGCATAGGCCAGCGGCACGACGGCGCCCCTTGCGGGGTATTTCTCCACCACCACCGGCTTATCCCTTTTCTTCATACGGTTAAATTCTTTCGGAATATCAGGGATTTCCACTAGCCGCTACCTCTGGAAAAAAGGTGGAAAGGCTTTTACCATCGGCCATTCGCAGGCAGGGCGCCCGTACCCCGGGCGCACGAAAATCACCAAGCATCTGCCCGCCCACCCCCCTTAGGAGGACAGTCCCATGGGTAAATTGGCCGTCAAGACCAAGCTTTTCCTCGGATTCGGCGTCATTGTCGCCATTTTCATCGTCGTCATCGCCATCACCGGGCGCAACCTAGCGCACCTCGAAGACGCCAACCAACTGAGCGAGCACACCTACAACGTGATCGTGAACGTGGAAGGCATCAAGGAAGCCCTGATCAGCATGGAAGCCGGCGCCCAGGGTTACGCCCTGGCCGGCCAGCCCGAGTTCCTGACCCCGCTCAACCACGGCCGGGAACGCTTCAAGACCCTGATCGACGAAACCAAGAAGCTCACCGAGGGCAACACCGCCCAGCAGGACCGGCTGGCCAGCCTGGAAGTGTCGGCGATCAAATGGTCCAACCTGGCGGTGGCGCCGATGGTCGAGATGCGCGACGACATCAGCTCCGGCTACGGCAAGCTCACCGACCTGGAAACCCTGGTGGCCTCGGGCCGCGGCCGGGAGCGACTGGAGGCGATGCGCACCCTGCTCCAGGAAATCGCCGACGAGGAGCGGGGCCGCCTGGCCGACCAGACCAGCGAGCTGGCCGAGCTGCGCAAGATGACCAACTGGACCCTGGTCGGCAGCGGCCTGCTCACCGCCCTGATCGCCGCCTTCGTCGCCATCACCGTTTCCACCAGCATCGCCAACCGGCTGCGCCGCGCCGTGCAGGTGGCCGAGGCCACCGCCCGGGGCGACCTGACCGTGGCGGTACGGCGCGAGGGCGGCGACGAGATCGGCGCCCTGCTGCAAGCCATCGCCGACATGCAGCAGCGGCTGCGCACCATGCTCACCGACATCGCCGCCAACGCCGCCACGGTGGCCAGCTCGGCCCACCAGATCAACGCCGCCGCCGGCGAGCTGGAGCAGTCCTCGGTAAACCAGAGCGAGGCCTCGTCGGCCATGGCCGCGGGCATGGAGCAGCTCACCGTGAGCGTGAACCACGTGGCCAGCAGCGCCGGCGAATCCGCCACCATCGCCCAGGAGTCGGGCAGCATTGCCCAGACCGGCAGCGAGGTGATCGAACGCACCGTCGGCCGCATCCAGCAGATCGCCGACACGGTCACCGCCGCCGCCCAGGACATCGTCGAGCTGGAGCGCCGCTCCGGCGAGATTTCGTCCATCGTCGGCGTCATCCAGGAAATCGCCGAGCAGACCAACCTGCTAGCCCTCAACGCCGCCATCGAGGCGGCCCGGGCCGGCGAGGCCGGGCGCGGCTTCGCCGTGGTGGCCGACGAGGTGCGCAAGCTGGCCGAGCGCACCGCCACCTCGACCCGGGAAATCGCCGACATGATCGGCCAGATCCAGCAGGGCACCCGCCAGGCGGTGGCCAACATGCAGGCCAGCCTGGACCAGGTGACCGAGGGCCGCGACCTGGCCGCCGAGGCCGGCTCGGCCATCGCCCGCATCCGCGAAGGCTCCGAGGCGGTGCTGGCCCACGTCCAGGAAATCTCCTCGGCTCTCAAGGAGCAGAGCAGCGCCGCCAACGACGTGGCCGGCAACGTGGAGCGCATCGCCCAGATGGCCGAGGACAACAACCGCTCGGTCAAGGAAACCGCCCAGACCGCCCAGTCCCTGGAAGCCCTGGCCGACGGCCTGCGCGCCTCGGTGGCCCGCTTCAAGCTGGCGTAAGATGGCGGGCATGAGCACGACCACCGCCACCGCCCGTCCCAAGGTTCCCTGCCCCAGCTGCGGCAAGGAGCAGGAATGGTCGCCGGACAACCCCTGGCGCCCCTTCTGCTCCGAGCGCTGCAAGCTGATCGACCTGGGCGCCTGGGCCACCGAAAGTTACCGGGTTCCGGTCGCCGAAAACGACGCGGGCCTGGAAGAACCGCCCGCCTGATATTCGGCACCGCCCGCCCCATCCCCGGGGCCGGGCGCAGCAGCGCAGCACGGGCCGCTCTGGCAGCGGCCCGTAGCTTTTTGGGGCAGGGCCGGCGCCCCAACCACCACCCCGGCCGGCGCCGCGCCGGCCCACCCGTGAGGAGGATTCGCCCCATGGACGCAGACATCCCCGAAATCGCCCTGCATCTGGTCGGCGCCCTGGGGGCCGGCGGCATCATCGGCCTGGAGCGCAGCTACCACGCCCGCCCCGCCGGTTTCCGCACCCACACCCTGGTGTGCCTCGCCTCCAGCCTGCTGATGCTGGTCACCCTCTACCAGTGGAAGTGGCTGCCCGGCGTGCCCCTGGACACGGTGCGCACCGACCCGACCCGCATGGCCCAGGGCATCATGACCGGCATCGGCTTCCTCGGCGCCGGGGTGATCTTCAAGGAGGGCCTGAGCGTGCGCGGCCTGACCACCGCCGCCTCGATCTGGATCACCGCCGCCGTGGGCATCCTGATCGGCGTCGGCTTCTACTTCCCGGCGATCCTGGCCACCCTACTCACCCTGGGCGTCCTCTCCGCCTTCCGCTGGATCGAGGCGCGCATGCCCTCCCATGCCTACGCCCACCACGCCCTGCGCTTCGACCGGGACGCGGCCATGACCGAGGGCGACGTACGCGCCATGCTCGAAGCCCACGGCTTCACCATCGCCAACATGAGCTACCGGGTGTCCGACGACGGCCAATCCTTCGAATACCGCATGGTCATCCGCACCACCGACCCGGCCAACACCTCGCACCTCGCCGACACCCTGCGCCGCCAGCCCCTGGTGCGCGCCTTCCGCATCTCGCCCACCGGCGACTGAGACCGGCCGCGCCCGCAACCCCGTTCAGCCCAAATGACCATGCTCCCCGCCGTCCTCGAAACCGACCGCCTGATCCTGCGCCAGTGGCGGAATGCCGACCGGGCGCCCTTTGCCGCCCTGTGCGCCGACCCCGAGGTGATGGCCTGCTTTCCCGCCCCCCTGACCCGGACCGAGAGCGACGCCATGGTGGACCGCTGCACCGACCTGATCGCCGAGCGGGGCTGGGGCCCGTGGGCCGTGGAGGCCAAGGCCGCGGGCACCTGCATCGGCCTGATCGGGCTGCACGTGCCGGCGGCCACCCTGCCCTTTTCCCCCTGCGTCGAGATCAGCTGGCGGCTGGCCCGGGCGTGGTGGGGCCAGGGCCTGGCCTGCGAAGGCGCCCGGGCCGCCCTGGGGTTCGGCTTTGGGGAACTTGGCCTGGACGAGATCGTGGCCTTCACCACCCTGGCCAACGTCCGCTCCCAGGCGCTGATGGCGCGGCTGGGCATGGCCCGGGACGACGCGGGGGACTTCGACCACCCCGCCCTGCCCGCCGGCCATCCGCTGCTGCGCCACTGCCTGTACCGCCTGCCGCGCCGGCAGTGGCAGGCCGAAGCGACGGCCGGAAGCCGGTAGGCGGCACCTCGCATCCGTTGGAGCTCGCAACCGCAAAGCGCGGTGCCTGCGCCCCTGCGGGCGGCAGCGCGGGCAGGCAAAAGAAAAGGGCCGCGACATCGCGGCCCTTCTTCCTTCCGATCGGCGCCTCACCAGCCGCGCAGGGCGGCCACGCCGTGAGCGTTGGCGGCCCGGGCCGCCGGCAGGTCGGCGGCGCTCAAGCCGCCCAGCCCATAGACCGGGATCGGGCTCTCCGCCACCAGCTCGGCAAAACGCGCCCAGCCCAGGGGCGCCGTCCCCGGGTGGCTGGTTGTGGGGGCTACCGGCCCCAGCACGGCGAACTGGCAACCCAGGGCGATGGCAGCGTCCAGCTCCGCCGCGTCGTGGCAGGACGCTGCCACCAGGGGCATGTCCGGCCGGGCGGTGGCGGCGCGCAGGGCGGACGAGGACAGATGCACCCCGTCGGCGCCCACCGACCGGGCCAGTTGCACATCGTCGTTGACCAGCACCCGGCCGCCGGCGGCATGGACCCGGGCCACCACGGCGGCGGTGAAATCGCGCCGCGCCGCCGCGTCCAGAGCGCCATCCTTCTCGCGCACCTGGACCAGGCGCAGGCCGCCGGCCAGGGCCGCATCGAGGCGGGCCAGCTCCGCTGCCATGCCACGCGCGCCGGCATTGGTGACAGCGTAGACCTCGGGCAGCCCCAGGGCCTCCAGGATCGGCCCGTTGGCGGGCAGCACCGGCGCTACCGCAGTCGGGGCGCCCAGGGGCGTCCAGGCCACCGCGTCGTGCTCCACGGCGTGGATGTCGCCGTCGGCGGCGCCCCCCTCCCAGGCGGTCACCTTGAAAAACTTGAGGCGCACCGAGGCGTGGGGGTATTCGAAGCGGCGGGTGATCCAGGGGGTGGCAGCGGTGACGGTGATGGCCATCTCCTCCTGCAACTCCCGCACCAGGCACTGGGCGTCGGTTTCGCCCCGTTCCACCTTGCCGCCGGGAAACTCCCACCAGCCGGCGTAGACCTTGCCCTCGGGACGCCGGGCGAGCAGGAACTCGGTGCCGGCCGGCCCCTGGCGCAGCAGCACCGCCGCCGCCACGTGGGTGACCGGGCGCGGCGCAGCGGCGTCGGTGCTGGCGACGGTTGCGGCGTTGTCGCTCACTTGCGCCCCCCGGCGGCCCGGGGCGCGGCCTTCTTGCCCGCCGGGGCGGGCTTGGCGGGCGCTTTCGCAGCGGTTTTTGGGGCGGGCTTGGCTGCCGGCTTGGCGGCGGCGACCTTGCGGTGGGCGGCGTAGTCCTTGGCGAACTGCCAGCCCACCCGGCCGGAGCGGGAACCGCGGCCCAGGGCCCAGTTGAGAGCGTCCCGCTCGGCGGCGGCGATTTCCGCCGGGGTCAGGCCGAAGTAGCCCAGCCAGTGGTTGACGATGTTCAGGTAGGCGTCCTGGTCGAAGGGGTAGAAGGACACCCACAGGCCGAAGCGCTCGGACAGGGAAACCTTTTCCTCCACCGCCTCGCCGGGATGAATCTCTCCGTCCACCACCTTGGTCTCGGCGTTCTCCGAGAAATACTCGGGCATCAGGTGGCGGCGGTTGGAGGTGGCGTAGATCAGCACGTTGGCCGGCACGTCGGCCAGGGAGCCGTCGAGCACCGACTTCAACGCCTTGTAGGCCACCTCGCCAGTCTCAAAGGACAGGTCGTCGCAGAACACCAGGAACTTCTCGGGACGATGCGCCACCTGGGCGACGATGGCGGGCAGGTCCACCAGATCGGCCTTGTCCACCTCGATGCCGCGCAGGCCGCGTCCGGCGTATTCGTTGAGCAGGGCGCGCACCAGGGACGACTTGCCGCAGCCCCGGGTACCGGTCATCAGCACGTTGTTGGCGGGCTTGCCGGCGAGGAACTGGCGGGTGTTGGCGACCACCCGGGCCTTCTGTTCGTCGATGTCGCGCAGGTCGGCCAGGCGCATCGGCGCCAGGCGCTTCACCGCTTCCAGCCGGCCGGTGTGGCCCAAGCCGCCGGTCTTGACCCAGCGGAAGGCCGGGGCGGACCAGTCGGGCTCGGCGGGCACCGGCGGCAGCAAGGGTTCCAGCCGGGCCAGGACGCTTTCGGCCCGGGCCAGGAAGGCCAGCAGGGGATCGACGGGAGCCGCGGCGGGGGCGGCGGGAAGGGCTGATTTCTTGGCGGCAGCGGTCACTCGGGCCATGGTGTCAGGTGTGCTATCGAATGGAATCGGGTTGGTCGGACCCGCCGGGACGGCATTTTCGACGGGGGTATACTTCACGAATGCGACACCTTAGCCGAATCCCCGCCCCCCTCCAACGCCCGGGCGCCCGCCGCGGCGGTGCCGTCCTGGCGGCCGCCGGCGCCCTGGCCGCCCTGCTCCTTGCCGGCTGCGCCACCCAGGCGCCGGCCCCCTGCCCGGTGTGCCCCGGCGAAAAGGCCGCCGTTCCGGCGCCCCCCGCCGCCCCGCCCCTGCAACCGGCCCGCTTCGACGATCTGCCGGGCTGGCAGGACGACGACTTGGCGGCGGCCTGGCCCGGCTTCCTCAATTCGTGCAAGGGCATGAAGTCGCGCCGCGACTGGCCCCTGTGGCGCGGCGCCTGCGAAGAGGCGGCCACCCTGGGCACGCCGGACAGCGCCACCGCGCGGCGCTTCTTCGAATCCCGCTTCACCCCGTGGCGGCTGGTCAACCCCGACGGCGCCGACAACGGCCTGATCACCGGCTACTACGAACCCATGCTCAACGGCAGCCGGCAACGGATCAGCCCGAACCAGCACCCAGTGCTGCCGGTGCCTGCCGACCTGCTCACCATCGAGCTTTCCGATGTTTTCCCCGAGTTGAAGAACCTGCGCCTGCGCGGCCGGCTGCAAGGCAACAAGGTGGTGCCCTACTGGTCCCGCGCCGAGCTGGCGCCCCGGGAAGCCAAGATGGGCGAGAAGGCCATCGCCTGGGTGGACGACCCGATCGAGTTGTTCTTCCTGCAAATCCAGGGATCGGGCCGGGTCAAGCTGCCGGACGGCTCCCTGCTGCGCGTCGGCTACGCCGACCAGAACGGCCACCCCTACCAGTCCATCGGCCGGGTACTGATCGAGCGGGGCGAGCTGAAGCCGGAGCAGGCCAGCATGCAGGGCATCCAGGCCTGGGCCCGGGCCAATCCGACCAAGGTCCAGGCCCTGCTCAACGAGAACCCCAGCTACGTGTTCTTCCGCGAGCTGAAGAACGCCGACGGCGGCCCCATCGGCGCCCTGGGCGTGCCCCTGAGCGACGCCCGCAGCCTGGCGGTGGACCCGCGCACCACGCCCCTGGGCGCCCCGGTCTTCCTCGCCACCAGCTGGCCCAACGAGGAGCGCCCCCTCAACCGCCTGATGCTCGCCCAGGACACGGGCGGCGCCATCAAGGGCGTGGTGCGGGCCGACTTCTTCTGGGGCTTTGGCCCGGACGCCGGCAGCCTGGCCGGGCGGATGAAGCAGAAGGGCCGGATGTGGGTGCTGCTGCCCCCAGGAGCCGGCCCTCGCTGACACAGGTGCAGGTGGACGCAGGCAGGCGTAGGCGGCGGCGCACGGCCTCCCGCGCCGCCGCCCAAATCGGTGCAAGACGCACCGATTTGGGCCGAAACCCTGCCCGGCGCACCATTTAAGGGACGTCAGCCCGGCGTCAAAAACCCAAGCCGCTGATCGTAAAAGGGTTTTGCTGTGGCCCCGGCCTGGAACAACAATTGCAGAGGCGGTGCATCCGTTTTATGGGAGGCACCATGGAGAACCATCAGTCCGCATCGGACACCCTTTTCATTTTGCTGGGCGCCATCATGGTGCTCGCCATGCACGCAGGCTTCGCCTTTCTCGAACTGGGCACCGTGCGCAAGAAGAACCAGGTCAACGCCCTGGTCAAAATCCTGGCCGACTTCGCCGTATCGACCATCGCCTACTTCTTCGTCGGCTACGGCATCGCATACGGGGTGCATTTCTTCCAGGGCGCCGAGACCCTCACCCTGGACCACGGTTTCGGGCTGACCAAGTTCTTCTTCCTGCTCACCTTCGCCGCCGCCATTCCCGCCATCATCTCCGGCGGCATCGCCGAGCGGGCCAAGTTCAACCCCCAGCTGGCCGCCACCTTCTGCCTGGTGGGCTTCGTCTACCCCTTCTTCGAAGGCATCGCCTGGAACCAGGCCTTCGGCATCCAGGACTGGCTGAAAGCCAGCTTCGGCGCCGAGTTCCACGACTTCGCCGGCTCCGTGGTGGTGCACGCCATGGGCGGCTGGCTGGCCCTGCCCGCCGTGCTGCTGCTCGGCGCCCGGCGCGGCCGCTACAGCAAGGACGGCGCTATCTCGGCCCACCCGCCCTCCTCCATCCCCTTCCTCGCCCTGGGCGCCTGGATTCTGGCGGTGGGCTGGTTCGGCTTCAACGTCATGAGCGCCCAGACCCTGGACAAGATTTCCGGCCTGGTGGCGATCAACTCCCTGATGGCCATGGTCGGCGGCACCCTGGCCGCCCTGGTGCTGGGCAAGAACGATCCGGGCTTCGTCCATAACGGCCCCCTGGCTGGCCTGGTGGCGGTGTGCGCCGGCTCCGACGTGATGCACCCGATGGGTGCGCTGGTCACCGGCCTGGCCGCCGGCGCCCTGTTCGTCTACATGTTCACCCTCACCCAGAACCGCTGGAAGATCGACGACGTGCTTGGCGTGTGGCCCCTGCACGGCCTGTGCGGCGCCTGGGGCGGCCTGGCCTGCGGCATCTTCGGCTCCCCCGCCCTGGGCGGCGTCGGCGGCGTGGCCTTCCTGCCCCAACTGCTGATGACCCTCCTCGCCATCGCCGTCGCCCTGGCCGGCTCCGCCCTCGTGTACGGCACCCTGCGCGCCACCCTCGGCCTACGCCTCGACCCGGAAGACGAGTACAACGGTGCCGACCTGTCGATCCACAACATCACCGCCACCCCGGAACGGGAAAGCCTGTGGTGATTTCTGGTGATATGTTTCCGGACAATAGTTTCTTGAAATGAAATGAAAAATCTTGAAACATAAGGAAAACAACGAGATAGCTATCTCACCGCAACAGCAGACTGATTGCAATAAACAAAGTCTGTCGGACAGTAAATGATCAAAGCCCGGCGAATGCCGGGCTTTGTGTTTCTGGAGCTTCCGGTCTTCGGCCATTGCGGTCGTTGGGGATGGCGAGGATGTAAGGCCGGTGTCGGGAAAATTGCTGTCGTTGGCAGCCTGGATGCCCTGAACGTCAGCTTTCCCGAGCGACGCACGCGAACTCCCGACCCAAAGCTGAAGTGGCGTTCTCGAGACCCAACGACAGCAATGCAGCGGGAACGGTCGATGGTTGGGCTGAAACAGCAACAACTTTGGCGACTGCGATTGAGCAGGCCTGCAGAATGCGAGACAATGGCGCGATTATGGCGAACGGCAATCAACTCAAAGCATTGCTGCGTTCTCACGCGGAGGGCGACGATCGCCACTTTTACTCGGTGGCCATGCAGATGGCCGCCCATGAGGCGAAGCAAGGTCACGGAAAGTTGGCCGAAGAGTTGCGCGAACTGATCGATGCCGCAAAGGCCCGCCGCAACGCCAGCAGCGGGGATGGCGCAATCCCGATTGCAAGGCCGAAAGGCGAGCTTGCAGGGCTGCTTAACGTCTCCTACCCCTCGCGCCGGTTGAGCGACATGGTGCTGTCCGAGTCGTTGCAGCAGAGCCTCCAACGCGTGCTCAAAGAGCAAAGACATCTGTCGAAGTTGCGCAGCCACGGCCTGTACCCGCGGCGCAAGCTGCTGCTCGTCGGCCCGTCGGGTACCGGCAAGACGATGACCGCCTCGGCACTCGCCGGCGAACTAGGCATCCCGCTGTTCGTGGTTCGTCTGGACTCGCTCATCACGAAGTACATGGGGGAGACAGCAGCAAAGCTTCGTCAAGTCTTCGACGCTGTGGTGTCCACTCGAGGCGTCTACTTCTTCGACGAGTTTGATGCGATTGGCAGCCAGCGTGGAATGGCGAACGATGTGGGCGAAATCCGCCGGATCTTGAACAGCTTCCTGCTCATGATTGAGCAGGACGATTCCAACAGCGTGATTGTCGCAGCGACCAACCACCCGGACATTCTGGACGAAGCACTCTTCAGGCGCTTCGACGACGTGGTCGAGTACCACGCGCCGTCTAAGGTGGAGGTGCAGGCGCTGCTGCGGCTACGCCTAGCTGTCTACGTCAAGTCGAAGAAGGACCTCGCAGACCTGGCAACAGATGCAGCCGGCTTAAGCCATGCGGAGATCGCGCGGGCGATCGACGATGCGATCAAAGAGGCCGTGATGCACGATCAGGAGATTATCCCGACCGAAGCGCTGCGCGCCCTGTTGCAGCAGCGCCAGGCAGTGCGCCGCCGCACGGCTGGCTGCAAAGAGTAAGCCATCATTTTGCATGGCCACAGAGAACCATCAGCGGCGCCCGCATCTCTTTCCGCAGGACACGCGCTCCACTGAGGGGTACACCGCTAAGAAGGCTGTCGTCGTCAAAGCCGCAGTACCGCATCAGCCCCGTGTGCAACATGCGCAGGAGTTGCACACCCAGTTTGCACAGGTAGAGGCGGCTCAGCTGCAGCTGGTGGCCGAGCAGAAGGCCGCAAAAGTACAGACAGCAATCGGCATCCTGATCGAGTTCGAGAGCCAACAGGGGGTTGAGTTGGCAGCCGAGAGCTTGGCCCGCGATCGTCAGGGCATTGAACTCATGAACGTACGGAAGCAAGGTAACCAGGTGCTGGCTACCGTTTTCGTGCCCCAGGGAAAGCTGACGCACTTTGAAAGGCTGATCGAAGCCTACGCCGAACACCGAACCGGTGCTGGCGGTCGTTCTCTCGACAACCAGTCGTTGATTGATGCGATCCGCTCGGTGCGTGTCGCCACGTTCGACTCCCTGTGGACAGACAGCGCCGGGGCACTGCCGGCCAACGACGCCGAGGCAATCTGGTGGGAAGCGTGGCTTCCCGCCGGTGACAACCGGCCGCAAGTCATCGAAGACTTCCGCAAGGTAGGTGAACTGGCGGGGCTACTTATACGGGAGCGAGCGCTGCACTTTCCGGAGCGTTCGGTCGTGCAGATGTACGGTAGCAAGGCGCAGTTGCTTCAATCCTCGTTGGTACTCAACATGGTAGCCGAGCTGCGTCGAGCAAAGACGACCGCTGAGTTCTTCGCTGCACTACCGCAGGAAGAAGAAGCTGAGTGGACCGGGAACCTGCAAGACCGTCTCATGTTGCAGCATGCGGGTAACTCGTACGTCACTTTGCTGGATACCGGCGTCAATCATGGGCACCCCCTGCTGGCTCCGATGGTCGCCGACGGTGATCGCCACACCGTGGAGCCTGGTTGGGGACACGATGATACCAATGGTCATGGCACCGAACTTGCGGGTTTGGCATTGTTCGGTGACCTGACACCGGCGCTTTCGGACAATGGTGCGCTGTCCGTGCCGCATCGCCTTGAATCAGTGAAGATCCTACAGGGACCAGGCGACAACGACGGTCAGTCCTACGGCGCGATAACGGCGGAAGCCGTAGCACGTGTTGAAATTACAGCTCAGGACCGCCGCCGCGTGTTCGCGATGGCAGTGTCGTCCACTGACGGCCGTGATCGAGGGCGCCCTTCGTCGTGGTCTGCTGAGGTCGACCGTCTCGCCTTCGACTGCGAGGGTCAGGGGGAGACCCCGCGCCTATTTGTGATCTGCGCGGGGAACACGCAGGATCCCAATGCCTGGGGTGACTACCCGGCCAGCCTCTCGACGAACCTAGTGCACGATCCCGGGCAGGCTTGGAATGCGCTCACGGTGGGTGCGTACTCTGAGCTCACGACGATCTCTGAGGCCTTCGGCCACGAGTATGTCCCGATCGCGGCAGCCGGTGGGCTGAGCCCATACACGACAACATCGTCGACCTGGCAGCCAGGCTGGCCGTTCAAACCCGACATCGTGATGGAAGGCGGCAATGCGGCGGTCGATGGGACTGGCTTCACAAGCCAGATGGATAGCCTGTCGCTTCTGACAACCAATTACCAACCCCACGACCGCCTTTTCACGTTGAGTTGGGCGACCAGTGCATCCACTGCCCTGGCTGCGGGCATGGCCGCTCGGATTCAGGCCGCGTATCCCAACTTTTGGCCAGAGACCATTCGAGCGCTGATGGTCCACTCGGCGCGATGGACGCAGCCGATGCTCAACGCTTACACCCCGAACGGGCTTCGCAACCAGGCCAATATGCGACAGCTGCTCCGGCATTGCGGCTACGGCGTTCCCAGTTTGGAGCGGGCATTGTATAGCGCGAGCAACTCGCTCACGTTGATCGTCCAGGACCAGTTGCAGCCGTACCAGAAGGTGGGCTCGACGGTCCGTACCCGCGATATGCATCTGCACGACCTGCCCTGGCCGACCGAGCTGCTTCAGGAGCTGGGCGACGCGCAAGTGACGCTTCGGGTCACGCTCTCGTACTTCATTGAGCCGAACCCTGGCGAGCGCGGCGGCATCGACAAGTATGCGTACCAGTCGCACGCGTTGCGATTCGCGGTGCGGCGCCCCTTGGAAACCGAGGCTTCCTTTCGGCGCCGCATCAATGCCCAAGCGGTAGCCGCAGAGCAAGTGCTTCCCGCGGCCGGTGGCGCCGACGTCGGCTGGACCATCGGTGAGCGCACGCGTGCTCGCGGCTCACTCGTAAGCGATAGCTGGAGAGGAACCGCCGCTGCGCTCGCCAACCGTGGACAGTTGGCAGTCTTTCCTGCGCTGGGATGGTGGCGAAATCGCCCGAGCCACGGGCGGTTCGACCGGGCGGCCAGGTACAGCCTCGTTGTGTCGATCGAGGCGCCTGAGATCCAGCAGGACCTCTATGCGAGAGTCGCACAGCAGATTGCGGCACCGGTCGCAATCGAGATCCCGATCTGAGCTACAGGTTGCTGAACTCTTCTCATACCTGGCAGCGTCTCTATGCGCGAGAGTCAGCTTCCCTTTTCGGCGAAATGCTGCTTTAGGTCGGAAGCCAGCCTATCTAGATAGTTGTACCTTCGAAGATACCAATGGCCGGTCTGAAGTCATAACCTGCCATTTTCATTGAGAGGGTCTGACGGCAGTTTCGGCCGAGATGCGGCCGGACAACGACGACTCGGAACGACCTGCTTAGCTTGGGTGGATTGGGAAGGCATAACCAAAGGTTGTGATGAGAAATGTTGCAAGTAAATCAGGGAGAGCTGGTGTCGGCGCCAGCGCCCGATAGCCAACAGTTCTCCCGAGCCACTTTTGCAGCAAAAGTCCCATGGGTTCGTGACAGCCTTACACCCGGACAGGAATTGCCAGTCTGGATTCCAAAGCCTGGAGAGGACCATGCGCAGCCAGAATGTCCTCGTAGATGTTGAGGTGCTTGGGGGCCTTCAACGTCAGCACCAACGCATAGGGGATCAGTGTGGCGTCGCCTCGGTAGGCATTTCCGGCGCCAGCTCTGGCGTTGTAATGGATATCAAAGGTCGATCCCTTGAGGCTAGAGCCGTTGTAGTTCTGCTTCCCATGGAGAACGGTTTCCCACTTTGCCAAATCATTCCGTTGCTCTTGCTCCGTCCGCCATTCGCTGGCTGGGAAGAATGAATCCATTTTGGGGTTCTTGGCGTTCTTGTTGGCCTTCTTGTCGACATGGGGCCGAAACTTAATGTCCAGTCCAGCCTTGGTATAAGCGCTAAAGTCCTGGGGATCGACCGGGCTTGCGTAGCAAAAGGTTGCTGTTAGTTCCACCCTGCCGGTCATTTGGTCGGGAGGCACGGTACCGGGGCTCTAAGGTATTTTCCCGGGTTGAGCTTTCCCTGATAAATGATCCGGGCGACTCCCTCGCCGCAGGTGATGATTTCGGTCAGGTCACTCGGGACCAGGCCCCAACCGATATCATGCGGATGCAAGCCATCCCGCGCTTCGCAGCTGTGGATCAGCAATGCCTTGATCGTCAGCGGGTGGACGTCGTCTCCCAAGAAGGCGCTGACACCTGCAGCAGATCTGAGGGCCAGAGGAGATGCGAAGCTAGTTCCCAGATTGGGCGCAATCCGCGGCGCAACGTCCGACACGGCGACGTGGAAGTATTCGCTGCCACTCCCCCCGAACGCCAAAACGTCGGGTTTGCGCCGTCCCGGGCTACGGCCGGGCCCTCTGGCACTGTAGTTTGCGCGGGCCCATTCACTCGTGGTTCTGTCGGATGCGCCGACGGTCAGCGCATTGACGCTGTCTGCCGGCACCTGAATCCGGTCAAAGCCGAGATCCTTGTCACGCTCGCCATTATTGCCGGCCGCCACAGTCATGAGCGTTTCACCATCGCTGAGCAACGAGTCAATGAGGGATGTCCAGACATGGACCTCAGTGAGTATTCGCATCAAACCTGTCACCCAGTGGCGTGAAAGCTGCCACAGTAAACCTTGGCAACTCGCTCATAACGGGATCACCCACTTCCACCCGCCCCACAGACATGATCGACCGCAGCCTTCAACGCTTCGCCTTTCTCGCCCTGTTGGCCGCCGCACTGTTCGGCGCCAGCGCACCGATTTCAAAGTTATTGCTCGCCAACATCAAGCCACTCTCGCTCGCGGGTCTGTTGTATTTGGGCAGCGGCCTAGGGCTTTTCCTGGTCTGGCTAATTCGTCGCAACAGTAGAATAGGTGCACAGGAATCACCTCTAACTTGCACTGACTTACCTTGGCTGGCCGGTGCAGTGATCAGCGGGGGCATTGCCGCTCCAGTCCTCCTGCTCTGGGGGCTTTCCGGCGTTTTTGCCTCTGATGCCTCCTTGTTGCTTTCGACAGAGGGAATGCTCACTACGCTGATTGCCGCATTCGCATTTCATGAAGCCATCGATGCCCGCGTCTGGATCGCATCGGCCCTGATGATTGCCGCCGGTGCGCTCCTGGCCTATGAGCCTGGGGCCAGCTTCGGACTGTCGTTGCATGCCCTCGCGATCATTGCCGCCTGCGGGTTATGGGGCCTCGACAACAACCTGACCCGCCCAATCTCCGGTGGTGATCCAGTGCTGATCGCCATGGTCAAAGGTTTGGTGGCCGGCAGCGTCAATCTCGCACTCGGCCAATTGACGGGCGCCCCCTGGTTCCCGATGGGGTACGCATGTGGAGCACTGCTGCTGGGAAGTCTCAGCTATGGCGCTAGCCTGCTGTGCTACATCCTAGCGCTCCGTCATCTGGGTAGTGCGCGCACAGCCGCTCATTTCGGTACTGCACCGTTCATTGGCGCCGTTCTGTCCGTTCTACTGCTCGGCGAGCCCCTGACCTTGACGCTCCTGGGAGCCGTAGTGCTCATGCTCGTCGCCACATGGCTCGTGCTGACTGAAAAACACAGCCATGCCCATACGCACAGCCCCCTGACCCACATGCATGCCCACACGCACGATGCTCATCATCAGCATCATCATGATGGCAGCGAGGGACCGGAACCCCACACCCACAAGCACCGGCACACGCCGTTGACTCACGTACACGCCCATCTACCGGACCTGCATCATCGGCATGAGCACTAATCTTCCTTGAAATAACTATTTCGTTTTTGTAGCATGTAGTTCACATGATGAATTGCGTGTTACAGAAATGGATTGGCTACTTTTCATTGCAACACTTCCTGGCCAAGCCGGCAGCCTGCGTCTGCGCTTCTGGCGCCAACTCAAGGGCATCGGTGCCGTCAATTTGCGGGATGGGGTCTACCTCTTGCCCGCCCAGGAATCTTTGCGCCCCGTACTGGCCTCTCTGCGAGACGAGTTGATCGCCGCCGAAGGAAGTGCGTGGCTTGTCGATCTCCCAAGCCAGTCACCCGAAATGGAGCTGGCCTGGCGCGCCCTGTTTGATCGTAGCGAGGCCTACCGGGAATGGCGCACCGCCTTTGGCGCATTCTCCGATAGGCTCGCTGAAGCACCTGAAACGGAGGCCCGGCGACAGGTGCGCCAGATCCGCAAAGATCTTGAAGCCATCGCCACCATCGATTTCTTTCCAGATGACCAGCTCGACATTGCGCGCCGGGCCCTGGCTGATGCCGAACGGCGGCTAACCCGCCAATTCGCCCCCGACGAGCCCGAGGCCGCCGAGGGGCTCGTACCGCGGCTCTCGTTATCCAACTACCAGGGGCGTCTATGGGCCACGCGTTCCCGATTGTGGGTGGACCGTATTGCCTCAGCCTGGCTGATCCGCCGCTTCATTGATCGTGACGCCCGCTTTGTCTGGCTAAAGGACACCAAGGACTGCCCGCCGGATGCCCTCGGTTTTGACTTCGACGGGGCAGCCTTCACCCATGTTGGCAACCTCGTCAGCTTCGAGACCCTACTGGTGAGCTTTGGCCTTGATACCGACCGCGGACTGCTCCGCCTTGGGGCCTTGGTGCATGGACTTGATGTCGGGGATGGCATGACGCCCGAAGGCCAGGGATTCGAGGCCATCCTTGAAGGTGCGCGCCAACGCCATACCGACGACGACCGTCTCCTGGAGGAGATCAGCCCCGTGCTCGATTCCCTCCATGCCTATTTTTCCCTCGGGAAGTAAGGCGTTGTGCCGGAGCCATTCCGTGAGGTTGCCATGAACACTCAGACCAACAGCCCGAACTACACCCTGTGGCAGTGCGTCCTGTACTTCCTACGCTTGGGCGCACTTGGCTTCGGGGGGCCCGTAGCCTTGGTCGGCTACATGCACCGCGATCTTGTCGAGCGTCGTGGCTGGATCAGTGACTCAGACTACAAGGAAGGCCTGGCGCTGGCTCAGATGGCACCGGGCCCGCTCGCGGCACAACTTGCGATCTATCTCGGCTACGTGCATTACCGCATTCTCGGCGCGACGCTCGTCGGTATCGCCTTTGTCGTGCCTTCGTTCCTGATGGTGGTCGCCTTGGGCTGGGCCTATGTCGCCTTCGGTGGCCTGCAATGGATGCAAGCCGTGTTCTACGGTGTCGGTGCCTCCGTGATCGGCATCATCGCCATCAGTGCCTACAAACTGACCAACAAGAGCATCGGCAAGGACAAATTGCTGTGGGCGATCTATCTCACCCTGGGGGCCGTCACGGTCATCACCGAGTCGGAGATCGCCTGGCTGTTCATCGCCGCCGGTCTCCTCGTCTGGTTTTGGCGCGCTCCACCTGAGTGGCTCAAGAAGGGAGGCGTTGCAGCGGCGCTCTCCGGGCAGTTGCCGCCTGCCGCAGGGCTCGCCTCGTCCTTCGACCCCGGCCTGCTAACCCAAATCGGTCTTTTCTTCGCCAAGGCCGGCGCCTTTGTCTTCGGCTCGGGGCTGGCCATCGTGCCCTTCCTTTATGGCGGGGTGGTGACCGAGTACCACTGGCTCAACGACAAGCAGTTCGTCGATGCCGTGGCGGTGGCCATGATCACTCCCGGCCCGGTGGTCATCACCGTCGGCTTCATCGGCTACCTAGTAGCGGGACTACCCGGGGCCTGCGTGGCAGCCTTGGGAACCTTCCTGCCGTGCTACCTGTTCACCGTCATCCCGGCGCCCTATTTCAAGAAGTACGGGAAGCTGCCCGCCATCGTCGCCTTCGTCGATGGCATCACGGCGGCAGCAGTCGGCGCCATTACGGGATCGGTGATCGTTATCGCCCAGCGCTCGATCACCGACATCCCCACGGCCCTACTGGCCATCGGCACCACGGCCCTGCTGTGGAAGTTCAAGAAGCTCCAGGAGCCGGTCATCGTCGTGGCGGCCGCCACCATCGGACTGGCCCTGTATCCGCTGATGCACCATTGACAAGACGAAGGGCACTCATTGAGCGGTCTTCGTTGTCTCCACCGGTAGTCGCCAGCTTTGTAAAGTAGCGCAGATCGTTGCTCAGTAATTTGTATCGCGTGGATTCATGGCTATGCCGTAAACCTAAGCGAGAAATTCAAGTCA
The DNA here is from genome assembly GCF_036820405.1 of Oryzomicrobium sp. NCBI lineage: Bacteria > Pseudomonadati > Pseudomonadota > Betaproteobacteria > Rhodocyclales > Rhodocyclaceae > Oryzomicrobium > Oryzomicrobium sp. The sequence continues at coordinate 87,974 of NZ_DAISLS010000007.1, forward strand.
TTTTCAACTCTGCGCCAAGACGGAATGTTTAAGCCGATCCTTACACCACTGTTAGGATTCAATTGTTTTTTTTCCAAACTGTAATTTTTAAGCAATATTTTTGTGGGGCTCCGGTTTCTATGATTTGTGCGTGACAAGTTGATTCCATTTCACATACACACGCTTACTTCATATGGAGATCCCCATGAAAACTCAGACTACAAAATATTTGGTTGCTGCCATCTTCGCCATTGGGGGCACTACCAATGCTCTTGCTCATGAAGATAGCTCTGAGGCTGGTACATTCCATTGGCTATCTCATGTCGGCGAGCAGAGCGCCCAAGCCCCGGCGAACCAGCAACAACCCGAGGGCTACTCCGTTTCCGCACCTGCAAACCGAGTTGTGACTGTCACGGATGACACGAAATACCTGAATGCAACCCGCTTGGAGACGGTTGAAATCAGGGTCGGCGAGAAATCTGTGACCTGGTTCTTCGACACGCTTGGACTTCAAGTCTTCCCGCTTTCAAAAATCATCTCTGGCGCAGAGAGCGTTACGGTCTATGTGGCTGAAAACCCTGCCTACCAAGGCGGCTAAGGGGTTTAAAAAACTAATCCTGTATAAAACAATGGGCCCCAACGAGGCCCATTGTTTTATCTTTATTTATTGCATTCCGACAGGAGGAGACGCCCCTTTTCTTGGAAACCAAGCTGGAGTGGATTGCATGTAACTCCTATATTCCTCTCCGAATTCTTTCAACGCTTCATGCTCTTCCTTTTTCGCCAACCGCGTATATGTGATGACCAGAATCGGGAACAGGATGAGTGTCAGAAGGGTAGGCCATTGCAAGAGAAAACCCACCATAATGATAATAAAAGCCAAATATTGAGGGTGCCGAACCCGGGCATAGGGGCCCTGATTGGCCATGCGATGGTGACGCTGTGCGCTGTAAAGCACTGGCCAGGCCTTAGCGAGTAGCCAGAATCCACCGAAGATAAAAATTGTCGACAGGAGATGGAAAGGTCCCCAGTGAGGGTTGGACTTCCACCCAAACATCAGTTCGAGAAGGTGACCGGCATCATGTGAAAATGGATCGATGCCTGGAAAGTGCTTGGACAGCCAACCTGACAGCAGATAGATGGTCAGCGGGAAACCGTACATCTCGGTAAAGAGCGCCACGATAAAGGCCGAAAACAAGCTAAACGTGCGCCAATCCTGGCTCGTGCGTGGCTTAAAGAAGCTGGCGGCAAAAAGGATGAAAAACGCCGAATTCAATGCCACTAGGGCCCACAAGCCATAGTCTCCCGTATCAGTGCTCATGATTGCCTCTCTTCGATCTCTGAGAGTCTTGTGGGTGGTGTCCATGGTGGCGATGCATGAAGAAGTGCATCAGCGGACAGGCCAGAAAGAGCAGATAGGGCAAGATGCCGAAAAGATGGGCGCGGTGTTCCGTAAATAGGTAAAAGGCAGCAATAGCCGCAAAGGCCCACCAGACCCATACGACCCCCCGATGGCCGCGCTCCTGATCGCCATTGGGCTGAGACTCGGGTTCACCGGACATGAATACTCCTGGTATATAAACGCGGGAGGCCGCCTGCATTAGGCGAGGGGGCTTCGCTATACCGAGCCCCCTCTCGAGGCATTACTTGCCGTCGCGCGGGTGGTAGTGCTTGTCTTTCGCCGGCATCTTGCGTTTTTGCTCCCCAGGTTTGGCGACCGGCTTCTGCGGCACACCCGTCTTATCTTCGACATGGGAGTGGTGCTTCATGTCCATTCCCTTGTCTGGGGACATCATGGGCGCGTCGGTTCCCATGGGTTTGTCGCCTTCGGCGGCGTGTGCTCCCAAGGCGATGGCGGAGGTAGCAAGAAAGGTAGCAGTAGCAAGAGTGGCAGACAGTTTCATGACAGATCTCCTAAGGTAAGTTGAGCTCTGACCTTCTATAAAAAGAGGGGCAGACCCACGAAGCATGGTTCCGTCTGACCGCCACAAACATGACGCAACGATTACATTTCTGTCAGCCGGATTCGGTACCGTTCGGGTACCGAAATAATCAGACACCTCGCAGACGTAACGCGTTTCCCACGACGCTCACCGAAGAAAGGCTCATCGCAGCCGCGGCGATGATGGGAGAAAGCACCAAACCAAATGAGGGGAACAGAATGCCAGCCGCGATAGGCACCCCCAGCGCGTTATAGAGAAAGGCGAATGCCAGGTTTTGTCGCATGTTGCGCACTGTCGCCGCCGACAGTTGGCGTGCACGAGCGATGCCGCGCAAATCCCCCTTCACCAGGGTGACCTGGGCGCTGTTCATCGCCACATCTGTCCCGGTTCCCATTGCAATCCCAACATCAGCCTTGGCCAAGGCCGGAGCGTCGTTGATGCCATCACCGGCCATCGCCACCACTCGGCCCTCTGCCTGGAGGCGCTCAACCAGCGCCAGCTTGTCTGCAGGCTTCACTTCGCCGTGAACCTCGTCAATGCCCAATTGATCGCCAACGGCGCGGGCAGTGGTAAGGCCGTCTCCCGTTGCCATGACGACCCGCAGGCCGCTCTGGCGCAAGACGGCCAGCGCCTCCGGCGTGCTGGACTTGACCGGGTCGGCAACGGCAAGCAGCCCCATCAGCGCACCGTCGGCGGCCAGGTGCATGACGCTCGCACCCGAGCGCCGAAGGGCTTCCGCCTCGTCCCGCAACGATTCGACCACCACGCCGTCCTGTGCCATCAAGGCACCATTCCCCAGTGCCAAGCGCTTGCCGGCGACCACCCCCCGGACGCCGATTCCCGACGCGGATTCGAATCCCTCGACCTTGTCGAGGACGAGCCCCTGCTCTCGTGCCGCTCGCACGATGGCATCAGCCAGGGGATGCTCACTACCTTGATCCAGGCTGGCAGCAAGGCGGAGCACATCATCCCGGTCGATGCCCGGGACTGGGATGGCGGTCTGGAAGGCAGGGCGCCCTTCGGTCAGGGTGCCGGTCTTGTCCACGATCAGGGTGTCGATGTCACGCAGACGCTCGATGGCGGCGGCGTCACGAAACAGTACCCCCTGGGTGGCGGCTTTTCCCGTGGATACCATGATCGACATAGGAGTGGCCAATCCCAAGGCGCAGGGGCAGGCAATGATCAGCACGGCCACCCCGTTGATCAGGCCGAACACCCAGCCCTGCGGACCGCCCAACAACCCCCAGGCCAAGAAGCTCGCTAGGGCGATCAGTACCACCACAACAACAAAGTAGCCCGCCACCACGTCGGCCAGGCGCTGCATGGGAGCCTTGGAACGCTGGGCCTGGGCGACCATCTGGACGATCTGGGCCAGCATGGTTTGGGCGCCGATTTTTTCCGAGCGCATCACTAGGCTGCCCGAGGTGTTGATGGTGGCGCCGATAACCTTGTCCCCTGGGCGTTTGGTGACGGGCAGAGGCTCCCCTGTCAGCATCGATTCGTCGATGGCGCTGGAGCCTTCGGTAACTACCCCATCCACCGGCACCTTCTCCCCTGGACGGATACGCAGGAGATCCCCAACATGAACATGCGTGAGTGGGATGTCTTCTTCTCCGCCATCAGAATTGATCCGCCGCGCCGTCTTCGGCGCGAGGCCGAGCAAGGACTTGATGGCCGCAGAGGTCTGCGAGCGAGCCCGCAATTCCAGCATTTGGCCCAGCAGGGTGAGGGAGATGATCACCGCGGCTGCTTCGAAATAAACGCCAATCCGGCCATGAGCACGGAATGATTCTGGGAAAATGCCCGGAGCAAAGGTGGCCACCACGCTGTAGAGGAAGGCGGCGCCGGTACCCAGGCCAATCAAGGTCCACATGTTCGGGCTGCGCTGAATAACGGACTGCCAACCACGGACGAAGAATGGGCTACCTGCCCACAGGACGATGGGGAGACTGAGGATCAGTTCTGCCCAGGTCCTTAGGGTGACCGGGAGCATTTCGAGGCGGTGCCCGGCCATGGCGAGCACCACCACGATGATGGTTAGAGGCAAGGTGGCCCAAAAGCGCCGACGGAAGTCATGGTATTCGGCGTTGTCTTCTCCTGCCTCAAGGTTGGGAAGGACTGGCTCTAAGGTCATACCGCACTTCGGGCAAGTGCCCGGTCCAGGCTGGCGGACCTCCGGGTGCATCGGGCAGACGTACTCGGTTCCTGCCGGAAGATTCTCTACCGCCACATCTGGCATCGGGTGGAGATAATGCCCGGGGTCCGCATCGAACTTGTCCTTGCACTTGCTGCTGCAAAAGCGGTGCAACGTGCCGTCCAACCAGGACTCATGAGGCGATTCCGGCTTCACCGTCATGCCGCAAACCGGATCAATCACCGCTTTCGACGGAAGGGGTGAATGATGATGCCCCTCGTGGTGTACATGGTCTGCGCTCATGACTGCTCCTTACTGGATACCTACCTTGCGTTGCTCCACGCGAACATAGGCGGTGATATGGGCCACCTCATCAGGAGAAACTAGAGGAATCGGCGCCATGTCACCAAATGCCCAGTGATGGGCACGGACGCCATTCTTCGCCGCCAGTTGGAACGCTGCGTCGCTGTGGTGCGCGGGCTCGTAGATTTTGTGCAGGAACGGTGGGCCCTTAGCGGACCCCTGCAAATCGACGCCATGGCAACTGGCGCAGAATTTTCCATAAAGTCCTTTCCCCACTCCGGGGTTCGGCATCAACCCCGGACTAGGTTTGGGCACGGCGTACGACTGAGCCCAGGCACCTTGTCCCAGCATCGACATCAGGATAAGGCCGAGCCCGAAGCAGCGTAGCCGGTGGGAGGAATGTTGCTGCTGTGTCATTGCTCAATACCTCGATTCAAGCGCCACTGCTTAATGAGGGCATACAGCGCCGGAATGACGGCCAGGGTCAGTACAGTGGAAGAAATCATCCCCCCAACCATGGGGGCTGCAATGCGGCTCATGACCTCGGACCCCGTGCCGGTGCTCCACATGATCGGGAGCAAGCCTGCCATGATGGCGACGACCGTCATCATCTTAGGGCGGACCCGCTCCACGGCACCTTCCATAACAGCCTCGTAGAGATCGGCAACACTTGGCGTGCGGCCAGCCAGACGGCTCCGCTCCTTGATCCCTTCCCAGGCGTGGTCCAGGTAAATCAGCATCACCACACCGGTTTCAGCGGCAACCCCCGCCAGGGCGATGAAGCCCACGGCAACAGCCACTGACAGGTTGTAGCCAAGCAGCCACATCAGCCAGACTCCGCCAACTAAGGCGAAGGGCACAGACAGCATGACGATTAGGGTTTCGGTGAGGCGTTTGAAGTTGAGGTAGAGGAGCAGGAATATGATCAAGAGAGTGACCGGCACCACGATCTTCATCTTCTCGATGGCGCGCTCCATGGATTCAAATTGGCCGCTCCAGGTCGCGTAGTAGCCAGCGGGAAACTTGACCTGTTCATTGACGACACGCCTGGCTTCCGCCACATAGCGACCGATATCCCGGTCCCGAATATCTACGTAGATGTAAGCGGAAAGCAGGGCATTCTCAGTCCGAATACCGGGGGCGCCCTGGGCAACTTCGACTCGCGCCAGTTGCCCCAACGGCACCATGGCGCCATCCGGTGTTGGCACCAGCACTTCCCGGGCGATCTGCTGAGGATCGGAGCGTAATTCCCGCGGGTAGCGAACATTCACCCCGAAACGCTCCCGGCCTTCAACCGTCGTGGTGACCATTTCCCCACCAAGCGCAGTGCCGATCACGTCCTGCAATTCACCGACACCGAGGCCGTAACGGGCCAGTTGCTCCCGGTCCGGTTCGATGTTCAGGTAGTACCCACCGGTGATCCGCTCGGCAAACGCGGAGCTAGTCCCCGGGACCGTCTTTACTACTGCCTCGATTTCCTTAGCCAGACGCTCCATCTCGGCAAGATCTTTACCGAACACCTTGATGCCAATGGGTGTGCGGATACCGGTGGACAGCATATCGATCCGCGCTTTGATCGGCATGGTCCAGGCGTTGGAGACGCCGGGGAATTGGAGCGCTTTGTCCATTTCCGCGATGAGCTTGTCGGTGGTCATGCCCTTACGCCATTCCGATTCCGGCTTCAGGTTGATCACGGTCTCGAACATCTCCGTCGGCGCCGGATCAGTGGCGGTACTTGCCCGTCCAGCCTTGCCGTAGACCGATTCGACTTCAGGGAAGCTCTTGATAAGCTTGTTCTGAGTCTGCAGCAACTCGGCGGCTTTTGTGATCGACATCCCCGGCAGGGAGGCCGGCATATAAAGGAGCGAGCCCTCATTTAAGGTCGGCATGAACTCAGAGCCCAGGCGGGACGCCGGATAGATCGACAATGCCAGGATTCCTACAGCCACAGCGATGGTGGTTTTCTTCCACTGCATCACCCCGGCGATGATCGGCCGGTACAGCCAGATCAGGAAGCGGTTCACCGGATTCTTGGCCTCCGGCATGATCCGCCCACGGATGAACAGCATCATCAGGACAGGCACCAGGGTGACCGAGAGGAAGGCCGCGCCGGCCATGGCGAAGGTCTTGGTATAGGCCAGCGGCGAGAACAGCCGACCCTCCTGGGATTCCAGGGTGAACACCGGCAGGAATGAGACAGTGATGATCAGCAGCGAGAAGAACAAGGCGGGGCCCACTTCCTTGCATGCCGAAATCATCGCCTCGGTGCGTGACTCCCCTTCCTTGAGGCGCTCCAGGTGCTTGTGCGCGTTCTCGATCATGACGATGGCCGCATCGACCATGGCACCGATAGCGATGGCGATCCCCCCCAGGCTCATCAGGTTGGAATTCATGCCCAGCAGGCGCATGGCGATGAAGGCAATCAGCACGCCCACCGGGAGCATCAGGATGGCCACCAGGGCACTGCGGACGTGCAACAGGAAAACTATGCATACCAGTGCGACGATCAGGCTTTCCTCAAGCAGAGTGTGCTTCAGGGTCTCGATGGCGCGATGGATAAGGTCGGAGCGGTCGTAGACCGTCTGGATGCTGACGCCGTCGGGCAACCCAGAGGAGATTTCACCGATTTTCTCCTTGAGGTTGTGGATCACCTCCAGAGCATTCTGGCCGTAGCGCGCCATGGCGATCCCAGACACTACTTCGCCTTCACCGTTGAGTTCGGTCAGGCCGCGCCGCTCGTCCGGGGCCAGTTCAACCCGAGCGATATCCCGAATCAAGACGGGGGTGCCCTTATCGCTTTTGACGACAAGGTTCTCAATGTCACTGGCACCGCGCAGGTAGCCTTTGCCACGGACCATGTACTCGGTCTCGGCCATTTCAACGACACGTCCGCCGACGTCACGATTCGAGTCGCGAATGACCTGGGTCACCTTGGCCAGGGGAATGCCATAGGCGCGTAATTTCACCGGATCCACGGTGACCTGGTAGGTCTGTACAAAGCCGCCAATGGAGGCCACCTCGGCCACACCGTGCGCTTTGGTGAGTTGGTAGCGGACGTACCAGTCTTGCAGGGTACGCAATTCAGCCAGATTCTTGTCCTTAGCCAGCAGGGCGTACTGGTAGACCCAGCCTACCCCCGTAGCATCGGGACCAATCTGTGGTGTGACTCCCTTGGGCATGCGGCCTGAGGCGAAATTCAGGTACTCGAGCACCCGGGATCGGGCCCAGTAGATATCGGTGCCGTCCTCGAAAATGATGTAGACAAAGGAGGCGCCAAAGAAGGAGAAGCCCCGCACCACCTTGGACTTCGGTACCGACAGCATGGCTGTCGTCAGGGGATAGGTGACCTGGTCCTCTACCACCTGTGGCGCCTGGCCTGGATACTCCGTGTAGACGATGACCTGGACGTCCGATAGATCAGGCAAGGCATCCAGGGGCGTGCGCAGGACGGCAACAATGCCTGCGATGACGATGAAGAGCGCCGCGAGTAGAACCAGGAAACGGTTCCGCCCGGACCAGTCGATGATTTTGGCGAGCATGGCGGATTCCCGTCAGTGGCCGCGATGGGCAGAGGCGGGAGCAGCTCCAACCGTATTGCTGCCTGCCGGCTTGGCTGAGGTGATGACCCATTCGCCTGGCCCTCGCTCGACAAACTCGAAGGTGATGTTTGCGCCAGGACGTAGCGTTTGGAGCAGAGCGTCATTGGCCACTTTGAACTCCATGGTCATGGCTGGCCACTTGAGCGACTCGACCGGACCGTGGCTAACACTGGCCGTTCCAGCCTTCATATCGATCTCTTCGACGGTGCCCGTAGCGTGATGGCCCGTTGATGAAGCACCTTGGGATTTGCCTGCATCGCCATGGCCCGCGTGACTGAAGTTGCCGACCGCCGCCTTCAGGTTGCTTTCTGCATCGATCAGGAAGTTGGCGGCAACGACAACGCGTTCCCCTTCCTTCACGCCTTCGCGAACCTCGACAAAATCGTTACCACGATTGCCAAGCTTGACCTCGCGTGGTTCAAAACGCCCTTCCTTGGCTTCAACCAGGACGATCTGGCGCACACCACTGTCGATCACGGCAGAGAGTGGGACTGTCACCACCGCTGTTTTGGCTGAGTTGCCAGCAGCCGGCAATTCAACCTGCGCGAACATGCCGGGCTTGAGCAAGATGCCCGGGTTGGGCAACTCGATCCGTACCGGTACTGTGCGGGTTTCCGCCTTGAGAGTGGGATAAACGTAGGTAATGGAGCCTTCGAAGGTTTTGTCCGGATAGGAATTAATCCGGACCTTCGCTTTTGCACCTTGCGTGATTTGTCCGATATCCTGCTCGAACACGTCGGCTACGACCCAGACCGACGACAGATCGGCGACCTGATAGAGAGCCTCGCCCGGCATGAAACGCATGCCTTGCACAGCTTTCTTTTCCGTCACGATTCCGCTGACTGGCGCACGAAAAGTAAGCGTCCGTCGAACCTCGCCGGATTTGGTCAGGGCCTTGATCTGCTCTTCCGAGACATCCCAGTTGTGAAGGCGCAGCAAGCTCGATTCCGCCAGCTGTTTCATCCCAGCCTGCGTCTCCGCACTTGCCTCCTTCAGTGCCTGGACACCTTGTGCGGCAATGGCGTATTCCCGTTGTGCAGAGACGAGCTCAGGGCTGTAGACCTCGAACAGGGGCTGGCCTTTGGCGACGGGCTGCCCCGTCGTGCTGACATGGAGGCGCTCGACATAACCTTCGAATTTTGGGGTTATGGCATAAAGACGCCGCTCATCCGGCTCGATGCGTCCGGCCGCCCGGATCAAGCGTTCCAGGGTGCGCAATGTCGCCGGTTCAGTGCGCACGCCTAGCTTCTGGATCTTCTCCGTACTGATCCGTATCTGGTTGGCACCGGAGGGTTCCTCATCCTGCTCACCTTCATAGACCGGGATGTAGTCCATCCCCATGGGGTCTTTTTTCGGCACAGGCGAGGTATCTGGCAGCCCCATGGGATTGCGGTAATAGAGGACCTTGCGTGATTTGGATTCTCCGGCAGCCCCCCCGGCTTGGCCGACGGCGGTGATTTCGTGGCCAGTCATGTTGCGTGCACCAACCCAATAGCCTGTCGCAGCAGCCAATACGGCAACAGTAAGCACGCCGGCGGCCAGCTTGCCCCCTTGCTTCATAACCCCTCTCCCAAAAGACGCTCGATTTCTGCCAGGCGGACTTGGCCGTCAGCCTGGGCCTTGATCTGATTCTGTTTCGCCACGCGAATCTGACGCTGTGCGTCGAGGAGCGTGGCGAAATCGACTTTCCCTGTCTCGTAGCCGGCAAGTGCGGCTTGATAGGTCAGCTGGGCTTGCGGCAACAGGCTGTCGTTGACCAGGGTTTCCGTTTGGCGGGCTGCGTCGATACCCGATAGGTTTTCAACCAAGTCGGCCAGCACCTGGTTGGCAGTGGCGTCCCGTTTCAGCTTGGCCGCGGTCAGCATGGCTTCTGCCTCTCGCTCCTGGGCACGTCGGGAGGATTGCTGCAGGGGGATGTTGAGTTCGACCATGACCTCCCATTCCTTGACCGCGTTCTGATATTGGATGGGAGACACCCCCAAGGTGAAGTCCGGGTAGCGGTTCTTGTAGGTTAACTCTCGGGTTTTTTCGGCCGCCTGAACCTGTGAATTCGCGGCGTAGAGCAAAGGATTTCTCCCCCGTACCCGATCTTCCAGGGCGGCGTATTCGAGCTTGGCTGGTGCGGGAAGCTTGCGCAGGACCTCCGGCTCGGCCAGCGGAGCGATGGCTGGACGGCCAAGTAGGGCGTTGAGGCGAGCTTGAAGCTGGCGGCGTTCACTAGCCAGCGCTACCAGTTCGTTGCGCATGCCCGTCTGTTCGACCTGAGCCCGGACGACATCCTGCTGGGCCGCAAGTCCTCCGGCATAACGAACCTGGGCTACTTTCTCCAGACGAACCATCAAATCCAAGATTTCCCGAGTCAGTCGCTCGTTGCGGCTGAGGTAGTACAACTGGGCGTATAGCGTTTTGACCTTAGTCGATATTTCCGTCCAGCTACCGAGCGCACGCCCTTGGGCTCCTTGTGCCTCAAGCTCGGCAATTTCCCGCTTCAGATCGCGCTTACCGAACCAGGGGACATCCTGCATCAGGAGGTACCGGGTACTGCCAACCCGGGTCGGCGCAAGCGTGGCATTTTGCTCCCCCATCCGGGTGATATCCCGAAGCTCGGTCCTCAGCTTGGGATCCGGCAGGGCCCCTGCCGGCACCACCCGCTCTGTCGCAGCCTCCGCCTCATAGCGGAACCCGGCGTATTCAGGGTTCTGTTCCTTCGCGATGGCCAACAGGCTATCAACACTAGCCCCCGGCGGCTGGGTTTCTGCCTGGGCGGCAGTCCACCAGAAACTCACCAGTACAGCCAGAGCCAGGGGACGAACAGTGGTTTTCATTTTTCTTCCTTGAATCGCCGGGCAAAGCGAGAACATCAGTTAGCAGGTTCCAGCCGAGTAACTGTCATGGCGCCATCGATCTGAGCTGAGGCGAAGCGGACTTTTTGCCCTTCTTTCACCTTATTGGCCCAGGATGGATCTTTCAGACGGAACGACATGGTCATCGCCGGCATACCGTTGGGTAGCGGGCCATGAGACAAAGTAATCTTTCCTGCGGCCTGGTCGACCTTCTTCACCGTGGCGTCAGCCAGGGTTTGTCCCGTACCTTGGGAATGCATCATCCCGTGATCGCCATGCTCAGCTGCAAGCGCGGGGTTAAATGCGGCGACCGACGCCAATGCGAAAAGGGAGGTAGCGAAGAGGCGCTTCATGGACAACTCCAGGAGGAGAAAAGGGTCCACGAATTCTGGAGGTGGCATCCAAACAACAGGCTGACGCACGGATTACATTTCTGTAATCTTCGCGTTCCTTGGATTGGCCCTAATGCGCGTGATGAGCGTCGGGGTGGGGGTGTTCATGGCGGCCATGATCCTCTGGGGCGAGGGGGGCATGCTGATGCACATCTGCACCTGAGTGGGTGTGCCCATCACTGGCAGAGACCAGCTGCCGATACTGGAAGGGGCTGAGTGTGGGCAAGGCGTTGAGGAACGCCACGAGATCCCAGATCGACTCATCACCAATACCTCCCTTAGACCAGGCGGGCATCGCCGATCCCACGATGCCGTGTTTGATGATCCAAAACTGGCGCCGAACTCCGGAATCACCAGTTGCGACCTGAGCAAGCGAGCCCAACTCCGGAGGCCGGGGGGATAAACCCCGGCGGATTTCACTGGATGCCATCCCCGGTCGAAGGTGACACTCCACACACATCGCATCATAGTTACCGGCACCACGCCGTATGCGCTCATGGTCCGACAAATCCTCAGGCAGGCCGATGTCGGCAGCATGCTTTGCGATGGAGCGCTCACGGGCCCAGGTAATAAAACGAAGCACAGGATATGAGTGCGGTTCGTCAGCTGACACGTTGAGCCTCCCACTCCATACGACGCCGATAACTGCTGCCAATACCAATCCCAGCCCCAGCACTATCCCCACGATCACCTGCCGCATCGCAACCCCTCATGCCACCTAAGCCTGCGTATTGTCCGTAGGGGGATTAACGGAGAACTGACCACAGGATTACATTTACGTAATCTAGTCCCTAGCGCGGATATGAAAACGGACAATGAGGCTTTGGGTTCAGTGAAGGCAGTGCGGCTATGAAAGTGCTAGTGGTCGAAGACGAGTTGAAGACCGGTGACTATCTCCGCCAAGGTCTGGTGGAGGCCGGGTTTATCGTGGACTTGGCACGCGACGGTCTTGATGGTTTGCACCTGGCGCTGACGGGGACGTATGACTTAATCATTCTTGACGTCATGCTGCCTGGGATTGACGGATGGCAGGTCTTGCAAGGGGCCCGCCGTGCAAACAAGGAAATGCCGGTATTGTTCCTGACTGCCCGCGATGAGGTCGCCGACCGGGTCAAGGGTCTGGAGCTAGGTGCTGATGACTACTTGGTGAAGCCTTTTGCCTTCTCTGAACTGCTGGCCCGGGTTCGAACCCTGCTCCGGCGTGGGAGTAAGAACAGGGAGGCGGAAATACTCAAAGCCGCCGATCTGGAATTGGATTTGATACGCCGACGCGTGGTCCGCGGTGGGCAGAAGATCGATCTGACGGCCAAGGAATTTGCACTCCTTGAATTGCTGCTGCGCCGTCAGGGGGAAGTACTAAGTCGATCTCTGATCGCCTCCCAGGTGTGGGACATGAATTTCGACAGCGACACCAACGTGATCGAGGTTGCTGTACGGCGCCTCCGGGCCAAGGTGGATGACGATTTCCCTCTGAAACTGATCCGGACAGTGCGCGGCATGGGCTACGTTCTGGAGAGCGTCGAGTGATCTTCCTCGCGCCAAAATCTCTCACCTTTCGCCTGACGCTGCTCTTTGCCACCGTCTCAACGATCGTTCTCCTGCTTCTAGGATTGCTCATTGGCACCCTGGTGGAGAAACACTTCGAGGAGATGGATACGGAGGTTCTTACTGGGAAATTAGAGTTTCTCAAACATGCGCTAAGTGGCATCCAAACCCAGGAAGAGCTCAACGAGCTTCCACACAAGCTCAATGACGCGCTGAATGGGCACTCCGGTCTTGAGGTGGCTCTCTACCTAGGGGAGAAGAAGCCGCTCTATCTAACCGGTAGCACCATGCTACCTGATGCACTCTTGACCCCTGAGCAACGTGCACGCCAACAACCCTACCTGTGGGTGGATGAGGCGAACATGTCATACCGGGGCATTTCGGCGGATATCCAGACCAGCATTGCGGATGCCCCCCCCATCATCGCTGTAGTAGCCACCTCGCTGCGCATGCATGAGCACTTCATGGAGTCATTCCGAACTACGCTTTGGACCGTCATGGGGTTGGCTGCATTGCTTACCGGCTTTTTGGGTTGGTTGGCCGCATGGAGAGGATTGGCCCCCCTTCAGGATATCCGGCGTAGTGCGGCTGCCATTACCGCCGACCGCCTGAATCAGCGGCTTGCGGCAAATGACTTTCCACTCGAACTGGCAGAGGTGGCAGAAACCCTGAATGCCATGCTGGCCCGATTGGAAAGCTCTTTCCGCCGGCTCTCAGACTTTTCATCCGATCTTGCCCACGAGCTCCGCACCCCTGTCAGCAACCTGCTTACGCAGACCCAGGTGACGTTGAGTAAGGCCAGAACGCTCAGCAAATATCAGGATGTTCTTGCATCCAATTCGGAAGAGTTAGAGCGCCTTTCACGCATGATCGCGGACATGCTTTTCCTCGCGAAATCCGATAACGACTTGATTGCACCCAACCGCAAGGAAGTAGATTTAGCGGTCGAGGTCCAAGCTCTGTTGGAGTTCTACAGCATCCTTGCTGAAGAAAAGGACATCGAACTTTCCCTCGAAGGAGGTGGAGGCATCGTCGGTGATCCGTTGATGCTCAGAAGGGCAATTAGCAACCTGCTATCCAATGCAATCCGCCATACCCCCGAGCGAGGGAAGGTGGTAGTTCGCATCGGACAGAGGATGGATGGAGTGACACTATCTGTTGAGAACACCGGACCCACCATTCCTTCTGAGCAACTCACCCGCTTGTTCGATCGCTTCTATCGGGGAGATGCGGCAAGGCAACGCACAGGGGATGGAACAGGTCTCGGGTTAGCAATAACGCAGTCGATCATGCACGCCCACGGCGGGAATGCCACAGTGGTGTCAGTGAATGGCCTCACCAGGTTTGATCTAACGTTCTCATCTCACACGAAGCTATGACCGTGTCCAGCCACGACCTAGCTCGTCTTGTGGTTCATATGCACCAGCCTGCACGTTTGACATTGTCAATAAATTTTCTACTCTACCTACAGTCATATGTTGCTACGACCAAGGTAGGTTGATGAGTCCATTTGCAATGACACTACGAGAACTGCGCACGATGAAAAGATTGCGCCAGTCCGAAGTTGCAGAACTGCTCGGCTATGAACAAACCTACATCTCGGCTTTGGAAATCGGGATCAAGGGGCCCCCGCCCGAAGTTTTTCTTGAACGCGTAGTACGCGCACTCGATCTGGATGAGTCCTGGAAGAATCGGCTCCGTGAGGCGCACGACGCGTCTCAACGTCGCATCGTGATTCCCGCTGACGCCCCGGAAAGCGTCTTCTGGATGGTGAATGAATTGAGGCAGCAGATTGATCGGCTGCATCCGGCGCAGATCGAATTGATTCGAGCCGCCCTGAATTTCACACAGGCGATCACCGTTGAGCCCGTTCCCATAGGGCGCCTTCGTCGGCGAGCGAGCGACAAAAGCCGAAAAGGGAAAAATTAAAACGGGACAGGCATTGCGAGCCTGTCCCGTTTTTTTTTGATAGTAGCAAAGCTACATCATGGTCGCTCTCGGAGCGACTCTGCACTAACTGAGAGCATCAACGCTGTTTCGTTCTCAGGCTTGTTTACGCTAGGTGTTAAGCCGTTTTAAGGACGTAGCCACGTCCGAAACTGGACGTTCGTCGCAACATGAACAGACGAACTGGACACTCGGAGGCGTGCAAATGGAACTTGCTGAGCAGGTCGAGTGGGATATCAGCAAATTGGTTGATAAGCATCGAAGCGCTGCCCCCCAAAGTCTATCTGACAAGGAAGGGCTGCAGCACTGGCTCAGCACCGACTCGCCAAGCAGCACGTTGAAAAAGCGCCGATGTGTAATGACGTGGGACAAGCTCATTAAGCGTATCCAGCATGGATACGGCATGGGGCACGGTGCTGACTATCAGCCATGGCTGACCCTCCGTCGCAAGAATTCGTCTCGTGAATCCAATCAAGTTGCAGCACACCTGCACCCGCTACATCGCCCCGGATATTTCTTTTCCCGTGGCGAGTATCAGATCGCGCTCTTACTCCTGTGGTTGGGAATTCATGATCTCCGGGAGCAGTACCCCCTTTGGCCAATTGCTCATCCTCACCCTTTATATGGCGCTCCAGGAACAGAAGGGCTCCAGCTCGGGTACTGTAGCGGCCTCCTCGACATTGCGACGGAAGCAGGAATCGAACACGGTCACTTCCCTGGCTCCGATATCCCCTACGTCGCCACAATCGACTTTCTCGTCACCATCCGAGACAACAGCGGATTTGATCTGATTGCAATCTCTTGCAAGCCGATTGAGGATCCGAATCAAGCGGTCAAGTGGCGAACACTCGAACGCTTGGAGCTTGAGAGGCGCTATGCCGAACGCAATGGAATCCGCTACCTCATCATCAGTTCGCGCTTTGTCCCGATTTTGATGGCGGGACAACTGGAATGGTGCATGGAGCGCGCCACTCTAACCGATGCCCCACACCTCGCTGCATGCGTTCACGGATTTTCTCGGGAATTCGCATCAGCTCCGAATCTGTCAGTTTCTGATGCTGTTGCTCTTGCCTCAGAGAGCCAACAGCTATCTCTGGAAGAAGGTTGGACGGTTTTTCGTCACTGCGCCTGGACTCAGGCGATCGACATCGATCTTTCTACCCCGCTGTTGACCTCCTACCCTGCACGTAGGAGTGGTCGGACGCTACGCGAACATCTGCGGCGCTCACTATTCGAAGGGAGCTCAAAATGAAGTCCGTCAGCGTAGGCTTCATTTTTAGGGTACTACAGGACTCCCCCCATATTTCCCGCGGCCTGTATCGTGTTGTAGACAAATTGGGGGCCAAGGACAGCCCGGATCTTCCTCTCGTAATCATCAAAATTCCGGAGCCACCTCCGCCGCGGGAGATTGGAAAGAAGCAGCCAAACTACTACGCAAAGGGATTCCAATACATACGTCTGGATACTTTGTACGGCCTGCTAGATGAACGGAAGGTGCACGAGTCCGAGGGACCCACAATCCCGCCGTGGTGGGGAAAATCCGATGCGGAGCTGCTGGCCTCTTGCCCGAGAAAACGATGGGTAACAGCAGGCGAAGAGCTCCTCACCCCAGAGATCCAAAAGCGGGAGGTGAAATGGCACCTGATTGAGCCGCTGGTCGCAATGGCAGAGGCGGGGACAGTGCCGAGTCTTGCCGAATTGGATGCGCACGTTCCTGCTCGAGCACGAGAAGCCCAGGTCGGTGCTAACCAAATTTACGACGCGTTACATCGCTACTACGCTTTTGGCCAGAATAAGGACGCCTTGCTTCCCAATACTCCCAACAGTGGGGGCAAGGGTAAGTCACGCTACGGAAAGAACGGCGTCCGCCTGGGCGCCCCCAACCAGGCAAAAAGAGTCGGAGAGAGCAAGTTGGCGGGAAGAATCTGCGATGAGCAGGACCGCCAAAACATTCGTGATGGCTACTTCATATTCGCCCGGCCAGGGGTATCAAAAAAAGAACAATTCATTGCTTTCAGTTCGACCTTCTACAGCGATGGTTACAAGCATGAGAATGGCCGTCAGCTTCCGCTCCTACTACCGGCACACCAACGCCCCACCGAACGCGAGTTTTTCTACCATGGACCGGATAGCTCGGACCGTGAGACGACTTTAGTCCGGATGATGGGGGAAGGTGAGTGGGCAAAAAACTTCCGCCCGCTAGTGGGTTCGGCACGCGACGGTATCCATGCAGTCGGACAGGTCGGATCGATCGATGCCTCACCGATCGACGTGAACCTGGTGGCTTGCTTCGATAGCACCCGTCCGATCGGCGTACCTCGTGGTCTCTTCGTTCGAGAAGCCTTGTTCGGCCTTTGGTGCGGCGCACATAACGTCATTGGAGGCCCCTGCACGGCAGACGCCAACCTGACTATCCTGCGTGCGGCACTCAGCAAGGAGAAGATCCTCAATCGGCTTGGTTTAACCGACATTCCCCCAGACGATTTCCCGAGCTTTCTTTTCACTCGCCTGCTATCCGACAACGGCGAACTTCGCGCAATAGGAGGCATAGAAGCATGTGCGAAGAAAGTTCGCGTCTCGATCGAGTTCATCGAAAGTGGACGCGCCGACAGAAACTCACCTTCAGAAGGCGGCCATCACGCCCGACACGCTGGAATCGATCACAAGCTGCCCGGAACAACCTACGGTCGGAGGCCGAAACGCGGCGAGACGCTACCAATCCGCAAGGCACTTCTGTCTTTGTTCGGTTACGAACGTTTGTTGTGGCAATGGATGCATTGGGCCAATACCAAACAGCGGGTACCGCATCTGGTTCCAACCGAAATGAAGCGTGCGCTGGCAGGGCAAGCTTTCAATCCAACCCGGATTGAAATCTATCGATGGGCGGAGAGGGAAGGATACGTCAGTAAGCGGCCGGTCAATGCACTGTATCTGCGCTCTAATCTCCTGCCTACTTACACAGCGAGCGTCCAGCGGAACGGACTGGTTCTTCATCGACCAGGTTCCGGCAATCGTGTTGAACTGCTCAACGATGCGCTCTTCAGTAGTGATTACATCGAGCAGTCGTGTCTGTATCACAACTTCGCACCCAATGAGCCCCGGCACGTAGAAGTGAGAGTCGACCCAAACGATCTTTCTGAGATTCTTCTTGTTGATGCTCAGGGAATTCATACGATTCCCAATATCTCTCGCGACGTGATCGTGGCGCGTGAGTATTACGTCGCGGACTTAATCGCAAGCAACGAAGCAAATCGATTGAATCGAGTCGAAACAAAGTCCGAGGACGACCAGGCGATGTCTGACCAAAGAATGATCAGGTTAGCCGAGATCGAGGACGCCCGGGCAAGACGGCAGACAACCGAAGCAGAAGCCCCTCGACCAGGAGCCAAAGCTTCGCGGGAGCGTGTGCGCGAAAACCAGCGACAGGAAAAATGGGCACAACTCGACGAGGCTACAAGACGAGCGGCAACCCTGGCTGCTGCACCAGCCACGGAATGGCGGGAGAGTCAGCCCAATGCCGTCGGGCAGGCTGCGAGCAACGTCGTTTCGATCAGTTCAGCATCAAAACTAAAAAATGCGCTGAGTGAGCGACTGACAAAGTTTCAGGATACGGGGCACTGAACCATGGCGATAGGACTCGGACAGTTCACCGATGAGAACCATCCGTTCTTGTCCCCCTTGACAGCTGCGCTCCAGGTTGACGATATCTTGCCGCGCATCCGGTATTCACCGCTCGATGGAATCGATGTGGCGACCCTAAGCAACAGCGAGCGTCACGTCTTGCTCGATCTTATGCAAGAACGACTGTTCGAGCCGACAACGGCCACCTTGGAATTAACAACCAGGCTATTCCGCATGATTCGTCGGGGTTATTTATCGAGAGACCCACGGGAATTGAGCGTGCGGAAGGAGACGATAGCAGTGGCCGGATGTCGCGGAAAACAGCTATCCGAGCTTCCATCGTTTGACGCCTACGCCCAATGCATCCGTGTATCCGGAGAGACGGGAACGGGGAAAAGCTACGAAATTAAGAATTCGCTTCGACTGCTGCCGCAGTGCTTCGTGCACCCGGAAAATAAGGATGCAGGCTGGTCGCACTTAGTACAACTCGTATGGTTGTATGTCCCCATGTCACATGACGGCACACTTGGTGGGCTCTTGCTCAATATTCTCTGCGCAATCGATGAAGCAATCGGGACCAGCTATTCGACGCAACCATCTCTAATCCGCCTGAGTAACGAGAAACTCGCCGTCCACGTCGGCATCATTCTCAGAATCCATGCAGTCGGAGTCCTGGTGATTGACGAACTTCAACAGCGCAATTTCTCCAGAATGGCGCATGGCGGCCTAGCTGCACTGTTCTTTCTCCGTCTACTGAACTTCGGGATACCGATAGTCCTGATGGGCAATCCCTACGGTCTCGGGGCATTGGATCGCTATTCTCAGGATGTTCGGCGCACGAGTTCGGCCGGATCGTTTGACTTCGAACCCATCGGGCTGAATGAATTTGATTGGCACAAATGCATTGCGCCGGGCGTGTGGCGTTACTACGTGCTTCCCGAGCCGATGACTTTCAGCGATGAAGGGGGCGAAATCCTCTTCAAATATAGCGGCGGCTTCCGTGATTACGCATGCAGGATATGCCATTCCGCGCAACGGCTTGCTCTTGACTTGAATGATCGAGCCCTCACCCTGGAACATCTCGAGCAGGCTTATGAAGGCGCTGATTTCTCTCAAAAGGATCGCGATCTCATCGAAGGGTTCGCCAATCGAGATCCGATGCGTCTGCTGGATTTTGAGGACGTTCGCTGTGAGCACTATGCCCGCAAATGGGGATTGGTGCCGGCCAGGCCGAAGAGTGTATCCCCAGAGACAACTGTCGAGTACTACGGTGGCAAGTCGTTTCAGCCTACCGAACCTGAATCAGAGTCCCTGAATCCAGTTCGGCGAACGAGGAACCCCCATGCCCGAGAGCAGGGTATCGCAAAACAGGTTGTTGCAAAACGAGCCAAGACCAACAAAAAACAAGCCATGGCGAAAGCCGAGTGCGGCGACGACGACCTTCGCAATGACGGACTAAAGAAATTCCTGATCAATGGTTTTGACACATTCCGAAATGTTGCCTGAATCACCCTCATAGAAGGGAGCCCACATGCGTCCAGCCTACGTCGGTAACCAATCCGCTTCTGCGGCCACGATACTCCGTAGCAAAAGACCAATTCTGCCGTTTTTCCCCGCATCACTGCCCGATGAATCCTTGGCGTCACGCATCACAAGATTCCACATCGAGCGAGGGAATGCCACTAGTCGGGAAACTTACTCAGAGCTGTTCAGTACATCGCCGTTTGCGATGTCCAACCTGTCCATTCCGCGAATCGAAGCACTGGCACAAAGGCTTCCCGGTGACCCGCATGTCAATCTAGAGAAACTACTCTGCGAAGGCACTTTACTCCCCATTAGCAGACTCTTCGCTTCGGGCACGACAAATAGGAATTCAATAGATTACGGTCGACGGAGCGCAGGTGAATCGGGATCAACCCGAATTTGCCTTCAATGTGTGAAAGAAGATGTAAGTCAATTCGATACAGCCTACCTCCATCGATCACACCAAATTCCGGCCGTGAGCGCCTGTTGGAAGCACGGTCAAATATTGCTAGATCACTGCCCAGAATGCGGCTGCCCGATCGAATCGCCGAAAGATATGACGCTCTCCCCCTGGCAGGGCTGCTATTGCGGATACCGTTTCGAGCTTGCCGAGCCAGGGGAGTCTGATTACGTCGCATCCAGTACGGAAAAGGACATCGCGAGGTTTGCGAGCTTCGTGTTGGCCCACATACCGCAAGGACTGGTCGTCAATACCCTGCCCAGGCTTCTGCGCGAAAGAGCGCTCGAGATGGGGTTCCGCCGCGGCAAGGAACAAGTCGACCGGCGTAGTCTTCAAACTGCCATGGAATCGCACTACACGCCGACGCTCCTGGCGCAACTGGACCGCGCGTACGCAAATGGGAAGACCAAGCGATTGCTTAGCTTTCTCGGAGTAACAGGAGTGGCCATTGAAATCCCTCTGAGTCGGCTCCTATTGCTCTCAAACTACCTATTTCAGGACGCAGAAACATTTCTGGCAAAGCTGACGTCGATCCAGCCCCAAGTTGCTGGCACCACATTCATTCAGCCCCCCTCTACCGGCTTGCACTCTGCAATCCCAGTGAATCGCAATACGGACGGACTGAATACCCTTGTCGAACGATTAGCGATGACTGCAATAGCCGAAGACTTGTCTATCAAGGATTTGTGGCGCCAACACTACGGAGCTATGAAACGAATTACCGTTGCTGGATCAAAAAATGGCATAGAGATACTAAAGAAGGCCATCGACAGGCATAGCTCTAAGTCTGCTCAAAAAAGAGGAAGGTCGTCAGCTAAGGTGCATTCGAGGGATGCTGACTGGGCAGAAGAAATTAAAAAGACAGCCACTCGCCTCTTTAACGAGGCCGGGCGACCAACTCGAGTTTCGTTTGCATCACTGGTCAAAAACACGGAGATGCGGCCAGTCACTTGGCCAGATGCCATCTCCTTTCCACAAACCCGCGCAGCATGCAAGACATTGCAGGAATCCCAGTGGCACTTCTATGCACGTCGAGTCATGTGGGCGATGGCTCGACATCATGGGGAAGCCGTTGCCCGGACCGTTATCACTGAGGCCACCGGGCTCGAACATCACCGGGTGACTGATGTTTATAACTATCTCATTGCATCAGCCATTGTTCCCATCGCCCCTTTTACGACACAACTGGCGGCCAATGGAATAACTCGTGATTGGCTAGGCCCTTGTCCTGGGAAAACGTATCAAAAGGTAGGACGTGGCTATCAAAAAACAGGGGTAAGGATCTCTTATACATCGCCAGTATTCGCCGGAATGGCATGACGACACCGACTATGGCGGAATTCCTGAACGCCAACACTGGCCTATTCGATGATCTACCAATCAACCTTCCCTCGTTGATGGAAGGTGAGACTTTGTATTCTTGGTGTGCGCGGTACCACCGGCTAAGCGGGAACGCGATGACAGGACATTCATACGCCCAGCTATTCGGAACTCATCGTCCCTCACTAAAGCATGATTTCCCAAAGAATCTGTCGGAGCTTTGCAAGAGGACTCGCAGCTGCCTAGGCACTCCGGAAGCGTTGGCATTGGAACGAACGCTGCTGGGATATTATGCGCCATTCATTTCCTCGCCACGCTACCAGCGAGCGTTAGAAGCTCTTTGCGATCTGCGAATGACGGAGCCAAAGCACCTGCTTGGATTGATGGCCAGTCGTGTCGGTGCGTCTCATCCGCTAAAAGCATGTCCCAAGTGTATACAACACGACTTGGATGAATTGGGATTTTCTCGGTGGCTTATGGAGCATCAGTGGCCATCCGTCTGGATTTGCCGGCGCCACGACACCCCGCTCCGACACCTGGTGGGCCACTCGCAGCCACGCCAACTTCGAGATTGGACTCTGCCGGAGGATCATTCCAGTGGCGAGTGGGAACACCTGCCAAGACTCAGGGCTGCTTCGATCGAAAAGCTGGCACGTATCGCTTCGATAAGTGCGAGCATAGCCCAGATCTCAGTCGCCTTTGATGATGAACGCCTAAGAATCGCATATCGGCAAGCCGCGCAAGATCGCGGATGGGCCGCCTTTGATGGATCGCTCCGCACGTTGGTGATGATGCGGCATCTAACAGCGGGTTACCGCGAGCTCGCAACCATACCGGCTTTCAACTTTCTGGCCGATGCTGACCAAAATGACGCGGGGGTCATTGGTTTGTTGACCAGACGTTTCCCCGGGCTGCACCACCCAGTAAAACATGCTGTTCTGATCGCGTTCCTATTTGACTCGGTAGAACATTTCATTGACACATATCGAACTGCTGCGCAGGAAAAAATTTCCAACGGAGCTGATACCGTAGTTGGCAATTGCCGTGAGGCTTTGCGGCGTCTAGTTGAGTTCGAAAAATGGTCGGTGAGCCGTGCGGCCAAAGCAACAGGGATACCCCTATGCCAAGCATGTCGGTGGCTGGAGTCGATCGGTGTGCCATACAACCACCGGCCTCGAATGCTGAGCGACCAGACAAAGGAACAGCTCAGAAGTATGCTGATTGCCGGCGACGATTACGGGCAAATCGCGGAGAGAACAGGTTTGAAGAAGAGCCTTATCCGAGCATTTGCAGCATCAAATAAAGCTTTACGGGATGTCTGGAGAGTACGGCGATTTGAGTGCCTGCGTGATCGCCATAGAGCCCATGCCCTAGAATTGTTCAATACGATGCGAGGGGTATCTATCACGGCATTGAAATCTGTACGGGGGAATGGATTGATGTGGTTGGAACGCCATGATCGCGCATGGCTCACGAAGACCATTCCCACACTTTGAGTATCTTGAAATCAAAGCTCCGTCCGACACCCTGTAGCTACGAACCAAACAATAGTCTCTTGAAAGCCTGAAAAATTAATCAATTACATCCTCGCCCAAGGTCTAAAAACTTAGGGAATTGAACTCACAATCTGAAACACTGACTGCAACCACATGATATTATGTGATTTCAAGAATTTATTGAGCGAGAACATGATAGGAGTAGGTGAGCAAAGCCCGGCGAATGCCGGGCTTTGTATTTCTGGAGCTTCCGGTCTTCGGCCGTTGCACCCATTGGGCGATCTAATCGAACGGCGGGCGGACCACCAAGGGCCACACCTGCGGGATGCACTGGGCAATCCGATCCGCGTGATCCCGACTCCCGGACAAGCGGCCGATGTTGCCCAGGGCGCCGCATTGATCGAGTGCTTCAAGACCGATGCCGTGATGGTCGCCAAGGGCTACGACTGCGACGCATTGGTTCAGCGCATCGGTGCGCTGCGGGTCACGCACCGGCCTGACGGAAGCGCACGCAACACGGCGCGTCGATGTCCGTGGCCTTCCCAGGGCAAGAACTCCGCGTTACGCGGGGTTCTTGCCCTGACGGCGCTGCGGCCGCCCCCCCTCAGGCCTCGCCCGCCGGCACCGGCCACAGGCGCACGGCGAAGGCGGCCAGGGCGGTCACGGTGGCCATGCCCGTGACGGCGATCCAGCCCCAGTGGGCGAGCAGGGCGCTGGCCAGGGAGGCGCCGCCGGCCATGCCGATGAACATGCCGACGAACAGCACCGCGTTGAGGCGGCTGCGTGCCCCTGGCTCGATGCCATAGACGATGGTCTGGTGGGCGATCAGGGTGCTCTGCACGCCCAGGTCGAAGCCCACGGTGCCGATGCCGAGCAGCCACAGCTGGGCCGCAGGCGAGAGCAGGGGCGCCAGGCACATCAGGGCGAAGGACAGGGCGGTGAGGCCGGTGCCGAGGCGGGTGACCAGTTCCGGCCCGCGCCGGTCCGCCAGGTGGCCGGCCAAGGGCGCCGCCAGGGCGCCCGCCGCCCCGGCCAGGCCGAAGGCGCCGGCCGCCGCGCTGCCCATGTGGAAAGGCTCGCCGTGCAGCATCACCGCCAGGGTGGACCAGAAGCCGCTGAAGCCCATGGCCAGCAGTCCCTGGGCCAGGGCGGCGTGGCGCAGCGCCCCGTGGCGGCGCAGCAGGTCGAACAGGGAGCCGAGCAGGGCCTTGTAGGGCAGGGCCGTGGTGGGGGCGAAGCGGGGCAGGCCGCGCCAGGCCGCGACGCCGATGGCCGCCACGCCGAGGGCGGCGAGGCCGAACATGGCCCGCCAGCCGGCCTGGGCGGCGACCACGCCGCTGACCACCCGGGAGAGCAGGATGCCCATCAACAGGCCGGTCATCACCGTGCCCACCACCTTGCCGCGCCGGGCGTTGGGCGCCAGGGTGGCGGCGGCGGGAACGATGTCCTGGGCCAGGGTGGCGGTCAGGCCGATGGCCAGGCTGGCGGCGAGCAGCACGGCCAGTGAAGGGGCCAGGGCCGCCCCGGCCAGCGCCGCCACCAGCAAGGAGGCCTTGGCCAGGATGATGCGGCGCCGGTCGTGGCGGTCCCCCAGGGGGGCGAGCAGCAGGATGCCCAGGGCGTAGCCGAGCTGGGTCAGGGTCGGCACCAGGCCGATGGCCTGGTCTCCGGCCTTGAGGTCCGCCGCCATGACGACGAGCATGGGCTGGCTGTAGTAGAGGGAGGCCACCGACAGCCCCGCGCCGGCGGCCAGCAGCAGCACCAGGCCCGGCCCGAGCGAGGTTTCCGCCGGTGCGGTGGTGGCGGTGGTGGCTTGGGGGGCCGGCTCGTGCGTCCCGGCCAGGGCGGCCTGGTTATGCGAAGTATGGATGGATGACATGGTGCGCTCCTTCAAGGTCCATTCGGTGTTTCGATGGAGCGCAAGTGTGGTCGCCGACCTTGTCTTGCGGTAGTGGCATGACCCGAAGATTTGTTATACGTTTAGCACATGAAACAGCCCATCATCGTCCCCCCCGCCGGCAGCGCCGCCCCCACCTTCGCCACCGGGGCGGGGGACCGGATCGAGCTGTTGCAGACCTTCGTGCGCATCGTCGAGGCCGGCAGCCTGTCGGCGGCGGCGGCCCAATTGGCCATCACCCAGCCCACCGCCAGCCGCCGCCTGCAAACCCTGGAACGGGCCCTGGGGGCGCGTCTGCTGCAACGCTCCACCCATTCCATGCGCCTCACTGCCGACGGCGAGCGCTGCTACGAGCACGCCCGGGAGCTGCTGGCCGGCTGGGCCGCCTTCGAATCGGAACTGCGCGGCGCCAGCGAGGAGGCCGAAGGCATCCTGCGGGTGGTGGCGCCCCACGCCTTCGGCCAGGAGCGCCTGGTGAAGCCCCTGGCCGACTACCTGAGGCGCCACCCGCGCATGACCGTGGAGTGGCTGTTGCACGACGACAACGCCATCCAGGATTTCATCGCCGCGGGCATCGACTGCGCCATCCAGGTGGGCGAAGTGGCCGATTCCAGCCTGGTGGCGATCAAGCTCGCCGAAGTGCCGCGCATCGTGGTGGCCGCCCCGTCGCTGCTCGGCAACGGAGCGCCGCCGGAACGGGCCGCCGACCTGGCCGCCCTGCCCTGGCTGGCCCTGCGCACCTACTACCGCCACGAGGTGCGCCTCACCCACCTGGATACCGGCGAATCCGCCCGCATCCCCATCGCCCCGCGCCTGAGCACCGACAGCCTGTACGCCCTGCGCAGCACGGCGGTGCAAGGGCTGGGCGTAGCCATCGGCTCGGCCTGGGTGATGGCCGACGACCTGGCCGCCGGGCGCCTGGTCCAACTCGTCCCGCGCTGGCAGGCGGCGCCCCTGCCGGTGAACCTGGTCTACCCCTACGCCCGCTTCTACCCGGCCCGGCTGCGCTTCTTCGTGGAGGCGATGCGAGCCGCCGCCCCCGAGGTGGTGGGGGAACACGAGCGCGACCGCGCCCCGGGCGAAGCCCCGCCGGCCTCCTGAGCGCCGCCGCGCACCGCCGTGGTGCATGCGATCCCGGACGCCCCGTCCCGGCGCAGACGACTGGCACCGTCATGGTGCGGATGCCATAATCATAAAGCCGCAAAACTGCCATTTCATCCTTTGGATCAAGGAATTAACGCCAACGCCCAAAAATGGAACAGCCCTTGCTAATCCTCCTGGCAAGAAAACCCGAACTCTCTCCGATACGAGGACGCCATGCTGAAAAGCGACGCGATGCAACTCTCCCCCGCCGAACGGGCCTGGTTGCCCTGGCTGGGCAAGACCGGCAAGCTGGCCATGGGCTGGGGCACCTGGCTCAACAAGGACCGCTACCCGGCCTTGGAGCAGGCTTTCGAGGGCTTCGCCGCCACCCGGGTGCGCATCCTGCAATCCTGGGCCGAGCAGACCTGGGACCAGCTCGACGCCCTGGCCCGGGAAGTGGAGCGGGCCTACCCCAACGTGCCCGCCAGCCTGTTGAGCGACAAGCAGAAGCTGCTGCGCGACGCCAGCGAGATCGCCGTGATCGGCGCCGACGGCGCGGTGCTGGCCTCGACCCGCGCCGAGCGCGTGGGCGCCCGGGACCTGCCGGCCAAGGCGGTGGCGGTGGGCCTCACGGAGCGCTTTTTGCACGGCCCCTACGTTGATCCGGCGACCCGCGCCCTGGGGCCGTCCACCTCGGCCTTCCACGACGCCGTCACCCTGATGTTCTACCGCCCCCTGGCGGTGGGCGGGAACAAGGCCGCCCTGATGGCGCGGGTGCCCAACGACGTGGTGGGCGACCTGATCCAGCGCGAGGCCGGGCACATCTTCCACGAGTCCGGCGACAACTACCTGTTCATGGTCCAGTCCCGCTTCGATCCGTCGATCAAGCCGGGCACCGCCCTGTCCCGCTCGCGCTTCGAGGACAGCACCTTCTCCCTGGGCGACAACCTCAAGCAGGGGGTGCGCACCGACTTCGGCACGGTACGCATCCAGGAGCACACCGAGTTCGAGGTGGTCTTCAACGACCCGGCCACCGGCCAGCTCCACCCCGGGGTGCGGGAAACCATCCGCCAGGGGCAGAACCTGTTCGTCACCTACCCGGGCTATTCGGACTACCGGCACATCCCGGTGATCGGCAAGGGCGTCACCTTCGCCATGCCCGGCTCGAAGGACACCTGGGGGATGATGTGCGAGGCCGACCTGGAAGAGGTTTACCGCTACCGCAGCGTCGGCTATCAGCTGTCGCGCCTCTACCTGGCCATGACCCTGGGGGTGTGGGGCGCGGGCGCCGCCATCCACGGCCTCACCGACCTGTCCTTCGCCGCCATCGCCCTCATCCAACTGGTACTGGTGCTGGGCGGCGCCTTCCTCTTTAAGCGGCTGGGGGCCACCGCCCTGTCGCACCGGCTGCGCGACACCAGCCGGGTGCTGCGCACCATCGCCGAGGGCGGCGGCAACCTGGCCGAGCGCCTGCCCCGCCCCGACGGCCGGGGCGACGAGGCGACGGTGATCGCCCAGTGGATCAACAGCCTGATCGACAACCTGGAGCAGTTGATCGGCCGGGTGATCGCCACCAACCAGGAGATCGGCCGAGCCAACACCGCCTTGCAGGGCACCAGCCGCAAGACCCTGGACGCCTCGGGCCAGTTACACGAGACCCTGGTGGACACCCTGGCCAGCATGCGCCACCAGGCCGAGGAGCTGGATTCCGCCAGCGCCGAGGTCGAGACCATGCGCGAGGCGGTGCACCAGGCCACCGCCGAGGCCCGGGAACAGTTCCAGTTGGTGGAAGCGCGCAGCGGCCAGATCCGGGAGTCGGTGGGGACCGCCACCCTAACCATCCGCCAGTTGAAGGACAGCGCCTCGGAAATCGGCCGCATCGTCACGGTGATCAACGAGATCGCCAGCCAGACCAACCTGCTCGCCCTGAACGCCGCCATCGAGGCGGCACGGGCCGGGGAGGCGGGTCGGGGCTTCGCCGTGGTGGCCGACGAGGTGCGCAAGCTGGCCGACCGCACCGCCCAGTCCACCCAGGAGATCGGCGGCATGATCGCCACGGTGCAGCACCGGGCCGAGGAGGCAGTGAGCACCATGGATTCGGGCATGGACGAACTGGAGGAAGGCCTCAAGCTGGCCATGGAGGCGGCCAGCGACAAGAAGGAGGTGCAGGACATCCTGGAGCGCCTGTTCGCCACCATCGACGAACTGGCCGCCGCCACCCGCACCAACGGCAACCGCATCGAAGCCATGGCCGAGAGCGCCGACACGGTGCGCACGGCAATCCAGGAATCCCATCGCAGCGCCGAGCAGACCGGCGGCGCGGCCCAGGCCCTGAACCGGCTGATGGCCCAGTTCAAGGTCTCCGCCGCCGCCCGCTGAGGCGCACGGCCCCGGGGCGCCGCCAGGCGCACCGGGGAAAGGCTACGCTCTCACTCCGGCACGTAGATCATGCGGCCGTCCTTGAGCCGGTAGGCGGTCCCGGCCTTGGCTCCCTCCCCTTCGCCGATCTGGCCGGAGGATTTGTAGCGGGTCAGCTCGTCCCCCTTCTTGACCACCATTTCCATGGTCGGCTCGCCCGGGTCCTTGATGACCACGGCGTTCTGCAGGGTGAACGGGTTGAGCGGGTTTTCGATCACGGCCACCAGCAGCACGGCGATGATCACCAGGAAGACGTCGATGATGTTGACCACGCTCAGGATCGGGTCGTCGGCATCGTCGTCGTCAAGCACGTTGAGTGGACGGCGCTCAGCCATGGGCCACCTCGGCCAGGTGGGCAGGCATCGCCACGGGCAGACCGGCCACCGCGGCGGTGGCGCTGCGCCGGGTGAGCAACTCGTCCAGTTCCTGGAGCAGCCAGCGCCGCCGTACCGTCAGGGCCAGGTAGGTCATGGCCGCCGCCAGCAGGGCGACGATCACCGCGGAAAAGGCCACCACCAGGTTCTGGGCCATGCCCTGGGCGTTACCCGCGGACACCGCGACCAGGGCCGGCCCCATGGGGATCATGGTGGCGACCAGTCCGAGCAGAGGAGCGATCCGGCTGGTGATGCGCAGGGGCTCGATGAGCTTGAGCAGGTGCAGTTCCAGGGACTCCTGGCTGGCTCCGGGGCGCGCCGCGGCAAAGCGGTGCAAAGGCTGGCGGCCGCGCCCGCGCAGCGTCCGCAGGGCGATGTCGAACAGCAGGGTGCCGAAGATGAACAGGGCGTAGGCGAACATCAGGCAAAGCACCACCAGCACGGGGGCGAGGAAAAACTTCGAGACTTCGTACAGCAGGGTTTCAAGGGCATTCACGACGGCGGGGCTCCGGTGGGATGGTTTCGGTTCAGGGATGCGGCGGGGGGACGCGGGATTCGCGGCGCACGCGCCAGGCCTGGTAGGCGATGCCGGCGAGCACGATCGCACCGAGCATCCAGGCGTAGGCCCAGAGGACCCGTTCGGCGTTCTTGTGCATCGTCATTTCCTTCAGCTCCTGGCCGCGCACCGCGTCCGGGGCAGGGGGCGGTTCGGCCGGGACGGCCGGCGGGGGCGACGCCGATGCCGTGGCGGGTCGGGGCGAGGCGGCCTGAGCCGGCCGCCCCAGGCCGAAGCCGGCGGAAAGCTCCGCCACGTAGGCCTTGAAGGTGGCGTTGTCGGTGTGGACGTCGTGGCGGCGGGCGACCTCCCGGTAGGTCTCGACCAATTCCCGCGTGGTCTGCGCATCGGCCTGCCAGTAGCCCTTGCGGATCGCTTCGAGCATGCGCTCGGCGATCTGGGCCAGGGCTGTGGGGTTCGATTTCTCGAACCACTCGCGCATGCCCAGCTTGTAGCGGTCCTTCACGTAGCTCTCGTGGAATTCCTGCCACTGGTCGTCGCGCACGATGTTGCGGTCCATCGCCTGCCAACCCCAGAAGTTGTTGACGGTATTGAGCATCTGCAAGGTGCCGGCGTAACCCTCCTTCTGCATCTCCTTCATCCAGTTGGGGTGCTGGTAGACCGCGCGCAGCTCCTTGGCCAGGAAGGCTTCCGCCGTTTCGAGCTTGGCCCGGCGGGGGTCGCGCATGTTGGAGATGTAGAGCTGGGGGTTGGCCCCGTCGAGGAACTTCACCGCCAGCGAAATCCCGCCCAGGTACTCGAAGGGGTGGTCGGTGTCGAGCAGCCCCTTCAGGTTCGAGGAGCGGGAAAAGACCGCGGCGCTGGTGCCGCGCAGATGCTCGGCATAGGCGTTGATCTCGCGCCCCGCGCCATCCGTGAGCTTGCGGCTCCAGTGGGCCGTGTTCGGCCCGTAGGCCCAGGACATGCGCGACAGGTAGAGTTGTTCGAGCTTTCCGTCCCCCTCGTCCCACTGGTCGGAGGCCAGGGAGGCCTTTGTCAGGCGGGTGCTGTAGTCACCGCTCTCGTTGCCGAACACCCGGGTCAGGGCGAACTCCCGGGCCGGCTCGGGCGCGACGCCCTGGGCCCGCAGTTTGGCCTCGATGCGCTCGGTGTTGGCGCGCACGAAGTTGGCGCCGTCGGGTTCGTCGCGGACGGCCAGCATCGCCACCGCCTCGTTGAAGCGCTCCATCACGTTGGGAAACTGGTCCCGGTAGAGGCCCGTCAGGGAGATCACCGGATCGATGCGCGGCCGGCCCAGCTCGCGCAGGGGAATGACCTCCAGCCCCGTCACCCGGCCGCCCTCGTCCCAGGTGGGTCGCACCCCCATGGCGTGGAAGATCTGGGCTTCGAGCATGCCCAGGTGGCGCATGGTCTCGGTGCTCCACATGGTGAAGGCGAGCTTTTCCGGGAACTTGCCGTGGGTGAGCTTGTAATTAGCGATGAGTTGCTCGATGGCTTCCTTGCCCGCCTCGTAGGCCGCCCGGGTCGGCACACGGGCCGGGTCGAAGCCGTACATGTTTCGGCCGGTGGGCAGGGCATCCGGGTTGCGGATCGGGTCGCCGCCGTAGGAAGGATCGATCCAGCGCCCGGACAGGCCCCGGACCACGCCTTCGATCTCCCCCTCGGCGCGCAGGTCGGCGAGGAACTTGCGACCCCGCTCCACCGAGGCGCGCAGGCCCCGGTCGGCGATCTCGTCGGCCAGCCGGTCGGAAAAGATCACCTCATCCACGAAGCGGTAGGGCTTGCTCTGCTGGAGCTTGCGGTAGTCGTCGCGCAGCATGGCCCGGGAATTCTTGATGCCGAGCTGGAGATAGAAGGGCTCGCCGAGCATCTGCATGACATTGCTGACCAAGTGGGCGCGCTCCGCATCCTTGCCCAAGGTGTGCAGCCCCAGGGGCTGCTGGGCGGCCCCCAGGTCTTCCAGGTAATCCTCCAACTGGCGCAGGAAGCGGTCGAAATCCCGTTCGAGATCGGCGACCTTCCACTTCATGTCCTTGTGGATGTTCATCTTCACCGCCTGCTCGATGATCAGCTTGCGGTCGTTGTCCCGCACCAGCCCCTGGTCGAGGGACTGGTACTCGCGGATCAGATCGTTGATGCGCACCAGGTCGTCCGACAGGCCGGCCGGGGAGAACGCCGGTGTCTGGTAGCTGACGATGACGCCCCGGCCGCGGCGCTTGACGTGGATCGCCTCGCCGATATTGTCGACGATGTAGGGGTAGACTACCGGCACGTTGCCGACCAGGAGGTTGGGGGAATCGTAGGCCCACAGCCCCCGCTCCTTGCCCGGGGTCCATTCCTGGGTGCCGTGGGTGCCGAAGTGCACGATGGCGTCGGCCTTGAACCGCTCGCGAATCCACAGGTACGCCGCCAGATAGCCATGGTTGAGGGGCTGCTTGGTGTCGTGGAACAGTTTTTTCTCTTCTTCCGAATGGGCCATCTCGCCCCGGGACGGCTGGGGCATCACCACCAGGTTGCCGAGGGCCATGCGCGGAATGACGAAGCCGGGCACCCCGTCCTTGCGGGCGATCCAGGCGCTTCTCTCGGGTGCGCCCCATCGTTTTTCGATGTCGGCCCGCACCGCCGCCGGCAGCGCCGCGTACCAGCGCTTGTAGGCGGCCAGGGGCAGGAAGGCCCAGTGCGGGGTGCGCATCAGTTCGGGCAGGCCGCCCTTGCGGTAGGCCGGGCGCAGCATGGTGGCCACGGTGTCGATCATCTGCCGCTCTTCCACCGGCGAGAAGGAATAGCCCTCCGTCCGCAGGCGCTCCACCAGGTAGGCAATGGAGCGCGGCACGTTCATGTTCGAGGCGCCCTGGTTCTTCTCCCCGGGGGGGTGGTTCCAGAACAGCAGGGCCACGTTCTTGTCGCCGTTGGGGCGGGTCTGGAGCGCAGCCAGGCGCACCGCCTTGCCCACCAGCATGTCCAGCTGCTCGGGCATCGGCACCAGCTCGCCCCCTTCGTTGGCGGCGACCACCACCGGGTCTTGCAGGCCGATGTATTCGGCAGTGGTCAGGGTAAACGGCAGGTTGAAGCTGCTGATGCCGGCGTTGTCCTTGTAGTAGTCGGCCCGGGTGCCGCCCCGGTAGGTCACCACGTTGATGGCGGGAATGCCCAGGGCCTGGTGCCAGGCCTTGCGCCCCTCGGGGTTGCTGCCCAGGAAGGTGTGGACCAACAGCACGTTGAGCACGGGCTTGTCGTCGAGGGTGATGATCGGCTCGTCGATGGCGACGCGCTGTACCGGCTTGGGGTTGGGAAAGCCCGGATCGCCCTCGCCGGCAGCGGCGGCGGGCGCCCGGCGCCCACTGCGCTCGCTCCCCCGGCCCCCCGCGGCTGCGCCTCCGCGCGCCGCCTGCTCCTGGGCGACCCGGCTGCTGCGGTAGAACACCACCGGCAAGGCCCCCGCCTCTTCGAGGGACGCGACGACGGCATCGAGCAGGCGCGTCTGCCCGTCCGAAAGATGGCCGGAGGAGATTTCCATGCCGATGACCGGCCGCGCCAGGGGCGCCTTGCCGTTGCGCTGCTTCCACCAGTCCAGGTAGGCGGGCAGGGAAGCGAAGACGCCCTGCTCGTGGCCCGGGTGATAGATGCCGCCGTTGGGCATTTCCAGGGGCGGCGGCACCCGCGCCAGATCGCCCCGGGCCAGCCAGGTCCGGACATAGAGAAAGAGCCGCTCGTGGTTGGCGCGCATGCCGCCCACGTAATAGTCGTACAGGCGCTGGGCCACCGCCGGGTCGATGCGCTGCTGGCGCAGCCGGTTGGGGGCGGACATGACCTGGATGGCCACCAGGGGAACGGCGGCGCCGGCCAGGGCCTTGCCCGCGACCCGCTCGATCAGGGCCTGGTCGTCGGCCCGCGGGGCATCGACGATCACCAGGCCGGCTCCCTTGAGGGCGCGCCGCACGCCCTCTTCGCCGTCCCGGTCGACCTGGGTCCAGGCCAATTCGACCCCTTGCTTGCGGGCCGCGGCTTCCATCAGCCTGAACTTGCCTTCGAGCACGAACTGGGTGGACAGCAAGGCCACCTTTTCCGCCCAGGCAGGCTGCATGCAGAGCATGCAGCAGAGCACCACCAGCGCCTTCCTCATGTATCCGTTCCTTACCTTCGTTCCCCGTTTCCATCGCCACCGGGCCAGTGCGCCCGGCGACGGCTCAGAAGCTGTAGGACAGCCCCGCCCGCACCGTCAGCGGGGTATAGGTGCCGGAGTTGCCCACCGTGGCGGCCGACACGACGTTCTGCACGCCGGCGATCGTGGTGGTGGTCACCCGGGCCGCGTACTTGCGGTCGGTGAGGTTGAGGACATGGACCCAGAAGCCCCAGTGCTTGTCACGGTAGCTGGCGCGCAGGTTGAACAGGGTGGGCCGGGCATAGGTGCCGGTATTGGCCGTGTCGTAGTAGTAGCGGGAGATGTAGTCGCCTTCGAGTTCGACGTTCCAGCCGGCGGCGGGCTTCACGGCGACGCGCAGGTTCAGGCGGTTGCGCGGCATGGCCTGGTAGGAGTTGCCGCTGTAATCGGCAGCTGCCGTCTTGTACTTGTTGTAGTAGGCCTCGGCGTAGGTGTAGGTGGCGCCCAGGTCCAACCAGGACGTGGCCGCCCAGGAGTACATGGACTCGAAGCCCCGGGCGGTGAACTGGCCGGCGTTCTCGTTGATGTTGCAGGCCGCGCCGTTGTTCAGGGCCGCCTGTTCGGCCGCCGTGCAGTTGCGGCTGACGATGAAGCCCTTGTTCGTCGTGTGGTACAGGGCCATGTCGTAGCGCAGGCCGCGGCCGGGGAAGAATCCGCGCAGACCGATTTCCCGGGTCACGCCTTCCTCGGGCCGCAGGTTGGCGCCGATGGTGTTGCCCGCCGTGCCCTTGGCCGCGGTGTCGAGCAGAGTGCTGAGGTTGGGCGCGTTGAAGGTTTCGGACCAATTGCCCCAGACCAGGTGGTTGGCATTGAGGTCGTAGGTGACGCCGCTCTTGAGGATCTGGGCGTTGAAGGTCTTCTGCACGTCCTTGTTGGCCGGCGTCCGGTCGTCCGTGGAGTAGGTGATCTTGTCGAACCGCTCGCCGATATGGAAGCGCAGCTTCTCCAGCGGGGAGAACTCATAGTGGATGAACGGTGTGACGTCCTTTTCCCGGGCCAGGGAGCCGGCGTTGGACAGGGTGCCCTGGCCCCAGCTGCCCGCCTGGGCCTGCTTGGCGTTGTAGGCGTTGTTGTAGGTGACGGAATCGGAGGAGATGTCGATCAGCTCCGCCCCCACGTACAGGGTGGACTTGGCCAGGTCGAACTCCTGCCGGTACATCGGGGTGGTGGAGCGGGTCACCTCGCGGGTTTTCTTCAGCGTGTTGGTCGAGGTGCCGGAACCGTTGACCGTGGCGCACGTCACCACCTTGTTGTCGCAAATGACGTTGAGGGCGCCCCCCGACCCCCCCGAACCGTAGCCCAGGCCGTCGTTGTTGCGTTGCGAGAAGGCCAGGCTGAATTCGCCCCGGGCGCCGACCATCTGCACCAGCCGGGCCGAATAGGTATCGAAGTCGTTGATGCTCTGGCCGTAGGTGCCGGGCACCACCTGTTGCCAATCGCTGGCGAAGGAGACGCCGCGCAGGGACGCCCCGTTGAAGGCAGCGTTGCGCAGCCGGGCCGCATCCGCCGCGGTCAGCGGCACGGCGCCGGCCAGGCGGAAGTCGTAGTGCAGCTGGTCGTAGCCCAGGGTGATCCGGGTGGTGTCGGTGGGACGGGCCATGGCCCGCAGCGAGGCGCCGTTCTTGTGTTCGGCCGCCGCATTGGCGGCGCTCGGCGCGGTGTCCTTGCGCCAGCCGCCGTTGTCCATCATGGCGCCGTTGAGGCTAAAGCCGAGCCGGCCGTCTTCCGTCGACGCCCCCACGTAGCCCTGGGTGCGCTGGAAATCCCAGCTGCCGAACTCCTGGGACAGCCGGCCTTCGAGGCTCTTCGGCGGCTGACGGGTGAACACGCTCAGGGTGCCGCCCAGGGCCCCGCTGCCGTACAGCGCGGACCCGGGGCCGGTGATCACCTCGATGCGCTCGACGTTGGAGATGTTCACCTCGTCGAGGAGGGTGAAGTTCGAGGTGGACGACACGCGCATGCCGTCCACCCGGTTCTCGGTGTAGTTCTTGGAACCGTCGGGAATGCGCAGGTTGCGCACCATGCTGATGCCCGGCACCCGTCGCCCCAGCTCGGCCAGGCTGTTCACATACTCCAGGTTCTCGATTTCGTCCCTATCGACCACCGCGCCGGAGATCGGCGTCGACTCGGTCAGCTTGCCCAGCTCGGTGCGGGCATGGACGTCGGCATAGCGGTCAAGGGTGGTGGTGACGGGCGCCAGAACCCGCTCACCCTCGTCGGCCATGACGGGGACAGCGCTTGCGCATGAAAAGAGGAGCGATACGGCCAGGCCGAGCGGTGAACGTTTGAATCCCATGCCACGACTTCCTTGAGCGGAGTTGTTGTTGTCGTCGGCTTGCCCTGCCGCCGGGCGAGAAGGCATCCCTGGGCGGCTCGGCAAGCCCGATGGCACCGGCACGGCCGGGCCCCGGAAACGCCCGGCGGCAACGTGGCCGGGGCGCAAACGAGGGCGGATTGTTACGTTTTGTTACGAGTAGCCGAAAGTGACAAAATGCCGCAGCGATATCGAGACGCCCCTCAAAAATGCCAAAAGCATCAACGGGTTGGGCGTTCAAGGCACGCACGGGGCGCCCCCTCATCGGCCGCGCAAACGACAAAACGCCCCCTGGAGAAATGCGCCGGACGGCGCTCTCCAGGGGGCGTTCGGGCAGACCGGAAAGGCCCGCCCCGCTTGGATTTCCAGCCGGCTTACTTGCCCAGGCTGGCCAGCTTCTTCTCGATGCGGTCCAGGGGCACGGCGCCGGGGATGCGCTCGCCGTCGGTGAACACCAGGGTCGGGGTGCCGCGGATGTTGTACTTCTGGCCCAACTCCACCACCTTCTGGGTCGGGGTGGTGCAGTCGCCCTTGCCCGAGGGCGCGCGGCCGTCGAGCATCAGGTCGTTCCAGGCCTTGACCTTGTCGGCGGAGCACCAGATCTGCTTGGCCTTGTCCACCGAATCCTGGGAGAGGATCGGGTAGAGGAAGGTGTAGATGGTGACGTTGTCGAGCTTTTGCAGGTCCTTGGCCAGGCGCTTGCAGTAGCCGCAGTTGGGGTCCTCGAAGGTCACCAGGGTGCGGCTGCCGTTGCCCTTGACCTGCTTCAGCGCCGAATCCAGGGGCAGGTCGGCGAACTTGATGGCGTTGAGCTTGGCCATGCGCGCTTCGGTCACGCTCTGGCGGGTCTTGGCGTCCACCAGGTTGCCGAAGACGTAGGCGCTGCCCTTCTCGTCGGTGTAGAAGATGGTGCCGTCGGCATAGACCTCGTAGAGGCCCAGGTAGCCGCTCTTGGTGATGCTGTCGACCTTGATGTTGAGCTTGCTCTCCAGGTCGGCCTTGAGGCGGGCGTGGCCGTCGTCGGCCGCCAGGGCGGTGCCGATCGCGGCGATGCCGGCGGACAGGGCCAGGACGCCCAGCAGGGCGAGAGGGCGGCGGGAAATGGGCAGGGACATGGGGGACTCCAGACTTCCAGAAAAAACGCTCAGGTTTCCAGGGCGTAGCGGATCAGGCGGCTCTTTACCGGCCCGAGGCGGTTGGTCAGGGACAGGCCGGTGTTGCGCACCGCCCGGAGGAATGGGAGGGGCTCGCGGAACAGGCGGCGCAGGCCGTCGGTGACGGTCTGCAACATCACCACCTCTTCCTTGCGGGCGCGCTGGTAGCGGGCGAGGAAATGCTCGTCGCCCACATCCTGCCACGGCGAGGCGCCGGACAACAATTCGGCCAGGGCCCGGGCGTCCTGGAACCCCAGGTTGATGCCATGGCCCGAGAGCGGGTGGATGCCGTGGGCGGCGTCCCCCAGCAGGGCCAGGCGCGGCGCCACGGTGCGCGGCACCCGGATCAGGCGCAGGGGGAAGCCCGCCGGCGGGGTGATCAGGGACAGTTCCCCCAGCACCCGGCCGCCGGCCGCCGCCACCTTGTCGCAGAAGGTCGCCGGCTCCAGGGCCAGCAGTTCCTTGGCGTGGGCGTCCGGGGTGGACCAGACGATGGACATGCGGTCGCCGGGCAGGGGCAGGTAGGCCAGCACCCCGTCGTCGCGGAACCACTGGTGGGCCACATTCAGGTGGGGGCGGGAGATGTCGAAGTTGGCCACCACGCCGACCTCGTTGTAGGGCGTGGCATGGGCCGGCAACCCGGCCTGGCCGCGCACCCAGGAATCGCGCCCATCGGCGGCCACCAGCAGGCGGGCGGACAGGGCG
Source organism: Oryzomicrobium sp. (assembly GCF_036820405.1). Classification (NCBI taxonomy): domain Bacteria; kingdom Pseudomonadati; phylum Pseudomonadota; class Betaproteobacteria; order Rhodocyclales; family Rhodocyclaceae; genus Oryzomicrobium; species Oryzomicrobium sp. The sequence goes on from NZ_DAISLS010000007.1 coordinate 125,704, forward strand.
CGGCCGTCGTCCAGGGTGAGCCGGGCGGCCGTTCCGTCCCAGGACACGGCGGCGGGCCGGGCCGGGGCGAAGAGGGTCAGGTTGGACTGGCGCAGGGCGGTCTGCCACAGCTCCTCGGCGATCAGGGACGATTCGGCGATCCAGGCCAGTTCGGAGACCCCCGCCTCGTAGGCGGAAAAGTCGAGCTGGCCGCCGGCGTCGCCGGCCACCGCCATGCGCGCCACCGGCGCCACCCGGGACAGGTCGAGGCGGTCCCACACGCCGAGCTGGCGCAGGAAGCGCACGTTGGCCGGACTGACCGCGTAGATGCGGGCGTCCCAGCCCTCGGTGGGCCGGCGCGGCGCCTGGGCTTCGACCAGAGCCACCTTGAGCCGGGCGTCCCGCAGCCCCACCGCCAGGCTCAGCCCGGCCAGGCCGCCGCCGACGATGAGCACGTCGAAATCAGGGGATTTTTCCTGGGACATCTTCCACTCTCCAGATCGCTCGCCCGGACAAAACCAACAAAAAAGCCCGCTGGACAACGCCAGCGGGCTTTTTGCGGGATTCTGGTGGTGATGGGCAGGATCGAACTGCCGACCTGCGGGTTATGAATCCGCCGCTCTAACCGGACTGAGCTACATCACCACGAAGGGCGCAAATAATAGGCAAAACGCCACTCGCCGTCAACAGATGCACTGTACAGGAATCGGCTATACTTGCGCAAATTGCTGTTTTTAGCCGGGATTCGGGCGAAATCCGCATCATTTATCGCGGCTCCTCGCCCCTCGCGGCGCCCCGGACGGGGTTGGCGCTGCAACTTTTCGCCCGGCCGCCGCGTCCATATCCGTTCCGCCCGACCGCCCGATCACCGTTCCTGGAGCCGCCATGACCGCCGCCCCCGCCCTGCGCCGCCTGCTGGCCGTTTTCGCCGTGCTGGCGATGTGGGGGACGAGTCTGCCGGTCCTGGCCCAGTTGCGCATCTTTCCGGCCAATACCCAGGTGGGCAAGCTGAGCGTCATCGGCCAGGGCTGGGTGCGCATCGACAAAACCGATTTTCCCCTGGCCCCCGGCGTCCAGATTCGCAACCAGCAGAACCTGATCGTGCTGCCGATGGCGGTGGTCGGGGAGTACAAGGACCTGCCGGTGCGGGTGCAGTGGGACGCCCAAGGCCAGATCTGGAAGCTGTGGCTGCTGACCGAGGGCGAAGCCCAGGCCCTGGCCAAGTGAACAAGTAGGCAGCGGCCGCCCGCGCTTCGCCGCCCACCGTTTTTCCGCGCCCCCGGGCGCTCTTTTTGTGTAGGTTGTTTGCCGTGAAAAAGCTGTACATCAAGACCTTTGGCTGCCAGATGAACGAGTACGACTCGGACAAGATGGCCGACGTGCTCGACGCCGCCGAGGGGGTGGTCAAGACCGACAACCCGGAAGAGGCGGATATCATCCTCTTCAATACCTGCTCGGTGCGGGAGAAGGCCCAGGAAAAGGTCTTCCACGACCTGGGCCGGGTGCGCCACCTGAAGCAGCAGAACCCGGACCTGGTGATCGGCGTCGGCGGCTGCGTGGCCAGCCAGGAAGGCGACGCCATCGTCGCCCGGGCGCCCTTCGTCGATGTGGTGTTCGGCCCCCAGACCCTGCACCGCCTGCCCCAACTGATCGCCGAGCGCCGCGCCAAGGGCCAGGCGGCGGTGGACGTGTCCTTCCCCGAGATCGAGAAGTTCGACGCCCTGCCGCCGGCGCGCACCGAGGGTGCCAGTGCCTTCGTCTCGATCATGGAAGGCTGCTCCAAGTACTGCACTTTCTGCATCGTCCCCTACACCCGCGGCGAGGAAGTGTCGCGCCCCTTCGGCGACGTGCTCACCGAGGTGGCCGGCCTGGCCGACCAGGGCGTCAAGGAAGTGACCCTGCTCGGCCAGAACGTGAACGCCTACCGGGGCATCATGGACGGCAGCAGCGAGATCGCCGACCTGGCCATGCTGATCGAGTACATCGCCGAGATTCCCGGCATCGAGCGCATCCGCTACACCACCTCCCACCCCCGGGAGATGACCCAGCGCCTGATCGACACCTACGCCAAGGTGCCCAAGCTGGTGTCCCACCTGCACCTGCCGGTGCAGGCCGGCTCGGACCAGGTGCTGGCGGCGATGAAGCGCGGCTACACCGGCCTCGAATACAAGAGCCTGATCCGCAAGCTGCGCGCCGCACGCCCGGATATTTCCCTGTCCTCCGACTTCATCGTCGGCTTCCCCGGCGAAACCGAGGAGGACTTCGAGAAGACCATGAAGCTGATCGAGGACGTGGGCTTCGACACCTCCTTCTCCTTCGTCTATTCGCCCCGCCCCGGCACCCCGGCGGTGGAGCTGGCCGACACCACGCCCCAGGACGTCAAGCTGAAGCGCCTGATGCGCCTGCAAAAGCGCATCGAGGATCAGGCCCAGGCCATTTCCCAAGCCATGGTCGGCACGGTGCAGCGGGTGCTGGTGGAAGGCCCGTCGAAGAAGGACCCCAACGAGCTGGCCGGCCGTACCGACAACAACCGGGTGGTGAACTTCGTCGGCAACCCGCGCCTGGTGCACCAGTTCGTCGACGTGACCATCACCTCCGCCCTGCCCCACAGCCTGCGCGGCGAAATCGTGGTCAAGGAGTAAGCCCCGGTGTCCACCAACGCCCCCAAGCAGCGCCCCCTCAGCTTCGCCCTGGACGACTACGACAACCTGCGCCTGGCCAACCTGTGCGGCGCCCTGGACGAGAACCTGCGCCAGATCGAGGCCGCCTTCGACGTGGCCATCGCCCGGCGCGGCGAACACTTCACCCTGCGCGGCGAGCTAGACGCCATGCGCCGCGCCGAGGACGCCATCCGCTACTTCTACGGCAAGTCCGGCGAGCCGATCGGGGTGGATACCCTGCAACTCGGCCTGATCGAGCTGGTGAACCAGCCGGTGCGCCGGGTCAGCCCCCAGGACACCGCCACGGTGCAGCTGGTCACGCGCAAGGCCGAGCTGCACGGCCGCACACCCCGCCAGGGCGACTACCTGAAGGCGATCCAGGAGCACGACATCACCTTCGGCATCGGCCCGGCCGGCACCGGCAAGACCTACCTGGCCGTGGCCAGCGCGGTGGATGCCTTCGAGCGGGAGCTGGTCGAGCGCATCGTCCTCACCCGCCCGGCGGTGGAAGCCGGCGAGCGCCTGGGCTTTCTGCCCGGCGACCTGGCCCAGAAGGTGGACCCCTACCTGCGCCCCCTCTACGACGCCCTCTACGACCTGATGGGCTTCGACCGGGTGGGCAAGCTGTTCGAAAAGGGCAACATCGAGATCGCGCCCCTGGCCTACATGCGCGGCCGCACCCTGAACAACGCCTTCATCATCCTCGACGAGGCGCAGAACACCACGCCCGAGCAGATGAAGATGTTCCTCACCCGCATCGGCATCGGCGCCAAGGCGGTGGTCACCGGCGACCCGTCCCAGGTGGACCTGCCCAAGGGCCAGAAGAGCGGCCTCAAGGAAGCCGCCGACGTGCTCAAGGACGTGCGCGGCCTGTCGTTCGTGCATTTCGGCCGCGAGGACGTGGTGCGCCACCCCCTGGTGGCGCGCATCGTCACCGCCTACGAGGCCCACACCAAGGCCGTGGAGACCGCCCAGAAGGCCGCCCAGGCGGCCCGCCACGCCGGCGCCACGGGTGCCGGTACCACTGGCGAGGGGGATGAGGCATGACCGGGCCGCTGCCCCGCCCCTCCCGGCGCCTCAACCTGTCGGTGCAATACGCCTGCAACAAGGATGGCTTACCCTCCCGTGAGGCGGTGCGCCGCTGGGCCCGGGCGACCCTGGACGCAGTGGACGCGGACCGAGGCGGCCAGGTCACGGTGCGCTTCGTCGACCCCGACGAGGGGCAGGAGCTGAACCGGGACTACCGGGGCAAGGACTACGCCACCAACGTGCTGTCCTTTCCCTACGACACCGAGCCGGTGGTGATGGGCGACCTGATCGTCTGCGCCGCGGTGGTGGCCCGGGAAGCGCTCGAGCAGGGCAAGCCCCTGGAGCACCACCATGCCCACCTGGTGGTGCATGGTATGCTGCACCTGCAAGGGTTCGACCACGAGGACGACGACGACGCCGAGGCCATGGAGACTCTGGAAACCGAGATTCTCGCCGGCCTGGGCTACCCGGACCCCTACGCCGCCGAAAAAGATTCCCCCGCCCCCAGGGTTCAAGACTGAGGACCGCCGGCCGGCGTCCGACCCCGGGCGCCCGCCGGCCTTTCTGACTCCTGCATCCTGCCCACGCTGAAATGGACAGTTCCCCAAGTAGTCCCAAGCCTTCCTTCCTCGAACGCCTCTCTTCCCTGCTCCTGCGCGAGCCGGAAGACCGGGAGCAATTGCTCGACCTGCTCCACGCCTCCTACGAAAAAAGCCTGCTCGACGCCGACGCCCTGACCATCATCGAAGGGGCGCTCGCCGCCTCCGAGACCGCCGTCCGGGACATCATGGTCCCCCGTGCCCAGATGGACGTGGTGGACATGGACGCCCAGCTGCCGGACCTGATCCGCTTCGTCATCGACACCGCCCACTCCCGCTTTCCGGTGATCGGCGAGAACAAGGACGACGTCCTCGGCATCCTCCTCGCCAAAGATCTGCTGCGCTCCATCAGCGAGGAAAACTTCAACCTGCGCGACTGGCTGCGTCCGGCCGTGTTCATCCCCGAATCGAAGCGCCTCAACGTGCTGCTGCGCGAGTTCCGCGTCAGCCGCAACCACATGGCCATCGTGGTGGACGAGTACGGCGGCGTGTCCGGCCTGGTGACCATCGAGGACGTTTTGGAGCAGATCGTCGGCGACATCGAGGACGAGTACGACTTCGACGAGACCGAGGACCACATCCGCCTCGACGCCGCCGGCCGCTACCGGGTCAAGGCCCAGACCGAGCTGGAGGACTTCAACGAAGCCTTCGGCACCGCCCTGGCCGACGAACAGTCCGACACCATCGGCGGCCTGGTGCTGCACCACCTGGGCCGGGTGCCCAAACGCAACGAGATCGTGCGCATCGGCCCGGTCACCTTCCAGGTGCTGCGCGCCGACAGCCGCCGTCTGTACACCCTGCTGGTGGACGCCCTGCCCAAGCCGGCGGCGGACGCCGCAAGCAACGGCTCCCCGGCCGCCGATGACGCCACCGGCCGCTGAGGGCGCCATTCCGCGCCCCGTCTCCGCCCCCGGCCGGGTTGCCGCCTTCGCCGCCGCCCTGGCCCTGGGCGCCCTGGGGGTGCTCGCCTTCGCCCCCTTCGAGGCCTGGCCCCTGGCCTTCGTCGCCTGGGGCGGCCTGTTCGCCCTGCTGCGGGGCGGGCGGTCCAGCCTTGATCCCGCCGGAGCCCCCCGCAACACCGCCCCCCTTCCGCCGCGCCGCGCCACCCTGATCGGCTGGGGGTTCGGCCTGGGCCTCTACGTAGGCGGCGTCTCCTGGGTCTATGTGTCGATGCACGACGTGGGCGGCATGCCCGCCCCCATCGCCGCCCTGGCCGCCCTGGCCCTGGCCGCCTACCTGGCCCTCTACCCGGCCCTGGCCGGCGCCATCCTGACCAGGCTTTCCGCCCGCCGCCCCCTGTCGCCCGCGGCGGCGGCCGTGGCCTTCGCCGCCCTCGTCACCCTGAGCGAATGGCTGCGCGGCTGGGTGCTCACCGGTTTCCCCTGGCTGGCCCTGGGCTACAGCCAGACGCCGCCTTCGCCCCTGGCCGGCTTCGCCCCCCTGCTCGGCGTCTATGGCGTCTCGGGCATGGCCGCCCTGTGCGGGGCACTGTTGTGGAACGCCGCGTCCAGCCTCGTTCTCCGGGCACACCCCGCTGCGATCAAGCATTCATGCGCCTTGGCGGCGGTACTGCTCGGAGGTTGGCTACTGGCGGGCATTTCCTGGACCCAGCCCAGCGGCGCGACGATCAAGGTGGCCCTGCTCCAGGGCAACATCCCCCAGTCCCTGAAGTGGGAGCCGGAGCGCCTGCGCGATTCCCTGGTCACCTACCTGGCCCTGACCCGGGAGCATCCGGCGGACCTGACCGTGCTGCCGGAAACCGCCCTGCCCCTGCTCTTCGACCAGTTGCCCGCCGACTACCTGGCGGCCCTGGGCCGGGCCGCCCCGGGCGACCTGCTGACCGGGGCGCCGACCCGCCAGCCCGGCGGCTACGCCAACAGCGCCCTGGCCCTGGGGCCGGACGGCCAGGCCGCCCAGGGCTACCACAAGGCCCACCTGGTGCCCTTCGGCGAGTACATCCCGCCGGGCTTCGACTGGTTCCTCAAGCTGATGAAGATCCCCATGGGCGACTTCTACGCCGGCCCCGACCCCCAGCCGCCCCTGTCCCTGGCCGGGCAGAAAGTGGCGGTGAACATCTGCTACGAGGACCTGTTCCCCGACCAGATCGCCCGGGGGGCGCAGGACGCCACGGTGCTGGTGAACCTGTCCAACACCGCCTGGTTCGGCCATTCCCTGGCCCAGCCCCAACACTTGCAGATCTCGCGCATGCGCGCCGTGGAAACCGGCCGGCCCATGCTGCGCGCCACCAACACCGGCATGACCGCCCACGTCACCCCAGACGGCCGCATCGCCGGCGTGCTCGCCCCGTTCACCCGGGACGGCCTGGTGGCTACCGTCACCGGCACCACCGGCACCACGCCCTTCGTGCGCTTCGGCAACCTGCCGGCCCTGCTGCTGGCCGTGGCCGCCCTGCTCCTGGCAGCGCTTCTGGCGCCCCGCCCCGGCCGCCAGCCCGCCGCCGCCCAGGCGACGGACCAGGGCGACTAACGCCGGCCGGCCATTCCGGCAGGCGGACGCCCGCCCCCGGCCCCGTTTCTACGCTTCCCATTTCTGCCCGCCCGACGCCCGGGCGCGCGGCGCCCCATCCCCCATGCAACAGCCATGGGGCAAGGCTTGCTCCATCGGGTAAACTCCCCTCGCCGCCTGTGCGCGGCCCTTGCACCGCCGCCGGCCACCCCGGCGGCATCCCAACGCCCGGGCGCCATCCCCACCCGGGCGGGCAACGACTCCAATGGGAGAAACCCGATGTCCGACACCAAACCGCACCTGTCGCGGCGCCGCTTCCTGGCCGCCGCCGGCGCCACCACCGCCGCATCCGCCACCCTGGCCGCCGGCCCGAGCCTCGCCCAAAGCACGACCGCCACGCCCCAGCCGGCCTTTCCGCCGCAGCTGCCGATCCTCATCACCACCTCGGTGCAGGCGATCCTGCCCAAGGGCAAGGCCAAGCGGGTGGTGATCTGCGGCGGCGGCTGGGGCGGCCTGTCCACCGCCAAGCATCTGCGCAAGGCCAATCCGGACCTGGAAGTGATCCTGATCGAGAAGAACCCGAGCTTCTTCTCCGGCCCGATGAGCAACAAATGGCTGGTGGACATCGTGGACACCCAGTTCCTCCAGCACGACTACCTGCAAGTGGCCGACACTTACGGCTACCGCTTCATCCAGGCCGAAGTCACCGGCTTCGAGCGCGACCGCAAGCGGGTCTACACCGCCCAGGGCTACCTGGAGTACGACTACCTGGTGCTGGCCGCCGGCATCCGCTACAACTTCGAGGCCTGGTTCGGCAACGACGTGGCGGCGGCCAACTACACCCGCACCCACTTCCCCTCGGCCTACATCCCCAACAACGAGATGTTCCGGCTGAAGAAGGGCATCCAGCAGTTCCAGGGCGGCGACCTGGTGATGACCCTGCCGCCGCCGCCCCACCGCTGTCCGCCCTCGCCCTATGAACGGGCGACGCTGCTGGCCTGGATGTTCACGGTGAAGAAGGTCAAGGGCCACATCACCATCCTCGACCCCAAGGATTCGCCCCGCCCCCTCGGCCCCGGCTTCAAGGAAGCCTGGGAGGAGCTGTACCCGGGCATGGTCACCTACGTGCCCAACGCCCGGGTGCAGTCGGTGGACCCGTACAACAAGCGCATCGTCACCGAAGCCGGCGACTTCAAGTGGGACCACGCCATCCTGATGACCCCGCACCAGGCCGGCGACATGGTGTGGAAGGCCGGCGGCATCGGCAAGAACGCCGAGGGCAAGCCCACCGGCTGGGCCGACGTGGACCAGTTCATGCTCAACCTGAAGGACGATCCGGACACCTACGTGGTGGGCGATTCGGTCGGCTTCGTCTCGCCCCACTTCGGCTTCTACCCGAAGAGCGGCCACGTGGCCCACCGCCTCGGCCGCATCGTCGCCGGCTACATCGCCCAGCGCGTCGCCGGCAAGACGCCCAAGTACGCCCTGCCGGACAACCTCTGCTACATGATGGTCAACGGCGGCCTGGACGGCGGCCCCCAGGAGGACCTGCTGGTCACCTTCGACTACAAGGTGAACGAGCAGGGGATCATCCAGCAGACCCAGGTGGACGACAACGTGCGCAGCCACCGGCTGGTCAAGGAAGACTTCGGCTGGGCCACCGGCATGTACGCCGACCTGCTGTCCTGATCCCGCCACTCCGTGTCCGGGCCTGCCGGCCCGGACACGGCATCGGCCCAGGCTCAGGCCCGAGGGCGCGCCGGCAACGGCGGCGCCCTCATTCTTTTTCGCCATAAGCGAAGAAGAAAATCGACTTTCGGGCACATAACGGCGGGGCTAGAGTGGGCACCATCGCCCTCCCCCACGCCCGACGCCATGCTCGCCCTCGCCTCCGCCCTGCACCTGACCCGCACCCTGGACGCTTCCCCCGCCCGCATCCTGCGCACCCTGGCCGTGGGCCTCTTCTGCGCCGCCGGCCTGGTCCTGCACGCCGCCCCCTCCCACGCCGCGGACGGTCCGGCGCCGGCCAAGGCGAACGCGGCCGCCCAGCCCGGCGGCCGCATCGTGGACATCGCCCAGGTCGAGGCCGCCATCGCCCGGGGCGCCATCGTCTGGGACGTGCGCTCCGCCGACGACTACAAGCGCGGCCACCTGCCCGGGGCGATCAACTTCGGCGATGCCGGCAAGGTGCTGCGCGACGAGCAGCGGGAGGATTTCCTGCCCACCGCCGCCATCGCCAAGGCGTTCGGCGACGCCGGCCTGGACCCGCGCCAGGAGGTGGTGGTCTACGGCGGCCGGGGCAACGCCTACGCCTACTTCGGCGGCTACGCGGTGCGCTACTTCGGCGGCCGCAACGTGAGCGTCTTCCACGACGGTTTCGAGGGCTGGCAGGAGGCCGGCAAGCCGGTGTCCACCGAGTCCCACCAACGCCCCAAGATAGCTCTGACCTTGGCTCCCAACCCGGCCATCGCCGCCACCACCGACGAGGTGGTCAAGCGCTTCAACGCCCCCGGCGTGCAGGTGCTGGACGTGCGCACCAGGAAGGAATTCTCCGGCGACGACATCCGCGCCATCCGCGGCGGCCACATTCCCGGCGCCATCAGCATCCCCGTCGAACAGAACTGGCAGGACCCGGAGGCGCCGCAGAAGCTGGCCAAGAAGGAAGCAGCCAACACCGCCGGTCTGGCCCTCAAGGATCGTTCCGCCCTGGAAGCCCTGTACAAGGACCTGGACCGCAACAAGGAGACCATCGTCTATTGCCAGTCCGGCGTGCGTGCCTCGGAAACCGCCGCGGTGCTGGAAACCCTGGGTTTCAAGGAGGTGAAGGTGTACGACTCCTCCTGGCTGGGCTGGGCGGCCAAGCTGTCAGCCCCGGTGGAGAACGAGACCTTCCTCAACGTGGGCGCCCTGACCGGCCAGCTCAACGCCCAGATCAACGCCCTGAAGCGCCGGGTGGACGAGCTGGAAAAACAGCTGGCGAAGAAGTAGGCCGCCCACCACATCGCCATCCCCGCCACAGGCCGCACCGCAACGCGGCCTGTGGCGTTTCGGGGAGCATGAAGCCGATCGGCGGACCGACCGGCCACGCCAGTGCAGGTGGGCGACGTCGCCCCGCCAAGCCGTCGCCCCGGTGTGCGGCAGGCGTAAAATCACCCTGCCGCCACCTCAGGTCGCCCGTCTTCCGGAACCTCCGGCCCCATCCTGGCGTCCATTGCACGCCAACGTTGTTTTTCATTCCCCTCGCTCAATCAGCCCAATCCAGCCCGGCCCCGCCCGGGCTGGCGCCGTTGCCTACGCCATGCCCCCTGCCCCACCCACCGCCGCCCCTTCAGCCGGCTGGCCCCTCTTTTGCTGGATCGCCCTGGCCCTGTGCGCCGGCACCATGGGCACCGCCCTGGCCAGCCCGCTCTATCCGCTCTACCAGGAGCTGTGGCACCTGACCGCCAGCACCATCACCCTGATCTTCGTCGCCTACATGGTGGCGGTGCTGTGCGCCTTCCTCTTTCTCGGCCGCCTGTCCGACCGCTTCGGCCCGCTCACGGTGCTGCGCGCCGCCCTGGTGCTGATCCTGGCCGGCATGGGCCTATCGGCGGCGGCCGCCTATGCGCCCGCCGGGCTGGCGGAGCTGTTCGCCGGCCGGGCGGTGATCGGCATCGCCTCGGGGCTGATCACCGCCTCGGCCACCGCCGGGCTGATGGAGGTGGCGCCGGCGGCTGCCAAGGGGCACGCCTCCCTGGTGGGCTCGATCACCAGCATCGTCGGCTTCGGCCTGGGCCCCCTGGCCGGCGGGCTGATGGCCCAGTTCGCCCCCAGCCCCCTGCTCACCCCCTACGTGGTGGTGATGCTGCTGGTGGCGGTGGTGCTGGCCGCCCTGTGCGGCTTCCGCGCCACCCGCCGGGCGTCGCCGCCGCCCCTGTCGCTGCGCCCGCGCTTCGTCATGCCGGCCCCGGCGGCGCGGCCCGGGTTCTGGGTGGCGGCCCTGACCACCTTCAGCCTGTTCGCCATCTTCAGCCTGTTCGGCTCCCTGGCCCCGTCCTTCCTCAAGGCCCTGCTGCACCTGCACGGCCCGGCCATCAGCGGCAGCGCCCTGGCCCTCTTCCTGCTGTGCTCGGCGGGTATCCAGTTCGTGCTGCGCCGCCGCCCGGTGCGGCGCAATCTGGTACAGGGCTTGGCCGGACTGGCAATAGGAGTGGGGCTGCTCGCCGCAGCGCTGGAATCACAATCCAGTGCTCTCTTCATCGCCACCATCCTGGTCACCGGCGCGGGGCACGGCATGGCCTTCATGGCGGCCCTGGCCACCGCCAGCGCCGCCAGCACGCCCCAGACCCGGGCGGGCGTCCTGTCCTCGTTCTTCTCGGTGGGCTACCTGGGTACCATCCTGCCGGTGCTGGGGGTGGGCTTTCTCGCCGACCACCTGGGGCTGGCCCCGGCGGTGCTGCTGTTCTGCCTGACCTTCGCCCTGCTCTCCCTGGGCCTGCTGGCGGCGGCACGGCGGGTCATCCCGGCGACGGCGGGCTGACCCGGGCGCGCCGCAGGGCGTTGCCGCCCGCCTACAGCTGGGCGGCCTTGAAGGTGTCGCACTGGACGACGCTGCCGCTGTCCAGCCCCTGGCGGAACCAGCGCACCCGCTGCTCCGAGGTGCCGTGAGTGAAGGATTCGGGCACCACCACGCCCCGGCTCTGCTTCTGCAAGGTGTCGTCGCCGATGGCGGTGGCGGCGCGCAGGGCCTGGTCCACGTCGCCTCTTTCGAGAATCTTGCGCGCCGCGTTGGCCCGGTTGGCCCACACCCCGGCCAGGCAATCGGCCTGGAGTTCGAGGCGCACCGACAGGGCGTTGGCCTGGGTCTTGGACGCCCGTTGCTGGGCTTGGTGCACCCGGTCCGAGATGCCTAGCAGGTTCTGCACGTGGTGGCCCACCTCGTGGGCGATCACGTAGGCCTCGGCGAAATCACCGGGGGCATGGAAGCGCTGGCGCAGCTCGTCGTAGAACGACAGGTCGATGTACACCTTGCGATCCAGGGGGCAGTAGAACGGCCCCATGGCCGCCTGGCCGGCGCCGCAGGCGGTCTGGGTGGCGCCGCGGAACAGCACCAGCTTGGGCTCCTCGTAATCGCGGCCGGCCTCGCGGAAGACCTGGTGCCAGGTCTTTTCGGTGTCGTTGAGCACCTTGGCGACGAAGTGGGCGGTGGCGTCCTCCTTGACGTCGCTGGAAAGGGGCTTGCCCGCCGGCGCGGAGGCCGGGGCCTGCTGCTCGATCATGCGCGCGCCGTTGATCACCACCGACGGGTCGATGCCGAAGTACCAGGCCACCAGGGCCAGCACCACGGTGCCCACCCCGATGCCCCCAGGACCGATGGGCAACCCGCCCATGCCGCTGCCGCGGCGGTCTTCCACATTCTGGCTTTCACTGTCGTCATCGAGGCGCATGGCGCGTACTCCGGTTGCAATGGGGAAATTCTGGCACAGCCATCGCGCCGCCGCGAAGCCCCGCGCCCCATGCCGGCTACGCGCCCGCCCTCGGACTCGGCGGGCGAAAAACGGTAGAATTCAAGGTTTTCCCACGCGTTCTCACACGCTCACGCCCCTTACGGATTGCCGTCATGCTGACCTTTCAGGAAGTGATCCTGCGCCTGCAGGACTACTGGAACAAACAGGGCTGCGCCCTCCTGCAACCCTACGACATGGAAGTGGGCGCCGGCACCAGCCACACCGCCACCTTCCTGCGGGCCATCGGCCCCGAGCCCTGGAAAGCCGCCTACGTCCAGCCGTCCCGTCGTCCCAAGGACGGCCGCTACGGCGAGAACCCCAACCGCATGCAGCACTACTATCAGTACCAGGTGGTGTTAAAGCCGGCCCCGGACAACATCCTGGAGCTGTACCTGGGCTCCCTGGAGGCCCTGGGCTTCGACCTGAAGAAGAACGACGTGCGCTTCGTCGAGGACGACTGGGAAAACCCCACCCTGGGCGCCTGGGGCCTGGGCTGGGAGGTGTGGATGAACGGCATGGAAGTGACCCAGTTCACCTACTTCCAACAGGTCGGTGGCATCGACTGCAAGCCGATCACCGGCGAGATCACCTACGGCCTGGAGCGTCTGGCCATGTACCTGCAGGGCGTGGAAAACGTCTACGACCTGAAGTGGACCGAGGGCCTCTCCTACGGCGACGTGTACCACCAGAACGAGGTGGAGCAGTCCACCTACAACTTCGAGCACAGCAACGTCGATTTTCTGCTCAAGGCGTTCGATGCCCACGAGGGCAATGCCAAGCACCTGATGAGCGAGGAAGTGGCCCTGGCCCTGCCGGCCTACGAGCAGGTGCTCAAAGCCGCCCACACCTTCAACCTGCTCGACGCCCGGGGCGCCATTTCCGTCACCGAGCGGGCCGCCTACATCGGCCGCATCCGCAATCTGGCCCGTAGCGTCGCCCAGAGCTACCTGGACAGCCGCGCCCGTCTGGGCTTCCCCATGGCGCCCAAGGAGTGGGCCGCCGAAGTCCTCGCCCAGATCGAAAAGAAAGCCGCCTGACCATGACCGCCAAGAATCTGCTCGTTGAACTGTTCGTCGAGGAACTGCCGCCCAAGGCGCTGAAGAAGCTGGGCGAGGTGTTCGCCCAGACCCTGGCCCAATCCCTCAAGACCCAGGGCCTGGCGTCCGACGCGGCCGCCATCACCCCCTACGCTTCGCCCCGCCGCCTGGCCGCCCACGTCACCGGCGTGCTGGCGGTGGCCGCCGACAAGCCCGTGGCACAAAAGCTGATGCCCGTGGCCGTGGGCCTGGACGCCAGCGGCAACGCCACCCCCGCCCTGCTCAAGAAGCTTTCCGCCCTGGGCGCCGACGCCTCGGTGGTGCCCAGCCTGCGCCGCGAAAACGACGGCAAGGCCGACGTGCTGTTCTACGACAGCCTGGCCAAGGGCGCGACCCTGGCCGAAGGCTTGCAGAAGGCCCTGGAAGCCGCCCTCGCCGCCCTGCCCATTCCCAAGGTGATGACCTACCAGTTGCAGGACGGCTGGAGCAGCGTCAACTTCGTGCGCCCGGCCCACGGCCTGGTGGCCCTGCACGGCGCCGACGTGGTGCCCCTGGCCATCCTCGGCCTGACCTCGGGCAACACCACCCAGGGCCACCGCTTCGAGGCGGCCAAGAGCCCGGTGGTGATCGCTGATGCCGACAGCTACGCCGAGACCCTGAAGCGGGACGGCGCCGTCATCGCCAGCTTCGCCGAGCGCCGCGCCGAGATCGAGCGCCAGCTCGCCGCGGCTGCCGCCAAAGCAGGCAGCAACCTCAAGCCCATCGACGACGAGGCCCTGCTCGACGAAGTAACCGCCCTGGTGGAGCGCCCCAACGTGCTGATCGGCACGTTCGAGGCCGAATTCCTGGCCGTGCCCCAGGAATGCCTGATCCTCACCATGAAGGCCAACCAGAAGTACTTCCCCCTGCTCGACGCGAGTGTGGGTAATGCGGGCAAGCTGACCAACCAGTTCCTGGTGGTGAGCAACATCGCCCCGGCCGACCCGTCCGCCGTCATCGGCGGCAACGAGCGGGTGGTGCGCCCCCGCCTGGCCGACGCCAAGTTCTTCTTCGACCAGGACCGCAAGAAGACCCTGGAATCCCGCGTCCTCGGCCTGGCCAAGGTGGTGTACCACAACAAGCTGGGCACCCAGGGCGAGCGGGTGCAGCGGGTCTGCGCCATCGCCAAGGCCATCGGTGCCCAACTCGGTGGCGAAGCCCAAGCGCTCCAGGCCGAACAGGCCGCCCTGCTGGCCAAGGCCGACTTGCTCACCGACATGGTCGGCGAGTTCCCCGAGCTGCAAGGCATCATGGGCCGCTACTACGCGCTGCACGACGGCCTCTCCGCCGACATCGCCGACGCCATCGAGGACCACTACAAGCCCCGCTTCGCCGGCGACACCCTGCCGCGCAACCCGGTGGGCACCGCCGTGGCCCTGGCCGACAAGCTGGAGACCCTGGTGGGCCTGTTCGGCATCGGCCAGATCCCCACCGGCGACAAGGACCCCTTCGCCCTGCGCCGCCACGCCCTGGGCGTGATACGCATGCTGGCCGAGGGCGACCTGGACCTGCCCCTGGACGCGCTGCTGGCCAACGCCGCCGCCACCTTCGCCGCCGTCGAGGGCTTCAAGGCCAACAACGGCGCCCTGGCCGACTTCATCTACGAGCGCCTGGCCGGCAGCCTGCGCGAGCAGGGCTACACCGCCCAGGAAGTGGACGCGGTGGTGTCCCAGCGGCCCCAGCGCCTGGGCGACATTCCCAAGCGCCTGGCCGCCGTGCGCGCCTTCGCCACCCTGGCCGAGGCCGAGGCCCTGGCCGCTGCCAACAAGCGCGTCGGTAACATCCTCAAGAAGGCCGAAGGCACGGTTGCCGCCGCGATCGACAAGGGCCTGCTCCAGGAAGCCGCCGAGGTGGCCCTGGCCGCCGCCCTGGCCGAGGTCAAGCCGGCCGCCGACGCCGCCTTCGCCAAGGGTGACTACGCCGCCTCGCTGCAATCCCTGGCGGCCCTCAAGGCGCCGGTGGACACCTTCTTCAACGACGTGATGGTCAACGCCGAAGACCCGGCCCTGCGCGCCAACCGCCTGGGCCTCCTGGCCACCCTGCACCTGGCCATGAACCAGGTGGCGGACATCTCCAAACTCTCGGCATGAAGCTGATCATTCTCGACCGCGACGGCGTCATCAACCACGACTCGGCCCAGTTCATCAAGAGCCCGGCCGAGTGGAAGCCCATCCCGGGCAGCCCGGAAGCCATCGCCAAGCTGAACCAGGCGGGCTACCGGGTGGTGGTGGCCACCAATCAGTCCGGGGTGGGCCGGGGCCTGTTCGACATGGACACCCTGAACGCCATCCACGACAAGATGCACAAGACCGTGACCGCCGCCGGCGGCCGCATCGACGCCATCTTCTACTGCCCCCACGCCGCCGACGTGGACTGCGCCTGCCGCAAGCCCAAGCCCGGCATGTTCCAGCGCATCGCCGGGGTGTACAACGTGGACCTGGTGGGCGTACCCACCGTGGGCGACTCCCTGCGCGACCTGGTGGCCGGCGCCTCCCAGGGCTGCGTGCCCTACCTGGTGCTCACCGGCAAGGGCGAGAAGACCCAGGCCGACGGCGGTCTGCCCGAAGGCACCCGGGTCTTTCCCGACCTGGCCACCGCGGTGGACCACCTGCTCGCCGCCCCCTCCCGCCCTGCCCGCTGACGGAACCTCCATGGCCCTCATCCGCTCCCTCCTCTTCACCCTGCTGGCCCTGCCGCTCACCGGCCTGTTCGGCTTCCTGGTGGCCATCGCCGCCCCCCTGTCGCCCAAGGCGGCCTACGTGCTGATCGACGCCTGGCGCTTCTGCTTCATGAAGGGCCTGGTGCGCATCGTGCTTGGCATCCGCACCCAAGTGGTGGGCGCCGAGAACATTCCCGCCGAGGCGGTGGTGGTGCTCTCCAAGCACCAGTCGGCCTGGGAAACGGTGGCCCTGCAACAGTGGTTCCCGCGCATGGTCTTCGTGCTCAAGAAGGAACTGCTCAAACTGCCCATCCTCGGCCGGGCCTTCAGAGCCATCGGCATGATCGCCATCGACCGGGCCGCCGGCCTGGACGCCCTGTCCCAGGTGGCCGACCAGGGCGCCGACCGGCTGCGCCACGGTATCAGCGTCATCATCTTCCCCGAGGGCACCCGGGTGCCTCCCGGCCAGAAGCGCCGCTACAAGGCTGGCGGCGCCCATCTGGCGGTGCAGGCCGGCGCCAAGGTGGTGCCGGTGGCCCACAACGCCGGCGAGCTGTGGCCGCGCAACGTCTTCGTCAAGCAGGCGGGCATCGTCACCATCAGCTTCGGCCCGGCCATCGACACCGTCGGCCTGAGCGCCGAAGAGGTGAGCCAGCGCGCCGAAGCCTGGATCGAAGCCGAAATGGCGCGCATTGCCCCGCACCGCTACCGCCAGGCCGGCTCCGCCACCCAGCAGGCCGCCTGACCGCTCCGTTCCGCCCGCACGCCGCCCCCGTCCTTGCCCCGCCGTCCCGCCCCGCCGTCCCGTTCGCCCCAGCTGGCCCTCACCCTCCCGGGCGAACCCACGTCGCGCCCCGGGGCGGACAGCCGTACCATCGCCCTGGCCGACCGCATCGTGCCCTACCAGCTGCGCCGCAGCCGGCGCCGCACCATCGGCCTGACCATCGACCACCGGGGCCTCACCGTGGGCGCGCCGCCCCGCTCGTCGATCGCCGACATCGAGGCCACCCTTCGCCACCACGGCGACTGGGTGCTGACCAAGCTAGACGAATGGCGCAACCGGCGCCGCCCCGAGCCCCTGCGGGTGGCGGACGGGGCCACCCTGCCCTTCCTCGGCACCACCCTGACCCTGCGCCTGGCTGCCGGCACCCGCCGGGCCCGAGCGGTGTGGCACGCCGACAGCGCCCATCCCCAGCTGACCCTGTTCACCGTCCCCGGCCGGGACGCGGAAACCCTGCTGGCCCGGGCGCTCCAATCCCGCGCCCGGGAGCTTTTCGCCGAACGGCTGGCCCACTTCGCCCCCGGGCTCGGCATCGCCCCGCCGCCCTTGTCCCTGTCCTCGGCGCGGACCCGCTGGGGCAGTTGCAGCCGCAATCCGGCGTCCCCCCTGGGCACCCCGGACGCCTACGCCATCCGCCTCAACTGGCGCCTGGTGTTCATGCCCCTGGACATCATCGACTACGTGGTCGCCCACGAACTGGCCCACACCCGGGAGATGAACCACAGCCCGCAATTCTGGGCCGTGGTCGGCTCCCTCTACCCGGACTGGCAGCACGCCCGGGAGGAACTGCGCCGCCTGTCCGCAACGCTGCCCACCTGGTAGGACGTTCCCGCCCTGCCCTAGCATCCCGGCCGCCCTGCGGCCTCCACCGGAGATTTCCCCATGCGCCTGCTGCACACCATGATCCGCGTCGGCAACCTCGATAAATCCCTGGCCTTCTACACCGAAGTCCTGGGCATGCAACTGCTGCGCAAGCACGACTACCCGGACGGCCGCTTTACCCTGGCCTTCGTCGGCTACGGCCCGGAGAGCGAAGGGGCGGTGATCGAGTTGACCCACAACTGGGACACCACCGCCTACGATCTGGGCAACGGCTACGGCCACATCGCCCTGGAAGTGGACGACGCCTACGCCGCCTGCGCCGAGATCAAGGCCCGGGGCGGCAAGGTCGTGCGCGAGGCCGGCCCGATGAAGCACGGCACCACCGTGATCGCCTTCGTCGAGGACCCGGACGGCTATAAGATCGAACTGATCCAGAAGAAGTAAGCCGCTTCACCCGGCTTTTTCTGCTCCGGGGCAGGCCACGAGCCTGCCTCGGGCCGTTTACGACCATCCGTAAACGAACAAGACCCGCCACAAGGGCGGGTCGTCCGGCGTGGTGCAGGTCAGGTGCGCTTGCCGGCCCACAGGTCGGCGCGCTCCCTCGTCACTGGCCGATCTGGCGGCTGACCCCGTTTTCCTGCTGGTTCAGGGTGCGCTGTTCCTGCTTGGTGATGTGGCCGCCGTTCTGGCTGGCCATGTCCCGTTCTTCCTGGCGGATCTGCCGGTCTTCCTTGTGCAATTGGGCGGCCTTCTGCTTGCTCATCTCGCCTTCCCGCACTTCCTGATGGATGCGGCGGTTCTGATTGGCCAGGCGGTCGTTCACCTCGGTACGGCGGGGGTGGGTCTTCTGCCACTGGGTCTCGGCGAAGGACGAACCGGCGGCCCCCAGGGCCAGGATGGAAACCAGCAGGGCGGACAGCATCTTGTTGGTGCGCGACATGATCTTCTCCTCGAAATTTGGTCCTGCGGACGGAGACCGGTTCCGGCGGGCCGCCGACTGAAACTGCCCGGTCCTGAAGACATTAACGCGGCGCCCCGCCCCACGACTGACGCGCAGATGTAAGCCTGCGGTGAAAGTTGTAAGCAGCTGTTGGCAACGTCGAACTCTTACGTTTCCTTACACGCCCTTGACGTTTGCGTGGGGTACGGGGCGGTAAAGTCGCCGGCGACTCCCTGCTGCAGCCCCACGGCGGCGGGGCACCGGTTTGTTGACCAGCCGCCGCCATCAACGCCATCCGCCGATGAAATTCGCCATCACCGCCAGCGACCGCTACCTGGGCGTCTGGGAAGCCTTCGTGGCCCAGGGCTGGGAGCCGGTCAAGTTGTTCACCACCCCGGTGGACAACCGCCTGCACCACCACCAGGCCGTACTCAAGTACGCCCGGGAGCGGGGCATCGAGGCCCAGATATCCCCCCTCGGCGAAGCCGACCTGGAGGACCTGGCCCAGCGGGGCTGCGACGCCCTGGTGGTGGCCAGCTACAACTGGCGCATCGGCGACTGGCGCCCCTACCTGCGCTACGCCGTCAATTTCCACCCCTCGCCCCTGCCCTACGCTCGGGGCGCCTACCCCATCGTCTCGGCCATCCTCGGCAACCACGATTCCTGGGGCGTGACCTGCCACCGCCTCGACCCCCAGTTCGACAGCGGCCCGATCCTGGCCAGCCGCACTTTTCCCCTCGCCGCCGACGAATGCCACGAGTCCCTGGACCTGAAGGTCCAGCTGGCGGCCAAGACCCTGGCCGCGGACGTGGCCGCCCATTTCGGCGACTACTGGGAGAACGCCCGCCCCCAGGGCGAGGGCACCTACTTCAAGCTATGGACCACCGCGGACCGGACCCTGGACCTGACCCGGCCGGTGGACGAAATCCTGCGCCGCATCCGCGCCTTCGGCCTGATCGAATGCCTGGCGGTGGTCAACGACGTCACCGTCTTCGTGCACAAGGCGGTAGGTTGGAAGGAAAGCCACGACTACCGCCCCGGCACCCTGGTGCACGTCAACGCCTTGCAGATGCTGGTGGCGGTCCAGGACGGCTTCATCGGCATCGTCGAATGGAGCCTGCACCCGCCCGACGTGCCCATCGGCACCCTGCACCGCTGAACGTCAGGCCCTGCCGCCTCGGCCACCAAAGCAAAAGCCCCGCACTTGCGGGGCTTTTGCTTGCGGGCGATCCGCCGTAGCGGACGCCGGTCAGACGTTGAACAAAAAGTTCATCACGTCACCGTCCTGCACCACGTACTCCTTGCCTTCGGCGCGCATCTTGCCGGCTTCCTTGGCGCCCTGCTCGCCGCCGCAGGCGATGAAGTCGGCGAAGGCAATGGTCTGGGCGCGGATGAAGCCCTTCTCGAAGTCGGTGTGGATCACGCCGGCGGCCTGGGGGGCGGTGTCGCCCTTGTGGATGGTCCAGGCGCGCACTTCCTTCACCCCGGCGGTGAAGTAGGTCTGCAGGCCGAGCAGGTCGTAGCCGGCACGGATCAGGCGGTTGAGGCCCGGCTCTTCCAGGCCCAGGTCGGCCAGGAAGGCGGCCTTGTCCTCGTCCTCCAGATCGGCCAGTTCGGCCTCGATCTTGGCGCACACGGCCACCACCGGAGCATGTTCCTTGGCAGCGAATTCCTTGAGGCGGTCCAGGTGGGCGTTGTTGTCGAAACCGTCTTCCAGCACGTTGCCCACGTACATGGCTGGCTTGACGGTGAGCAGGCAGAGGGGCTTGATGATCGCCTTGTCGTCGTCGGACAGGCCGGCGGTGCGGGCGGGCTTGCCCTCGTTGAGGTGGGGCAGCAGCTTTTCCAGCACGGCCACCAGCTTCTGGGCGTCCTTGTCGCCAGCCTTGGCCTTCTTGCCGTCCCGGGCGATGGTGCGCTCCACGGCGGCCAGGTCGGCCAGGGCCAGTTCGGTGACGATGGTCTCGATGTCGGCGATGGGGTCCACCTTGCCGGAGACGTGCACCACGTTGGGGTCGTCGAAGCAGCGCACCACGTTCACGATGGCGTCGGTTTCGCGGATGTTGGCCAGGAACTGGTTGCCCAGACCTTCGCCCTTGGAGGCGCCCGCCACCAGGCCGGCGATGTCCACGAATTCGACGATGGCCGGCTGGACGCGCTGGGGCTTGACGATCTTGGACAGTTCGACGAGCCGCTGGTCCGGCACCTCGACGATGCCCACGTTGGGCTCGATGGTGCAGAAGGGGTAGTTCTCGGCGGCGATGCCGGCCTTGGTCAGGGCATTGAAGAGGGTGGACTTGCCCACGTTGGGCAGGCCGACGATACCGCACTTGAGGCTCATCTCGTTTTCCTTGCGTTGCTACATGAGGGGGCGCCCAACCCGGGGCGCCCGGATTGTATCACCGGGGGTCGCGGCCGCCGGGCGGCCAGGCTTCAGGCGCGGGAGAGCCCAGGCACCTGGTCGAGTTCGACCCGCACCGCCGCCAGATCGGCGAAGGCGGCTTCCAGGTCGAGACGACCGTCGGCGAACGCGTCGAACAGGGCGCAGGCGCGGAAGCCCTGCTCCAGCACCGGCAGCAGGAAGCGATCCAGCTGGGCTGGGGTCAGTTCGCTGTCGACGAAGTCGGCGGAGTGGAAGTAGTGCACCTGGCCCGCGTCCAGGTCCAGTTCGAAGCGGCCGCGCGGCAGGCCCCGGTTGAGGGCGGCGAGCAGCAGGGCCCAGTCGGGCAGCAGGTCGTCGGCCACTTCCACGGGGTAATGCACCAGGGCGATCAGCAGGCGCTCGTCCTCCCGGGCGGCGAGCATCAGGCCGAAGCGGGCGCCGTCACGCTCCAGGGCCCCGGCGAGCAGGGTGTCGTCCTGGGGTTCGAGGCGGAGGCCGCGGCCGGGCAACAGTGCCAGCAGGCGGCCCATCAAGGGCGGCAGGGCGGGAGCGGTCATGGGGTGGGCTTTCCGTGCAGGGATTGCTGGGCGGCGCCGTAGTCGCCGGCGGCCAGCTTGGGCCAGGCGATGCGGCAGCGGTCGATGGCCTCGTCGATGTCGCGCTGTTCCTCGACCCGGGGCCGGTGCAGGACGAAGTCCACCACCTCCTGCTTGAGAGCCAGGGAACGGGGGTGGCCGATGCCCAGGCGCAGGCGCCAGAAGTTGGGCGTACCGAGCTGGGCCTGGATGTCCTTGAGGCCGTTGTGCCCGCCGTTGCCGCCGCCCTGCTTGACCCGGATCGCGCCGGGCAGCAGGTCCAGCTCGTCGTGCACCACCAGCACCTCTTCCGGGGCGATCTTGTAGAAGCGCGCCAGGGCGGCCACGGCCTGGCCGGAGCGGTTCATGAAGGTGGCCGGCTTGAGCAGCCACACGTCGCCGGCCTTGCCCGCCTCGCCGAAGAACTTGGGCTGGGGCGCCAGGTGAACCTTGAGGTCGGCGGCCAGCCGGTCGACGAACCAGAAGCCGGCGTTGTGGCGGGTGTCTTCGTACTCCGGCCCGGGATTGCCCAGGCCGACGATCAGGCGCGGAGGGGTCATGGCGGTGGCTGCGGGTAGAAATGGAAAAGCCGCAGGGGAAGGCAACGCCTCTCCCTGCGGCTTCAGCGACCAGACGCTGTTTAGGCGGCCGGGGCTTCGGCTTCGTCAGCAGCCGCGCCGCGGACGGCGAGGATGGTGGCGACGACCGGGTTGGTGTCGGCGTGGGCCAGCTTGACGCCCTTGGGCAGCTTCAGGTCGGCAGCGTGCAGGGAGTGACCGGCGTTCAGGTCCTTCAGGTCCACTTCGATGAACTCGGGCAGGTCGGCGGGCAGGCAGGCCACTTCCACTTCGTTCAGCACGTGGGAGACGATGCCGCCGGAGAGCTTCACGCCCGGGGCCACGTCGGCGTTGACGAAGTGCAGGGGCACCTTGGTGTGCAGCTTCTGCTTGGCGTCCACGCGCTGGAAGTCCACGTGCAGGATCTGCTGCTTGTAGGCGTGCATCTGGTAGTCGCGCAGCAGCACCAGTTCCTTGGCGCCGTCGATGGCCAGGGTCAGCACGGACGAGTGGAAGGCTTCCTTGCGCATGCCCTGGTACAGCTCGTTGTGGTCGAAGACGATGGACACGGGGGCGGCTTCGCCACCGTAGACGATGCCCGGGACCTGGGAGGCGCGGCGCAGGCGGCGGCTCGCACTCGAACCCTGCACGTCACGCTTTTTGGCGTTGATTTCGATTTTCATG
Organism: Oryzomicrobium sp.; assembly: GCF_036820405.1. Taxonomy (NCBI): domain Bacteria; kingdom Pseudomonadati; phylum Pseudomonadota; class Betaproteobacteria; order Rhodocyclales; family Rhodocyclaceae; genus Oryzomicrobium; species Oryzomicrobium sp. The sequence continues at coordinate 148,400 of NZ_DAISLS010000007.1, forward strand.
ATGACTCCAGAAATTAAGCCGCCCGCGACCAGGCGGCTGACAAGACAACCCCCGGCCGGAGCCGGGGGCTGAGAAACGGGAACGGATCAGTCGAACAGTTCGGACACCGAATCCTCGCAGCTGATGCGGCGGATGGTTTCGGCCATCAGGTTCGCCGCCGACAGCTGGCGGATGCGCGTACAGGCAGCCGCCTCGTCGCGCAGGGGGATGGTGTCGGTGACCACCAGTTCGTCGAGCATCGACTCGTTGAGGCGCTCGATCGCCGCGCCGGACAGCACGGCGTGGGTACAGTAGGCGCGCACCGCCTTGGCGCCGTGGTCCTTGAGGGCCTGGGCGGCCTTGCACAGGGTGCCGGCGGTGTCGACGATGTCGTCCATGATGATGCAGGAGCGGCCCTGCACGTCGCCGATGATGTTCATCACCTCGGAGACGTTGGCCTTGGGGCGGCGCTTGTCGATGATCGCCAGGTCGCTCTCCAGGCACTTGGCCAGGGCCCGGGCGCGCACCACGCCGCCGTGGTCGGGGGACACCACCATCAGATCCTCGCCCCAGTCCTTGCGGCGGGTCTGGATGTCGTCCAGCAGGATGGGCTGGGCGTAGATGTTGTCCACCGGGATGTCGAAGAAGCCCTGGATCTGCTCGGCGTGCAGATCCATGGTCAGAACCCGGTCCACGCCCGCGGCGGTGAGCATGTTGGCCACCAGCTTGGCGGCGATGGGCACCCGGGAGGAACGGGAGCGGCGATCCTGGCGGGCGTAGCCGAAGTAAGGGATCGCGGCGGTGATGCGGCCGGCCGAGGCGCGCTTGAGCGCGTCCACCATGACCAGCAGTTCCATCAGGTTGTCGTTGGACGGGGCGCAGGTCGATTGCAGCACGAAGACGTCGCGACCGCGGACGTGCTCCTCGATCTCGACGCTCACCTCGCCGTCGGAAAAGCGGCCCACCTTGGCACGGCCGAGTTGGATATTGAGCTTTTGCGCAACGGCGGACGCCAGTTTCGGATTGGCGTTGCCGGTAAAGACCATCAGGCTGTTGTAGGCCATGAGGCGAACCCCGGAAAGCAAGACGGGCAGGGATTAGCCTGCCCGTTTTTTGCAAAATTTTGGCTGGGGAGGAAGGACTCGAACCCTCGCATGCCGGAATCAAAATCCGGTGCCTTAACCAACTTGGCGACTCCCCAGTGACCTTTTTCGAAGCCTTTCAGCGAAGGCTCGGAATTCGGTGCCGAACCGCATTGCTGCGTACTGCTCAATGCGTCAGTGGCGAGGCGCGCATAGTACAGAAATTTTTCCACTTGTGCCAACTTTTCGCAGCAACTCGCGAAAAAAATCTCGGTCACGTGCCTTCAATCGGCCAGCAGGCCGCGCAGCGGATGATCCTCCAGCCCGGCCGCCAGCCACGCCACCCACCCCTCGGGAAGGCGCGCCAATGCTTGTTCTGCGGCCTGCCGCCCGGCGAACGGAGCGAACACGCAGGCCCCCGACCCGGTCATCCGCGCCGGCCCGCCGCCGGCGGCAGCGGCTGCCGCCTTGAGCCAGGCCAGTCGCTCCGCCACGGCAGGGAAACGGGCGCAGGCCACCGGCTCCAGGTCGTTGCGCCCCATCCCCGGACGCCAGGCGGCGGGGTCGATGGCGGGGGTGTCGCGCACCAATTCCGGAGCGCCGAAGATCGCCGGGGTGGGCACCGCCACCGGGGATTCCACCACCAGATAGGTTTCCGCCGACACCGCCACCGGTGACAGCTCCTCGCCGATGCCGCCGGCAAAGGCCGCCCGGCCATAGACGAACACCGGCACGTCGGCCCCGAGGGCCAGGCCCAAGGCTTGCAGGCGCGAGCGCGGCAGCCCCAGGCCCCACAGGTGGTTGAGGGCCAGCAGCACGGTGGCCGCGTCAGAACTGCCGCCGCCAATGCCGCCGCCCATGGGCAGACGCTTGTCGAGGTGGATGGTGGCGCCGTGGCGGGCGCCGGTTTCCGCCAGCAGCAGGCGGGCGGCGCGCACGGTCAGATCGGATTCCGGCGGCACGCCGGGAATGGGGGTGGCGAGCACCACCTTGCCATCGTCCCGGGGGGAGAAGCGCAGGGTGTCGGCCCTGTCGATGAAGCGGAACACGGTCTGCAACAGGTGGTAGCCGTCGGGACGGCGCCCCACCACGTGCAGAAACAGGTTGAGCTTGGCCGGGGCCGGGTAGGCGCTGTCCCACCCCCAGTCGGCGGCCGTCACGGCCGGCGCCCCGTCAGGGCGTCCAGCCCCAGGGCCTCCCACTCGTCGAGCTTGAGGCGCACCTCCACCTCGTCCAGCAGGCGCAGCGCCACCACCCGTTCCGGCAGGGCGCCGGGGCGTTCGTCCGGGTAGCCGTAGTCGAGACGCCAGCCCCGATCCTCGATGCGGGCCGGCCGGCCCGAACCGTCGCGGCGCTGCACCGCGCCGCCCCGGGCGAGCAGCCAGTCGCCGCCGCCGGCCAGGGGCAACTCCAGACCCAGGGCGCGCTGGACCAGGGCGTCGGCGTTGGCGGCCGACTCGGTGCGGCCGTCGGCGGTGAGGGTGGCACCGTCCACCGTGATCACCAGTTCGGCCACGGTCTGGCCGAGGGGGGAATAGAAGAACACCTCGTCCCGGTTGCTGGCCACGGCTCCCGGGCCGTTACGCGCCGCATCGCCGCGCCATTCCGGCGTGCGCCGCCACGAGAAGCCGCCGGCGGCGCTCTGCTCGCCGTGGCGCACGGCGAAGCGGCCGGAGACGAGGAAGGCGTTCAGATCGTCCCGATCCGGCAGGGGCAAGGGTGCGGCCGGCTTATCGACCTTCGCCCCCTTGCTGGCGCAGGCGGCCAGGGCCAACGCCAGGGGAATTCCGGCCAGGCCGCGCAGCAAGCGGCGGCGCAGCGCGCTCGGCGCCGCCAGGTGCAGCGCCGCCGTCACGGCTGGAAGCGCCGCTGCACAGCGGACAGCACGTCGTTGTCGGGGAAGCGGCTGGCCGCTTCCTTCCACACGCCCTTGGCCTCGTCCTGGCGGCCCAGGTCCCACAGCACCTCGCCCAGGTGGGCGGCGATCTCGGGATCGGCGCGCAGGGCGTAGGCTTTCTGCAACTGTTGCAAGGCGCCCTGGAGATCGCCCTGGCGGAACAGCACCCAGCCCAGGCTATCGATGATGAACGGGTCTTCCGGCGCCAGGGAGACGGCCTTTTCGATCAGCTTGCGCGCCTCGCCCAGATGCACGTTGCGCTCGGCGTAGGAATAACCCAGGGCGTTGTAGGCGTGGGCGTGGTCCGGTTGCAGCGCGATCAGCTTCTTCAGCCGGCTCTCGGCCAACTCCACCTTGCCCATGCGCTCGGCGAGGAGCGCCGAATCGTAGAGCAGGTCCGGATTGCTGGGCTCCTTGGCGAGGGCCTGGTCGAGCAGGGCCAGCCCTTCGTCGCCCCGGTTGGCGTCGCGCAGCAGTTGGGCCTCGGAGCCGAGCAGGGCGGCCTGGTCCTGGGGGCGCTGGACCTGGGCGGCCTTGAGCAGGGCCCGGGCACCGTCCAGGTCGCCGCGCTTGGCGAGCAGGGAGGCGGCCCGGCTCTTGGCGGGCACGAACTGGTCGCCGTCGTCCACCTGGCGGTACCAGGCGATGGCCGCGTCGTCGTGCTTCTGCTCCTCGGCGATCTGGCCGAGCTGGAAGCGGATCAGGCCCGGGTCGGCGGGCTCCAGGTCGAGCAAGTGCTGCAACTGGGCCTCGGCGAAACGGTAGTCGCGCTGCTGCAACGACAGGATGGCGGCGGCGTACACCACGTCGGCCCGGTCCGGTTCGTCCTTGAGCAACTGGCGGAACTGGGCCTGGGCGTCGCCGAAGCGCCGCTCCAGCACCAGCTGGCGGGCGTAATGCAGGCGCACATCCTTGGACTTGGGGTACTTGTCGAGAAACTCGGCCTGGTAGTCCAGGGCCGCCTTGACGTCGTCCCGGGCGAGCAGCTGGGCGCGCACCAGGGCGGCGCTCTCCCAATCCGGGCGGATCGCCAGGGCCCGGCCGAGTTCCAGCCGCCCCCTGGGCAGGTCGCCGGCGTTGATAGCCGCCTGGGCCACGGCGAAGTGGGCCTCGGCCAAGTTGCCGTAGGGGGCCGCCACCTCGGACACCACCTGAAGCACCGCCTGCTTGTCGGCGTTGCGCGGGAACAGGCGGTTGAGGCCGAGCAGGTTGGCCGGCAACTGGACCTTTTCCTGAGCCAGCAGGTAACCGAGCTGGGCGGGCAGGTCGTCGTAGCTGCCGGTCACCACCAGCAGGCTGACCAGGGCCTGGCGGGCCTCCATCGATTCGGGCTGGAGCGTCACCCAGCGCTGGGCGGCAACCAGGGCCACGTCGAAGCGGCGGGCGAAGCCGGCCACCTCCACGGTGCGGGCCAGAATCTTCGGATCGTCGGTGCGCGCCGCCAGATCGGCCATGGCCGAGGTGGCCAGGTCGGCCATGCCGCGGCGCATGGCGAATTCGCCGATCAGGTACTGGTACACCCCCTGGCCTTCGGAAATCTCGCCATCGCCGGGCAGGGGCGGATGGGCAGGCCGCGGCGCGGGCTCGCTCCGCTCGGCCCGGGGACGGGCCTTGGCCTTGGCTTTCGCCGCGCTGGGCGCATCCGCGGCCGGGGTCGCCGGGCTGGCATCGGCCGCCAGCAACGGCGGCGCCACCCCCAGCCAGGCGGCAGCCGCCAGGACGGCGAGGGAGAAGGCGGGACGGGGCAACGGGGCTGCGGACCGGGAGTTGAGCGGGCTCGAGGGAGCGAGGGGCATAGAAGAATCCAATCCGGCGACCGGCGGGGCAATGGTCCCCGGGACGCCGACGAAGGAAAATGGAGGTGCTTGATTAGAACCCGGCGGCGGGCAATAGTTTGTGACGGCTTTGTAGCGGTTTGCGATCATCGACCCCGGCGGCACGCGCCGCTACGCGGCCCGGTGCCGGGGTCCCCGATGGTAGGGCCTTTTCCCCCACCCGACAACGCCGCCCGCCCCCCGAACCTTGATCCTGCCATGCCCGAACTCCCCGAAGTCGAAGTCAGCCGCCGCGGCCTGCTTCCCCACCTGCCCGGCCGCCCCTGCCTGGGCGCCGTCACCCGGGCGCCCCGCCTGCGCCTGCCCCTGCCCGACCTCAACGCCTTGCTCGAAGGACGCCTGCTCACGGCCATCCACCGCCGCGGCAAGTACCTGCTGTTCGAATGGACCGCCCGCCCGGGCGATCCCCAGGACGAGCCGGGCTGGCTGATCGTGCACCTGGGCATGTCCGGCAGCCTGCGCCTGGTGGCGGACGGCGCCCCGCCCGCCGCCCACGACCACGTGGACATCCGCTTCCCCGGGGCCGTGCTGCGCTACCGGGACCCGCGCCGCTTCGGCCTGATGGTCTGGCACGGCGGCCCCCACCCGGAGCAGGACCCGCGCCTGGCGGTGCTGGGCGTCGAGCCCCTGGGCGAGACCTTCACCGGCCCCTGGCTGCACCGGGCCCTGGGCGGCAAGTCGGTGGCGATCAAGCAGGCCCTGATGGATTCGCACCTGGTCGTCGGCGTCGGCAACATCTACGCCGCCGAGGCCCTGTTCCGCGCCCGCATCGCCCCCACGGCGCCGGCGGGCAGCCTGTCCGCCGCCCGCTGCGCCCGGCTGGCGGCGGCGGTACGGGAAGTGCTGGCCGAATCCATCGCCCTGGGCGGCAGCTCGGTACGCGACTATGTGCACAGTGACGGTGGCATGGGCGGCTACCAGTTGAGCTGCGCCGTCTACGGCCGGACCGGCGAGCCCTGCCGGGTGTGCGCCACGCCGATCCGGCAAATTCGCCAAGGCGGCCGCTCCACCTTCTACTGCCCCCACTGCCAGGGACGCTGAGGGCCCACGGCGCGCTCCGGCCGGTGTGGCGTTCGCGCCGTTCGTCCGGCCAGACCGGGCGGCCATGCCCCTGTGATACATTTCCAACCATGCGCTTGGCGCCGCGCGGCGCCGCCCCTTTCAGGACACTCCACATGACGATCGCCCAGGATTTCGCCGCCTACGGCCAATGGCGCGCCGGCCTGCGGGAAGGCATCGAACGCTTCCGGAGCTGGCTCGCCGACAACGAGCTGAACGACGGCCAGATCGAGCTGAAACTCGAACGCCTGCTCGACCGGCTCACGGAAGACCGGCTCAACGTGGCCTTCGTCGCCGAGTTCTCCCGGGGCAAGTCGGAGCTGATCAACGCCATCTTTTTCGCCGACTACGGCAACCGCATGCTGCCCTCGTCGGCCGGGCGCACCACCATGTGCCCCACCGAACTGCTGTTCGATCCGGCCAAGCCCCCGGCCATCGAACTGCTGCCCATCGCCACCCGGGAAGGCAACACCAGCATCTCCGAGCTCAAGCGCTACCCGGACGAATGGCGCCGGGTACCCCTCGACACCACCTCGGCGGAGGCCATGCAGGCGGCCTTGAAGCAGGTCTCGGAAGTAGTCCGGGTACCGCCGGAAAAAGCCGCCGCTCTGGGCTTTCCCGTGGGCGAGGATACCCACCGGGCGGGGGACGACGGACTGGTGGAAATCCCGCGCTGGCGCCACGCCCTGATCAACTTCCCTCACCCCCTGCTGCAACAGGGCCTGGTGATCCTGGACACCCCGGGGCTCAACGCCATCGGCGCCGAGCCCGAGCTGACCCTGTCCCTGCTGCCCAACGCCCACGCGGTGCTGTTCATCCTGTCCGCCGACACCGGGGTCACCCAGTCCGACCTGGAAGTCTGGCAGGAACACATCGTCGGCCCGGACGACGGCCAGAACGGCGGGCCGGGCCAGCGCGCCCCGGCCCGGGGCCGGCTGGTGGTGCTGAACAAGATCGACGGCCTGTGGGACGAGCTCAAGAGCGACAACGAGGTGGACGGCGAGATCGCCCGCCAACAGCACGACTGCGCCGCCATCCTGGGGGTGCCCGACGCCCAGGTGTTTCCCGTCTCGGCCCAGAAGGGGCTGGTGGGCAAGATCAACGGCGACGCCGGGCTGCTCGCCCGCAGCCGCCTCGCCGACCTGGAGCAGGCCCTGGCCGGGGAGCTGATCCCGGCCAAGCGCGAGATCGTCAGGGACGGCGCCGCCGGTGAGCTGAACGAGCTGCACCTGCGCATCCGGCGCCTGCTGGACGCCCGCCAGGCCGGCCTGGCCGAACAGCTCGCCGAACTGACCGAGCTGCGCGGCAAGAACCGGGGCGTGGTCGAGTACATGATGGGCAAGATTCAGACCGAAAAGGACGAGTTCGAGTCCGGCCTGCAACGCTATTACGCGGTGCGCAGCGTGTTCTCCACCCTGACCAACAACCTGTTCGGCCACCTGGGACTGGAAGCGCTGAAGGCCCTGACCCGCACCACCCGAGAGGCCATGGACGAGGCCAGCTTCTCGCGCCACCTGTCCGAGGCCATGACCCGCTTCTTCGTCGTGGTGCGCGGCAACCTCGCCAAGTCCGCCGAGGAGATCGGCGAGATCACCGCCATGATGGACGCGGTGTACCGCCAGTTCAGCGTCGAACACGGGCTCAAGCTCGGCGCCCCCACCGCCTTCTCCCTGCTGCGCTACGAGAAGGAGGTGCTGCGCCTGGAACGCTGGTGCAACGACAATCTGAACACAGCCCGGCAGCTGCTCACCCACGAGAAGCGCAACGTCATCCAGAAGTTCTTCGACGAGGTGGCGGTGCAGGTGCGGCGCGCCTTCGAGCACGCCAACCGGGACGCCGAGTTGTGGCTGAAGGCGGTGATGGCGCCCATGGAGACCCAGGTGCGCGAGCACCAGATCACCCTGAAACGGCGCCTGGAAAGCATCAAACGCATCCACCAGGCCACCGAGACCCTGGAAGACCGCATCGCCGAACTCAACCATGTGGACGGCGAACTGGGCACCCAGCAGGCCGCCCTGGCGCAATTGAAGATGACCCTGGACGAGCGCCTGGAAGGCACCGCCGAGGCCGTCCGGGCCGCCGCCTGACCCCGCTGCGGGGAGGCGACCGGGCAACAAACGAACAGAGGGCTCCCGCCGTCGCCGGCGGGAGCCCTCTGTTTGTTTACGCGTCCTGAACGACCGACCGCGGCGCTACGTTAGCTACGCAACATCACGCCGCGCCCAGGCTCAGGCGGGGCGCTTGTTGCCGGTCAGGTGCTCGTACTTGACCCACAGCTGGTCGTTGCTTTCGGGATGCTCCGGGCTCTTGCCGATGCAATCCACCGGGCACACTTCCATGCACTGGGGGGTGTCGTAGTGACCGACGCACTCGGTGCACTTGGACGGGTTGATCTCATAGATCTCCGCGCCCTGGGAAATCGCTTCGTTCGGGCACTCCGGCTCGCAAACGTCACAGTTGATGCATTCGTCGGTAATCCACAAAGCCATGGCTGCTTTCCTTACGCACTCGTTGCTTGCCGAATTTCGGACACTTTGGCAGCCAGCCGCTCGGCGACCGCCGGCTGCACGAACTTCGAAACATCGCCGCCCAGCAGGGCGATTTCCCGGACCATGGTCGCGGAAATGAACATGTACTGCTCGCCCGGCGTGAGAAACACGGTCTCCACGTCCGGATAGAGGTTGCGGTTCATGCCGGCCATCTGGAATTCGTACTCGAAGTCCGAAACCGCCCGCAGGCCGCGCAGGATGACCTTGGCGCCTTGCTGATGGAGGAACTCCATGAGCAGGCACGAGAAGCCCTTGACCTCGACGTTCGGGTAGGCGGACACCACCTGGGTGGCGATCTCGACCCGCTCGGCCAGGGGGAAGAAAGGCCGCTTCGAACGGCTGTCGGCCACCGCCACGATGACGTGGTCGAACAGCCGTGCGGCCCGTCGCACCAGGTCTTCGTGCCCCTTGGTGAACGGATCGAAAGTACCGGGGTAGATGGCGACGCGCTTGCTCAATTCCATCGATGCTCCAGGATCGGGCCGGGGAGAACCTGCGCCAGCCCACACTGCTTAGGCAGCGCGGGCACCGTCGTGTTCAGCCTGCCTCAACAAGTGGTAGAAAACCTGCCCGGCCCGGCCCTCCCGGACCGGTGTCCAGCCCGCCAGCCCGGCGAGCGGCGCTTCCGCCTCGGCGTACAGCGCGCCCTCCGGCCGCAACAGCCGCGGCAGGTGTGCCTCCAGCCGTTCGAGAAAGCCCTGCCGGTAGGGGGGATCGAGAAAAACCACATCGAACCCGCCCGCAGGCACCCCGGCGGAGGCGGCGAATTGTAGCGCATCCGCCACCACCACCTCCACACAGCCCAATCCGAGCAGTTTGGCGTTGGCCTTGAGGGCCGCCGCCACCTGGGGCGAACGCTCCACCATCACCACCCGCGCGGCCCCCCGGGAGGCCGCTTCCAACCCCAGGGCGCCGCTGCCGGCGAACAGGTCCAGGCAGGTCTGGCCGGTCAGGTCCTGGCCGAGCCAGTTGAACAGGGTTTCCCGCACCCGGTCCGGGGTGGGGCGCAGCCCGGGCACGTCGGGGAACTTGAGCACCCGACGCCGGTGCGCCCCGCCGATGATGCGCAGGTTGCCCATCAGCGGGCGGCCCCGGCTTGCGCGTCGGGCAGGTCGGTCGCCACTTCCACCGTCACCAGGCGCGCATCCTGCACGTGGCGGGCGAAGGCATCCTTGATCTGGGTCACGGTCACCGCCTTGACCCGCTCGGTGTAGCGGTCGAGCCAATCCAGGGGCAGGCCGTAGAAGCCGATGGTGGCCACCTGGTCGAGGAGCTTACGGTTGCTGTCCAGGCGCAGGGGGAAGCCGCCCACCAGGTTGTCCTTGGCCGCCTGCAACTCAGACTCGGTGGGGCCCTTGGCGATGAATTCTGCCAGGGTGTCGCGCACCACCTTGAGGGCGGCGCCGGCCTGATCGCGCTTGGTCTGCAGCCCGATCTGGAAGGGGCCTTCCTCCTTGAGGGGCAGGAAGTAGGAATAGACGCTGTAGGCGTAGCCGCGCTTCTCGCGCACTTCCTTCATCAGCCGCGAGACGAAGCCACCGCCGCCCAGGACGTAGTTGCCCACCACCAGGGGGAAGAAGTCCGGATCGCCGCGCTTGAAGGTGGGGGAACCGATGAACAGATGGGACTGGGCCGCCGGGTGGGCCACGGCCACGGTAGTGGCCTTGGGCGGCGTCACCGCCGGCAGGGCGAGAGAAGCGCCGCCGTTGGCCGCCTCCGCCGGCAGCCTGGCGGTAAGGTCCTGGGCCACGACCTCGGCCTGGGCCCGGGTCAGGTCGCCGACCAGGGTGACGGTGGCGCGCCGGGCGGTGTAGTGGGCCTTCCAGTAGGCCGCCAGATCGTCCCGGGTGAGGGCGGCGATGGACTCCGGCGTGGCCTGGCGCCCGTAGGGGTGGTCACCGTACAGGTTTTGCCAGAAGGCCCGGCTGGCCAGGGTCTCCGGCCGGGTCAGGGATTCCTTGAGGGCGGCCACCGCCCGGTCCCGCTCCCGGGCCACCACGTCGGCGGGAAAGGCCGGCGCAGCCAGCACGGTGCGCAGCACCGCCAGGGCGCCGTCCCGGGTCGGGGCATCGGAAAGGGTGCGCAGGGAAAGGCTGGCCCGGTCCGGGTCCACGCCCCCGCCCAACTGGGCGCCCAGATCGGCCAGCCGGTCGGCGATGGCCTGCTCGCTCAGGTTCCCCGCCCCCTGGGAGAGGAGGCCCCGGGTCAAGCCGGCCACCCCGGCCTTGCCCGCCGGGGCGTAGGCCGAGCCGGCGGCGAAATCGACCTGCACGTCCACCACCGGCAGGACGTGGGATTCGACGAACAGCACCTTGGCACCGGAGGGGGCGGTCCAGGTGTCGATGCGGGGGCCCGCCGCGGCGGGCAGGGCCAGACCTGCGGCCACCAGCCCGAAGAAGGCGGGAACAAGGGCCCGGCCAAGCACCCGGCTAAAGGCCCGGCCGATGGCCGGGGAGGCGAAGTGCCGCGGGACGGCGAGGGAAACGCTCATGGTCTTCTCCGGAAGCGGCGCCGCCGTGGCGGCGCGGGCAGTCTGTCGAATCGTCAGCAATATCGGCAACGCAGCGCGAAGGCGCGCGGTCAGTGGAGCATGCCGGACGGGGGCGGTGCAGCGGGCCGGTCCTTGAGGGGCTGGGGATCGAGCACGCCGACGGTCAGGGTGTCGTCGCCGAAGTAGGCCTTGGCCACCCGCGCCACGTCGGCGGCGGTGACCGCCTTGAGGCGCTCGATCATCAGGTCGGTGGCGCGCCAGCCCAGACCGACGGTTTCCAGCTCCCCCATCTCCATGGCCTGGGCGAACATCGAATCGCGCTTGTAGACCTGGGCCGCCAGCATCTGGGCCCGGGCCCGCACCAGTTCCTCGTCCTTGACGCCCTCGTTGGCGATGCGGGCGATCTCGGCGCGCAGGGCCGCTTCCACTTCGGCCGGGGTCTTGCCCGGGGCCGGGGTGGCCTGGACCATGAACAGGGCCGGGCCGCGGCCCACGTTGTCGTAGCCCACGCCCACGTCCTGGGCGATGCGGGATTCCTTGACCAGACGGGTGTTGAGGCGGGCGCCGTCGTAGCCGTCGAGCAGCGCCGCCAGCACGTCCAGGGCGTAGCTGTCGGCGTCGTTGGCCATGGCCTTGGCGTCCATGCCGGTGATCTTGGGCGCCTTCCAGGCCAGCAGCACCGAGGGCAGCTCGGCCGGGGCCTTCACCGTCAGGCGGCGGATGCCGGCCTGGACGGGCTCGTCCTGGGGCTTGCGCACTGGCAGCGGCCGGGCCTTGAGGAGGCCGTAGGTTTCCTTGGCCCAGCGGACCACCTGCTGGTGGTCCACGTCGCCCACCACCACCAGGGTGGCGTTGTTGGGTACGTACCAGCGGTCGTAGAAGGCGCGCAGGTCGGTGGCGGTCATGTGCTCCAGGTCGTCCATCCAGCCGATCACCGGCACCCGGTAGGGGCTAGCCTGGAAGGCCACCGAGTTGAGCCCTTCGCTCAACAGGGCGGTGGGCTGGTCGTCGGTGCGCAGCCGCCGCTCTTCCATCACCACCTTGATCTCCTTGGCGAACTCGGCCGGGGCCAGGGTCAGGTGGCGCATCCGGTCGGCCTCCAGGGCCATCATGTCGCGCAGCCGCTCCTTGGGAATCTGCTGGAAGTAGGCGGTGTAGTCCCGGTTGGTGAAGGCGTTGTCGCGCCCCCCGGCGGCGGCCACCCGCTTCGAGAACTCGCCGGCGCCGACCTTGGGGGTGCCCTTGAACATCATGTGCTCCAGGGCGTGGGCCACGCCGGTGGTGCCGTTGACCTCGTCCACGCTGCCCACCCGGTACCACACCATCTGCACCGCCGTGGGCGCGCGCCGGTCTTCCATGACCAGCACCTTGAGGCCGTTGTCGAGCCGGGTTTCGAACACCGGAGCGCCGGCCGCCAGGGCCAGACTGCCTTCCAGGAGCAGGGTAAATGCGAGCATGCCGCGCAACATTCGTTTCATGGTAATCCTCGGCGATGGCGAAATGACGTCAGCGAACAGCAAAAGCGCCGGAACGGGCGGGAGCGCCCCGGGCTGGGATAAAATCCCGCTTTCCCGGGCTCGGGAACGGGCGCCAGCGAACGGGGGATGTTACCCCCGCCTCTTGCCCCACGGCCAGTACCGGCCGCCCGCCCCATCGCGCCGATCCCGGCGCCCCGCCCCGCTACGACTGGATTCCCGCATGTTTGGTTTGTTCAAGAAATCCCCGGCAGACGCCCCGCAGCCCGCTGCGGCCGCAGCGGCCGAGGCCGCTCCCCAGGAGAAGCGCTCCTGGCGCGAGCGCCTGTTCGCCGGCCTGACCCGCACCCGCAGCCAGTTGTCCGGAGGGCTCAAGTCCCTGTTTTCCCGGGGCAAGGTGGACGACGAACTGCTCGAGGAACTGGAAACCCTGCTGCTCACCGCCGACGTGGGGGTGGAGGCCACCCAGCACCTGCTCGACGAGCTGAAGAAGAAGGCCAAGACCGGCACCCTGAACACCCCGGAGGCGATCCAGCAGGCCCTGGCCGACAGCGTCAACGGGCTGCTCGCGCCCCTGGAGGCGCCCCTCGACGTGGGCACCCATACCCCCTTCGTGATCATGATCGCGGGGGTCAACGGCGCCGGCAAGACCACGTCCATCGGCAAGCTGGCCAAGTACTTCCAGAGCCAGGGCAAGAGCGTGCTGCTGGCCGCCGGCGACACTTTCCGCGCCGCCGCCCGGGAACAGCTGATGACCTGGGGCGAGCGCAACAACGTCACCGTCATCGCCCAGGAATCGGGGGACCCGGCCGCCGTGGTGTTCGACGCCATCGCCGCCGCCAAGGCCCGGGGCATCGACGTGGTACTGGCCGACACCGCCGGCCGCCTGCCCACCCAGCTGCACCTGATGGAAGAGATCGCCAAGGTGCGCCGCGTCATCCAGAAGGCCGACCCGAGCGGCCCCCACGAGGTGATGCTGGTGCTCGACGCCAACATCGGCCAGAACGCCATCGCCCAGGTGAAAGCCTTCGACAAGGCCATCGGCGTCACCGGCCTGGTGGTGACCAAGCTCGACGGCACCGCCAAGGGCGGCGTGCTGGCGGCCATCTCGCGCCAGTGCCCGAAGCCGGTGCGCTTCATCGGCATCGGCGAGGCCATCGACGACCTGCGCCCCTTCACTGCCCGGGACTTCACCGACGCCCTGTTCGGCCAGGACACCCTGGCCTGACGCCCACGACACCCCCACCATGATCACCTTCGCCAACGTCACCAAGCGCTACCCCACCGGCTTCGAAGCCCTGCGCGACGTCAGCCTGGACATCCAGGCCGGTGAGTTCGTCTTCGTCACCGGCCACTCCGGCGCCGGCAAGACCACCCTGGTCAAGTTGATGGCCGCCATCGAGCGGCCCACCAGCGGCGGCATCATCGTCAACGGCCAGAACCTCTCGGCCCTGCGCGCCTCCGCCCTGCCCTTCCTGCGGCGCAACTTCGGCCTGGTCTTCCAGGACCAGAAGCTGCTGTTCGACCGCCCGGTGCTGGCCAACGTGCTGCTGCCCCTGGAGATCGCCGGCACCCCGCCCCGGGAGGCGCGTAAGCGCGCCCTGGCGGCGCTGGACAAGGTGGGCCTGCTCGACCGGGAGAAGGCCCTGCCGATCGCCCTGTCCGGCGGCGAACAGCAGCGCCTGGCCATCGCCCGGGCGGTGGTCAACCGTCCCGCCATCCTGCTCGCCGACGAGCCCACCGCCAACCTGGACGCGGCCTCCGCCGGCCAGATCCTGTCCATCTTCAACAGCTTCAACCAGGTCGGCGTCACCGTCATCCTGGCCACCCACGACCTGCAATGGGTGGACAAGCTCCAACCCCGGGTGCTGTGGCTGGCCAAGGGCAAGCTGCACGAAGGCCTGCCCGCCCAGTCCCCCGTCGAACTGGCACCCCTGAACGCGCTCGCCGTCCCCGGCGCCTCCGACACCCTGATCGAGGAGGCCGCCCGATGAGCCTCGCCCACCATCAGCAGGCCCTCGCCACCGCCCTGGAGCGCCTGCGCGACGCCCCCTTCAACGCCCTGCTGTCGCTCCTGGTCATCGGCATTGCCCTGGCCCTGCCCGCCGCCGGCTGGGTCGCCCTGGACAACGTGCGCCTGGCCGCCAGCGGCCTGGCCGAGGCCCCCGAGGTCAGCCTGTTCCTCGACCCCGGCGCCGGCCGCGACGAGGCTAAGGCCATTGAGCAGAAGCTACGCGACGCTGGCGCCCCCTACCGTTTCGTCGCCAAGGACGCCGCCCTGGAACGGCTGAAAGCCCGGGAAGGGCTGGCCGATCTGGTGGCCAACCTGCCGAAGAACCCCCTGCCCGACGCCTTCGTCGCCGACATGGCGGGGCGCGACGCCGCCGCCGTGGAAGCCTTCGTCAAGAGCGCCGGCGAGTGGCCCCGGGTCGCCCACGTCCAGTTCGATTCGGCCTGGATGCGTCGCCTCGACGCCTTCCTGCGCCTGGGGCGCCTGGCGGTGATGCTGCTCGCCGGAGTGTTCGGCGTCGGCCTGGTAGCCGCCACCTTCAACACCATCCGCCTGCAGATGCTGGCCCGGGCCCAGGAGATCGAGGTGGCCCGGCTGATCGGCGCCACCCCGGGCTTCGTCTCCCGGCCCTACGCCTACTACGGCGCCCTGCAAGGCATCCTTGGCGGGCTGCTCGCCGCGGCCCTGGTGGCCCTGGCCTTCTTCTTCCTGTCCGGGCCGGTGGGGGAACTGACCCGCCTCTACGGCAGCAGCTTCCGCCTGCGCGGCCCGAGCTTGACCGAAGTGGGCGCCCTGTGCGCCGCCGGCGCCCTGCTCGGCTGGCTCGGCGCCCGCCTGTCGGTGGCCCTCTACCTGCGCCAGCAGCCCCAGTAGGATTACGGCCACCGCCCCCGGAAACAGCCGCTGGGCGGGCGGGTCAGAGCAATAGCACCGCAGCGGGACGATACGCCCTCCAGGCCGACCGTCCCGTCGCCGCAATTCCGCTCCACCCCCGCCACCCTTTTGCGAGCCTGCCCACGGACATGCCCCGTCTCTTCGCTCCCGCTCCCCTGCCCCGCCCCCGCCTCGCGGCCCAGGCGGGCCTGTGGACGGCGGTGGCCGTCTTCCTCGGTGCCGCCCTCTCCCGCCTGTTGTCGTTTTCCGGCAACACCTTTTCCGACCTCAGCTTCTCCCTGTTCTGGCCTCCGGCCGGCATCGGCTTCGCCCTGGTCTGGCGCTACGGCCTGCCCGGGCTGTGGCCCCTGGCCCTGGGGCTGGGGGCCTGGAGCCTGCTCTCCTACCACCAGGAGCCTCTGGTGGCGGCCCTGGCCATCATCGCCTCGTGCACCGGGCCGGCGGTGGGGGCCAGGGTGCTGCGCCGCCTGCTGCGGGCCCGCCCGACCGCCATGCCGGAACGGCGCAGCGGCGTGCGCGACCTGCTCGCCTTCTACCGCGTCGAGGTCGGCATCGCGGCGCCCCTGTCGGCCCTGATCGGCACCCTGGGCTTCAAGCTGGGCGGGTTGTTCCCCGCCTCCTCGGCCCTCGACGTGTTTCTCGCCTACTGGCTGGTCGATGCCATCGGCGGCATCCTGTTCGCCCCCGCCCTGCTCACCCTGTGGCAGGAGAACATCCGCCCCCGGCGATGGCTGGCGACGCTGGACCGCCCCACCCTGGCGGCCGCCGCCTCCATCGCCCTGGCCCTGACCCTGCTCGCCTGGAACGGCGCCAACGACTACGCCACGGCCCTAGCCTACCTGTACTTTCCGGCCATCGCCGCCTGCGCCATGCGCCGCGAGGCCGCCACCACCGGCCTGACCCTGATCGCCACGGCCATCCTGATCCTGTCGGCCAAGGCGTTCGCCACCATGGACGCCCAGGCCCTGCGCTTCGCCATCTTCCAGACCGCCCTGGTGCTGCTGGTGGCCGCCGCTTTCGGCCAGATTCTCCAGGCCATCGCCGCCGACCGCCGCGCTGCCTACCGCAAACTGGCGCGCCAGGCCGAGCTGGACAACGTCACCGACTGCCTCAACGAGCGGGGCTTCCTCACCGCCATGGAGCACAGCCGCCGGGAACGGGCGCGACGCCGCGACGGCCGGGGCCTGTTCATCCTCGGCGTCGAGAACCTGGAATCCGCCGGCCACCTGGTGGGGCTGGCCACCATCGCCGACTTCGAGCGCGAACTGGCGGCACGGCTGCGGGCCGAGGACGACCTGAGCGCTGTGGCCCGGCTCCAGCCCGGGGTATTCGCCGCCCTGTTGCCCTTCGGCAGCCCGGCGGCGGTGGAGGAAGCCTTCCTGCGCGTCGAAGCCGGCTTCCGCCGCGGCCCCCTGCACCTGGCTGGCAACGGCACGGCGCTGCGCCTGCAACCCCTGCGCGCCGGCCTGTATGTGCCCGCCCATGCCCAGGAAACCCTCGACGAGATTCTCATCGCCCTGCGCGAAGCCCTGAGCGAGGCAGCCCTAAAGCCTGACCGGCGGGTGCTGCCGGAACCGGTGTCGCGCCACCAGGCCGACACCCGCCGCGCCCATGCCCGGCGCATCGAGGCGGTGCGCGCCGCATTGGGCGAAGGGCGCATCCGCCTGCTCGCCCAGCCCCTGGTCGCCAACCGCCCACTGCCATCGGACGCCCCGCCGCACCACGACTTCGAGGTGCTGGTGCGGGTGCTCGACGAGGGCGGCAACGTCATCCCCATGCCGGAGGTCATCGCCGCCCTGGCCCAGCGGCCCCTGGCCCTGGAACTGGACCGGGCGGTGATCGAGGCCGCTTTCGCCCATTTCGCCGCCCACCCGGAACAGCTCGCCCGGGTCGGCAAATGCGCCCTCAACCTGACCGGTGCCAGCCTGTCCGATCCGGACATGCTGCCCTTCATCCGCGACCGCCTGCGCGCCCACGGCCTGCCCACGGCACCCTTCGCCTTCGAGATCACCGAAAGCCAGGCCATTCTCAACGACCAGGCGGCCAGCGACCTGCTCCTCGGCCTCAAGGCGCTCGGCTGCCGCATCGCCCTGGACGACTTCGGCACCGGCCTGGCCACCTACGACTACCTGAAACGCTTTCCGGTGGATTACGTGAAGATCGACGGGGCCTTCGTCAAGGATCTGGAAAGCAGCCCGGTGGACCGGGAGATCGTCGCGTCGATCGTGCGCGTGGCCCACCGGCTGGGGGTCGGCACCGTGGCCGAATTCGTGCACAACGCGGGAGTGCTGCACTGGGTGACCGACCTGGAGGTGGGCTACAGCCAGGGCTACGCGCTGGCACCGCCGCGCCCTCTGGCCGAATTGCTGGCAGGGCCGCCCGTGGGCCTGCCAGCTGTCCCGGTGGCCGGGGCCTGAGGGCAGCGGGAAGGCCGCGCCTGCCCGAATCAGGCCGCCCCGGTGGCCAGGGGCAGGACCACGCTCGCCGCCAGGCCCTTGCCGCCCAGGCCATCGCCCAGTTCCAGGGCCGCGCCGTGCAACTGGGCGATGCGCGCGACGATGGACAGCCCCAGGCCGCTTCCCTCGCCGCCGCCGGCATCCTCCGCCAGCCGCACGAAGCGCTCCAGCACCCGGGCGCGCTCGGCCACGGGGATGCCCGGGCCGTCGTCGGCCACCGTCAGGCGCCAGCCGAACGGCTCCCGACCGATCCGCACCTCCACCCGGCCGCCGGCCGGGGTATAGCGCAGGGCGTTGTCCACCAGGTTGCGCAGGAGCACCGCCAGCAGGTCGGCCTGGCCCGCCACCGTGGCCGTCCCCGGCGGCAGCACCGCCGCCAGGGTCACGCCGCGGCGCTGGGCCTGGGCGCCCTGTCCGGCCGCCCCGGCCACCACTTCCCGGGCCAAGGCGGCCAGGTCGGCGCTCTCCGTGGCGAAGGCGTTCCCCGCCTGGCCGGGGGCGTGGGCATCCACCCGGGCCAGGGTGAGCAGTTGCTCCACCAAGTGGGCCAGCCGGTCGGTGCCGCGGATGACGTTGAGCAAGGCGGCCTGGCGGGCCGCCTCGTCGCTGCCGGAATCGGCGAGGCGCGCCACCTGGGCCTGGATCTTGAGCGCCGCCAGGGGCGTGCGCAGTTCGTGAGCGGCGTCGGCGGTGAAGCGCCGTTCCCGCTCCAGGGCCGCTTCGACCCGTTGCAGCAGGCCGTTGACCGCCCCCGCCACGGGGACGATCTCCGCCGGCGCCGCCTCGATGCGGACCGGCACCAGGTGGTCCGGCGAACGCTGGCGCACCTGCTCGGCCAACTGGCGCAGGGGCGTCAGGGCCTGGCGCACGCCCACCAGCAGCAGGCCCACCAACACCGCCCAACTGGCCAGGTGGGGATAGAGGGCGTTCATGGCCACTTCCCGGGCCATCTTGTCGCGCACTCCGCCCTGCTGGCCCACCACCACCCGCAGCCCGCCCGGCTCGTTGCCGGACACGTAGAAGCGCCAGCTGCCGTCGCGCCAGGCCAGGGTCACGTAGCCGTCGTCGGCCACCGCCGCCAAGGCCTCCAGAGGCGCCTCGGGGGCCGTGTCGGAACGGGCCAGCAACTGGTCGCCACGCCCTCCCGTCCCGGGGCGCCAGACCTGGAACACCAGGCGCTTGTGGTAGCGATGGGCAGCCCGGGCCGCGCCGTCGGCGCTGACCACGGCGGTGGCGGGAGCGCCGGTGGTGGTGCCCAGCACGTGGGCGATCTCCACCAGTTGGGCATCCATCAGCTCGGCCGCCTCCCGGGTGGCCTGGCGGTAGCCGAGCAGGCCGGTGAGGCCGTCCACCCCGGTGACGCAGACCAGCACGATCAGGATCAGCCGGCCGTGGAGCGAGGACAACCAGCGGCGGATCACGGCTTGTCCACCAGGTAGCCCAGGCCGCGGCGGGTCTGGATGAAGTCGGCGCCGAGCTTCTTGCGCAGGTGGTGGATGTGCACCTCGATGGCGTTGCTCTCCACCCCCTCGCCCCAACGGTACAGGGCAGCTTCGAGCTGGGGCCGGGACACCACCCGGCCCAGGCTGGCGAGCAGCAGTTCGAGGATCGCCAGTTCCCGGCCGGACAATTCCACCGGGGCATCGTCCAGGTAGGCCTGGCGGGCCTCCGGGTCGAAGGCGACGCGACCGGCGACGATGCGCGGCACGGCACGGCCGTGGCTGCGCCGGATCAGGGCGCGCAGCCGGGCGGCCAGTTCGTCCAGGTCCACCGGCTTGACCACGTAGTCGTCGGCCCCGGCGGAAAAGGCCCGCAGCTTGTCCTCCTTGGCGTCCCGGGCGGTGAGCAGCAGCACCGGCACCGCCCCGTTGCGCCCGCCTTCGGCCCGGGCTGCCTCCAGCGCCGCCACCCCGTCACCGTCGGGCAGGCCCAGGTCGAGGACCAGCACGGCGTAGGCGTCGGTGGCCAGAGCCGCCCGGGCCGCGGCCACGCCGCGCACCCAATCCACTTGGAAGCCGTAGTGGCCAAGGCCGACGCACAGCCCGTCGCCGAGCAGCAGGTCGTCTTCGACGAGGAGCAGGCGCATGGCGGTCCCGTGGTCCGATGCTTCCGGAAGGGTCAGGCCGCTGCCGGCACGGCGCGGCGCGATTCCAGGCTGCGCTCGTCGATGGGCAGGTTGATCAGGGCGGCCATCACCCCGAGGGCGATGCAGATGCCCCACACGGTGTCGTAAGCGCCGGTGGCATCGAACAGCTTGCCCCCCAGCCAGACGCCGAGGAAGCTGCCGATCTGGTGGGCGAAGAAGACGAAGCCGGAGAGCATGCCGAGGAAGCGCACGCCGAACACCTGGGCGACGATGGCGTTGGTGGGCGGCACGGTGGACAGCCAGAGAAAGCCGATCACCGCGGCGAAGGCATAGACGCTCAGGGGCGTGAGGGGCGCCAGCAGGAACAGGCTGATGGCGATGCTGCGGCAAAAGTAGATGGCGGCGAGCAGGTAGCGCTTGGGGAAGCGGTTGCCCAGGTGACCCACGGTATAGGTGCCAAACACGTTGAACAGGCCGATCAGGGCCAGGGCGGTCATGCCCACCGAAGCCGGCAAGCCCTTGTCGAGCAGGTAGGTGGGCAGGTGCACGCCGATGAACACCACCTGGAAGCCGCAGACGAAGTAGCCGAGCATGAGAAAGATAAAGCTCTTCTCGCGCATCGCCTCGCGCAGCGCCTCGCCGGCGGTCTGGCCGTGGGCTGCCGCCCCGGCGGCGACCCCCTTGGTCAGGGAAGCGCCCAGGGGCACGATCAGGAAGGCGGCGCCGGCGAAGATCAGCAGGGTGCCGAACCAGCCCAGGCCGCCGATCAGCCCGGAGGCCACCGGGATCATCAGGAACTGGCCGAAGGAGCCGGCGGCGGCGACGATGCCCATGGCCCAGCTGCGCCGGTTGGGGGCGACCAGCTTGCCCATGGCCGAGAACACCACGCTGTAGGTGGTGCCGCTCTGGGCCATGCCGATCAGCACCCCGGCGGTGGCCGCCAGGCCGGTGCCGCTGGCCGAATAGGCCATGCCCACCAGGCCGAGCACGTAGAACAGGCTGGCCACCCACAGCACCCGCTTGGCGCCGAAGCGGTCGGCGAGCAGGCCGGCGAAGGGCTGGCTGAACCCCCACATCAGGTTCTGCACGGCGATGGCGAAGGAGAACAGCTCCCGGCTCCAGCCGTGGGCGCTGGTCATGGGGGCGAGGAACAGGCCGAAGGTGTGGCGGATGCCCATGGACACGCACACGATCAGGGCGGCGAAGAGCAACACCGAGGCCAGGGTGCGGTCCGCGGCGGAGGTAGAGGGAGAAGTCATGGCGGAATCGGCTGGGGAGGGGAAGGGGCGGAAACCGCCCTTATCAGGTTTTTGGATAAGCATTGTAGCGGCGGCCGGGGCGGATGGCATTCCAACGGCAACGCCCCGAGGGCAGGCCAGCGACGTCCGGCCGCCCGCGCCGATGCGGCGGCCCGTGCCTTAAGGGACGCTTAATCTGGACGGCCTAAGCTGGCGGCCATTCTCCCCTTGCTCCCCGCCAGCCATGCGCCAGCCACTGCCCGCCGTCCCGCGCCTTCCCCTCCTGCCCGCCCCCTGGCGCCGCCGTCTGGCGGCCCTGGCCCTGGCGACCCAGGCAACGCTCCCCCTGCCCGCCCTGGGGGCCGGCGAGCCGCCGGCCCCGCCCCTGGTGCTCAGCGCCGCCCAGGTCCAGGCCCTGGGCGTGCGCAGCACCCCGGCGACACCGGCCGGCGCCGGCGGCGCCAGCCTGTCGCGCCTGCCGGCCACGGTGAACGTGCCCCTGGGCCAATTGCGCCTGGTGGCCGCCCCCGCCGCCGGCCTGGTGGAATCGGTGAAGGTGGTGCCGGGGCAGCAGGTGCGCAAGGGCGAGGTGCTGGCCATCTTCGCCAGCCCGGAACTGCTGGCCCTGCAACGGGACGCCAGCATCGCCCGCAGCCAGGCCGAGCTGGCGGCCAGCGCCCGGCGCCGGGACGAAGCGCTGTACAACGAGGGCATCATCCCCGCCTCCCGCCTGGAGGCCACCCGGGCCAGTGCGGCCCAGGCCGCCGCCCAGGCCGAGGAAAAGCGACTGTCCCTGGGAGTGGCCGGCCTGTCGGCGGCGACCAAATCCGGCCCGGGCGCCGCCGCCCTGACCGCCCCCCTCTCCGGCTACGTGCTGGAGCAGATGGCCACGCCGGGGCAGCGGGTCGATGCCGCCGCCCCCCTCTTCTCCCTGGCCGAAACCAGTGCCCTGGGGCTGGAGATACAGGTAGCCGCCAGCCTGGCCGCCCTGTTGCCGGACGGGGCGCCGGTCACCGCCACCCTGGCCGACGGCCGCAGTGTGCGCGGCAAGGTGGTGAGCGTCGGCCGCCAGGTGGGCGCCGCCCAGACCGTGGCCGTACGCGCCAGCCTGGAGCGTCCCGCGGCGGGCACCGCCGCCCTGCCCCTGCGCCCCGGCCAGGCGGTGGAAGCCGAGATCGGCCTGGCAGGACTGCCCGCCCTGGCCGGCGCGGTGCGCATCCCCGGCGCGGCCCTGACCTACCGCAGCGGCGCCGCCAGCCCGGGCAAGCAGGTGACGACGGCCTACGTGTTCGTTGCCGTGCAGGAGGACGCCCGGGAAAGCCGCTTCATGCCTCAGCCGGTGACGGTGCTTGGCCCGGTGCCCGGGGGCTGGCTGGTCAAGTCCGCCGGCGCCCCCCCCCTGAACGACAAGAGCCGGGTGGCGACGGCCGGTGTGGCGGCGCTGAAGGCCGCCTGGCTCGGCCAGAACGTGGAATGAGGCGGCGGAACCAGCCATGATCGCCCGCTTCTTCTCCCAGCTCGTCGCCCTCTCCCTGGCCCAGCGCCTGCTGGTGGGGCTGGCCGCCCTGCTGCTGGCCGGCTTCGGCATGGTGAGCCTGCAGAACCTGCCCATCGACGCCTTCCCTGACGTCTCCACCACCCAGGTCAAGATCATCATCAAGTCCCCGGGCATGACCCCGGAAGAGGTGGAAACCCGCATCACCGTGCCCATCGAGCAGGAGATGCTGGGCATTCCCAAGCAGCACATCCTGCGCTCCACCTCCAAGTACGCCCTGGCCGACATCACCATCGACTTCGACGACGGCACCGACATCTATTGGGCCCGCCAGCAGGTGGGCGAGCGCCTCGGCAACGTGCTCAAGGACCTGCCGCCGCAAGCCTCCGGCGGCCTAGCGCCGATCACCACGCCCCTGGGCGAGATGTTCATGTTCACCGTCGAGGGCCCCCTCTCCCTGGAGGAGAAGCGCACCCTGCTCGACTGGGTGATCCGCCCCCAGCTGCGCACCCTGCGCGGCGTGGCCGACGTGAACAGCCTGGGAGGCAACGCCCGGGCCTTCGAGGTGGTGCCCGACGTGGCGGCGCTCAACGCCCGCCAGTTATCCCTGACTGACCTGGAAACGGCCCTGGCCGAGAACAACCGCAACGACGGCGCCGGCCGGGTGAACGAGGGCGAGGAAGCCCTGCTGGTGCGGGCCGAGGGCGCCATCCGCGACGTAGACGACCTGCGCAACGTGGTGGTGGCGGTGCGCGGCGGCGCCCCGGTGCGGGTCGGCGACGTGGCCGAGGTGCGCCTCGGCGCCCTGACCCGCTACGGCGCGGTAACCCAGCGCTCCCAGCCGGACCACGCCGGCCAAGCCAACGATGCCAACGCTGCCGGCCCGGCCCTGGCCCAGGGCGAGGCTGTGGAAGGGCTGGTGCTCGGCCTGCGCGGCGCCAACGCCCGGGCGGTGGTGGAGGCGGTGTCGGCCAAGCTGGCCGAGATCGAGCCCACCCTGCCCGCCGGCACCCGCCTGGTGCCCTTCTACAACCGGGGCGAGCTGGTGGCCCGGGCGGTGCACACCGTGACCAAGGCCCTGCTCGAAGCGGTGGTGCTGGTGGCGATCCTGCTGTTCGCCTTCCTCGGCAGCCTGCGCGCCGCCGTGGTGGTGGCGGCGATCCTGCCCCTGTCGGCCCTGGCCACCTTCATCCTGATGGGGCACTACGACCTGTCGGCCAACCTGATGAGCCTGGGCGGCCTGGCCATCGCCATCGGCATGCTGGTGGACGGCGCCGTGGTGGTGGTGGAGAACATCGAATCCCATCTGCACGCCCGGGCCGCCGGCAACCCGACCGCCCTGTCGGCCCACGACAAGCTGGCCCTGGTGTTCCGGGCGGTGGTCGAGGTGGCGCCGCCGGTGGCTTCGGGTGTGGCGATCATCGCCATCGTCTTCCTGCCGCTGCTGACCCTGGAAGGGCTGGAAGGCAAGCTGTTCATGCCGGTGGCCCTGGCCATCGTCTTCGCCCTGGGCGCCTCCCTGCTGCTGGCCTTCACCGTGGTGCCGGCGGCTGCCTCCCTGCTGCTCAAGCCGGCCCACGGCGATCCCTGGCTGGTGCGCAAGCTCACCGCCCTGTACGACCGGCTGCTGCCCCGGGCCCTGGCCAACCCGCGCCCGGTGCTGATCGGCGCCGGCCTGTCCCTGGTGCTGGCGGTGGGCGCCTACCTGGGCACCGGCAAGACCTTCATGCCCACCCTGGACGAAGGCGACCTGATCGTCCAGCTGGAAAAGCTCCCCTCCATCGGCCTGTCCGCCTCCACCGCCCTGGACCAGCAGGTCCAGGCGGCGATCCTCCAGGACATCCCCGAGGTCCGGCGCATCGTCGCCCGCACCGGCGCCGACGAGCTGGGCCTGGACCCGATGGGCCTCAACCAGACCGACACCTTCCTGGTGCTCAAGCCCGTGGACGAGTGGCGCACACCGGACAAGGCCTGGCTGGCCGACCAGCTGCGCCAGGTGCTCGACCGCTTCCCCGGGGTGGTCTACAGCTTCACCCAGCCCATCGAGATGCGCGTCTCGGAAATGCTCACCGGGGTGCGCGGCGACGTGGCGATCAAGATCTACGGCCCGGACATCGACACCCTCAACGGCCTGGCCGCCCAGGTCCAGGGCGCGGTGAAGGGCGTGCCCGGCGCCGAGGACGTGATCACCCTCAAGAACGAGGGCGTCCAGTACCTGTCGGTGGGCATCGACCGGCTTGCCGCCGGCCGCCTGGGTTTCTCGGTGAACGCCCTGGAAGCGGACCTGAAGCGCCTGATCGAGGGCACCCCGGTGGGGGTGGTGGTGGAGCCGGGCCGGCGCACCCCGCTGCTGCTGCGCGGCCCCGGCGCCGACAGCACCGCCCCGGCCCTGGCCGATCTGCGCCTGCAACTGCCCGACGGCCGGGCCGTGCCTCTGTCGGCGGTGGCCACCCTGAAGCGGGTCGAAGGCCCGGTGAAGGTGGACCGGGAAAACGCCCAGCGTTACGTGGTGGTGCAGAGCAACGTGCGCGACCGGGACCTGGTGGGCTTCGTGGACGACGCCCGGGCCGCGGTCGCGGCCAAGGTCAAGCTGCCGGCCGGCTACCGCATCGCCTGGGGCGGCCAGTTCGAAAACCAGCAGCGCGCCGCGGCCCGGCTCGCCCTGGTGGTGCCCATGGCCCTACTGCTGATCTTCGGCCTGCTCTTCGTCACCTTCGGCTCCCTGCGCCAGGCCGCCCTGGTGCTGGCCAACATCCCCTTCGCCCTGGTGGGCGGCGCCATCTCCCTGTTCGTCTCCGGCGAATACCTGTCGGTGCCGGCCTCGGTGGGCTTCATCGCCCTGCTCGGCATCGCCGTGCTCAACGGGGTGGTGCTGGTCAGCTACTTCAACACCCTGCGCGACCAGGGCCTGCCCCTGGACGAAGTGGTGCGCGAGGGCGCCCGGCGCCGGCTGCGCCCGGTGCTGATGACCGCCTCGATCACCGCCTTCGGCCTGGTGCCCCTGCTCTTCGCCAGCGGCCCCGGCTCGGAAATCCAGCGCCCCCTGGCCATCGTCGTGGTGGGCGGACTGATCAGCTCGACCCTGCTCACCCTGGTGCTGCTGCCCATCCTCTACCGCCGCTTCGGCGTTCCCCGGAACGCGGAAAGCGACGGCAGCAATAGCGGCAACGACTCTTCCGTGGTGCAACCGTCATGACCCCGCATTTCCCCACCGCCGTTTCATCCCTGCCGCTGACCCTGCCTCTGAGCCTATTGCTGGCTCTGCTGCTGGCTGCCCCGGACGCCCGGGCCGAGACCGGCGACGGCCTGCCTGCCGCCGCCGAGGTCAAGGCCGCCATCGCCGCCGCCCCCCTGGTGGCCGCCGCCCGGGCCGACCTGAGCGCGGAAAGCGCCAACCGGGAACGGCTCGACGCCGGCCCCCACGAGTGGACCACCCGGCTCATGGACCAGCGCCGGCGCCTGCGCAGCACCCCCAGCGAAGGCCCGGGCGGGCCGTACAACGAATGGCTGGTGACCCTGGAACGGCCGCTGCGCCTGCCGGCCAAGGCCGATGCCGACCGGGCCCTGGGCGAACAGGGCGAGAGCACCGCCCGCATCGCCGTGGAGGACGCCCAGCACGAAACCGCCCGCCAGTTGCTCGCCGCCTGGTTCCAGTGGCTGCGCACCCGGGTCGCCGCCGACCAGGCCCAGACCCAGGCCAAGCTGCTGGCCCGGCTGGCCGACAGTACCGGCCGGCGGCTCAAGCTGGGCGACGCGGCACGGCTGGAGGCGATGCAGGCCGAAGCCGCCGCCGCCCAGGCCGACGCCCAGTGGCAGCAGGCCCGGGCCCGCCTCCAGGCTGCCAGCGAAGACCTGCGGGCGCGCTTTCCCGCCATTGCCCAGCCGGAGCGGGTGAGCCTGCCGGCCCCCGAGCCCCTGGAAGGCACCCTGGCCGCCTGGCAGGAGCGCATCGCCGGCAAGAGCCACGAACTGGCCCTGGCCGGCGCCGAGACCCGCCAGGCCCGGCTGGCCGCCCAGCGCGCCGAGGCCGAGCGCACCCCGGACCCGGTGTTCGGCGTGCACGTCGGCAGCGAGCGGGGCGGCGAGGAAAAGCTGGTGGGGGTGTCGGTCACCATTCCCCTGCCCGGCGCCGCCCGGGGTGCCGCGGCGCGCAGCCAGGCGGCCCGGGCCAATGCGGCGTCCTACCGGGAGGACGGGCTGCGCCGCCAGGTGAGCGCCGACATCGCCAGCCGCCACGCCCTGGCCAGCGCCACCCAGATCGCCTGGCAACGTGCCGACCAGGCGGCCCGGCAACTAGAGGCCAGCGCCGACCTGACCGCCCGGGCCCAATCCCTGGGGGAGGCGCCCCTGGCCGAGGTGCTACTCGCCCGCCGCCAGGCCGGCGAGGGCCGGCTGGCCGCCGAACAGACCCGCCTGGACGCCCTGGAAGCCCGCTACCGGCTGGAGCTGGACGCCCACCAGCTCTGGGATTACGACGTCGATTGAGACGCCCTGAGCAGGAACGGGCGGAGAGCGAAGACGAAGTGGGAGGCGGCGC
The DNA here is from genome assembly GCF_036820405.1 of Oryzomicrobium sp. NCBI lineage: Bacteria > Pseudomonadati > Pseudomonadota > Betaproteobacteria > Rhodocyclales > Rhodocyclaceae > Oryzomicrobium > Oryzomicrobium sp. The sequence continues at coordinate 175,484 of NZ_DAISLS010000007.1, forward strand.
CACGGCACCGCCGCAAGGCTAGGGGTCCGTGGATCTGCGCAGCAGGATTACTCCACCCGGCGTCCGGCCTTGACGACGAAGCGCTCCAGCTCTCGGGCGAAGGCGCGGCGGTCGTCGTGGTTGAAGGCCGCCGGACCGCCGGTCTCCACCCCGGAGGAGCGCAAGGTGTCCATGAAGTTGCGCAGGGTCAGGGCCGCCTGGATGGTGTCCGGCCCGTAGGGCTCGCCCCGGGGCGTCAGCACCCGGGCCCCCTTGGCGATGACTTCGGCGGCCAGGGGAATGTCGGCGGTGATCACCAGGTCGCCCTCTGCCACCCGCTCGACGATGGCCTGGTCGGCCACGTCGAAGCCGCGCGGCACCTGGAGGCTGCGCACAAAGGGAGAAGGCGGAGCGAACAGGGCCTGGTTGGCCACCAGAGTGACCACCATCTCGGCCCGCACCGCGACGCGGAAGAGGATTTCCTTGATGACCTTGGGGCAGGCGTCGGCATCGACCCAGATGGCGGCCTTGCCCACTTACGCCACCTCCGCCGCCGGCTGGCGCAGGTCACGGGCGGCGGCCGTCGCCACCTCAAGCATCCGCGCGGCGTCGTCCAGGTCGAAATCGGTGCGCAGACGCTTCTTGATGCCGTGCTCGTGCAGCAGCAGTTGCCGGTCGGGCGTCACCCCGCGCTGGGCCAGGCTGTGCTTGACGCATTGCAACGGGCAGCCGTCCAGGGCCAGGATCGCCCGGCCGGAACGGGCGATGCGCACCAGGTGGGGCACGTCGCCGCCGACCCCGGCGATGCAGGACATTTCGGCCTCGCCGCGCCGGTCCAGCTGCACGGCGATGTGATTGGCCATCTGGGCGGCGCTGGAGCAGCCGGAACAGGAATAGACCAAGGGGAGGTCGGCGGGGCGGGACATGGGCGTCTCCGGCGCGGTGAAAGGAGGCGCCAGTGTAGGCCCGACGGCGGCGGCGACCAATCGGCATTTCCGGCAAGGGGCCGGCAAAAGGGCCGACGTAACGGTAGCTGAAGACCTGGGGGCTGCACGGCGGCGGCCGTGCTAAATTAGAAAAAACTGATCCTTCTCCACCCTGTCATGGCCGCCCCGGCGGCGGGCCATGCCCTTGCCACGTTTGCGGAGGCCCCCATGTTCACCCCTGCCCACACCCTCGTCCAGGCGGCCCGCCTGACCATAGACGAATGCTCCCCCGCCGAGCTCCAGGCCCGGCGGGCGACGGCGCCGGACACCCTGCTGCTCGACGTGCGCGAACCGGACGAGTACCGCCAGGGGCACATCCAGGGCGCCCTGAACATTCCCCGGGGCCTGCTCGAATTCAAGATTTCCAGCGAGCCCGCTCTCCAGGACGTGACCCGGCCGGTGATCGTCTATTGCAAGACCAGCGGCCGCGCCGCCCTGGCGGTGAAATCGCTCCAGTCCATGGGCTTCGAGAACGTGACTTCCCTGGCGGGCGGCTTCGAAGCCTGGCAGGAGGACAGCCGCCCGGTGGTGGTGCCCCGGGACATCGCCTTCGATTGAGGCGGGGCCACCCGGCCACCCGCCCTGCCCTGCGACTACTGGCTGGTCCAGCCTCCCTCGACGGGAATCGCCGCCCCGGTGATGTTGTGGGCCACGGGATGGCACAACCAGGCCGCCAGCTGGGCGATCTCAACCGGCAGCGACATGCGCTGGCTGGGCTGTTTTTCGGCGAGCAGGGAACGCACCCCGGCCTCCCGGTCGCCGCCGACCTGGGCGGCCCGGTCCAGTATCTGGGGTTCGAGCAGGGCGGTCTCGGTCCAGCCCGGGCAGATGCAGTTCACGGTCACCCCGCCCTGCCCCCGGCTGCCGGCCCGGGCGTACTCCAGGGCCGCCACCTTGCTCACGCCCACCAGGCCGAACTTGGAGGCCACGTAGGGGGCCTTGTGCACCGAGGCCACCAGGCCGTGCACCGAAGCGATGTTCACCACCCGGCCGTAACCCCGCGCCGCCATGCCCGGCAGGGCGGCCTGCATGGTGAGGAAGGCCGCCGACAGATTGACCGCCAGAAAGCGCTGCCACAGCTCCAAGGGCACCTCGGCCAGGGCCATGGTCTGCTGGATGCCGGCGTTGTTGACCAGGATGTCCAGGGGGCCGTCGGCCAGGACGGCGGCCATCAGGGCCTGGACCTGGGCGGCGTCGCTCAGGTCGTGGCCATGGACGGTGGCCGACAGGGCGCCGGCGGCGAGCACCGCCTGGCGCGCCCGTTCCTGCTGCTCGGCGTCCCCCAGCCCGTGCAGGACCAGGTGGCATTGCTCTTCGGCCAGGGCGGTGGCGATGGACAGCCCGATGCCTTGCAGCGAGCCGGTGACGAGGGCGCGACGGCCCGGTTGGGGTGGGGTCATGGAACGTCTCCTGGGTACGCCTGCCGGTGGCGGCGCACCTCGTTGGTTGTTTTGGTTATCGGCTATGCCGGGCCGCAGATTCTGCAAACTCCGCGCCCCGGCCAGGACCGGTCAGCGTTCGGCCGGGCTGATCGTCACCGCCGAGGTGACGATCAATTCCATCAGGATGTTGCGCGCCAGCTGCTCGGCGTAGTCGTTGCGCGCCGTGGCCGCCGCCATCGCCCGCTCCGCATCGCCGTCGGCGATGGCGTTGATCTGGGCGATGTGCAGGTCGCAGATGTGGGCCAGGTTGGAGTGGCGCTTCTGGTGGAAGTACAGGAAGCGCCGCGCCAGGGTCTGCAACATGGCGTAGAACTCGGCGGCGTAGGTATTGCGCGCCGCCTCGCCGAGGCGGCTGGTGAGGCAGAAGTGCAGGCGCATGTAGACCCGCATGTCGTTGAGGGCCTTCAGCCCTTCCAGCTCGCCCGCCAGCTGGCGCAGCGCCGCCCGCTCGGCGTCGCTGGCACACAGGGCTGCCTGGGAGACGATCAGGCGCTCGATCTCGCGGCGCGCCTGGATGATCTTCAGCTGGCCCTGGTAGTCGATCTCGGAGATGAACACCCCCTGGCGCGGCGCGATGTGCACCAGGCGCTGGTAGGCCAGCTTGTGCAGGGCCTCCCGGGTGGGGGTGCGGCCGAAGCCGACCTTCTCGCTCAGGGCCACCTCGGACCACTGGCTGCCCGGGGGCAGCTCTCCGGTGACGACCATCTCTTCGAGGGCGCAATAAGCCTTCTCGGTCTGGCTGGCGGTGTGGCGGGCAAAGAGGGGATTGGCGTCGGCGTCGGTCATGAGGTCGGCGTGGCGAGTTTGCGCAGTTGGGTTTTCAGCACTTTACCAGTGCCGTTCTTCGGCAGTTCGGCGACGAAGAAGTACCAGCGCGGCCGCTTGAAGCGGGCGATGGAACGCAGGCACAGGGCCTCCAGGTCGGCTTCGCCGACCGCCATGCCGTCGCGGCAGACGACGAAGGCGGCGATCGACTCGCCCCATTCCCGGTCGGGCACGCCGATCACCGACACTTCCTGGACCGCGGCGTGCTGGAGCAGCACCTCCTCCACTTCCCGGGGGTAGATGTTGGTGCCGCCGCTAATGATGACGTCCTTGGAGCGGTCTTTCAGCTGGAGCAGGCCGCGCTCGTCGAGCTCGCCCACGTCGCCGGTGTGCAGCCAGCCCCCGGCCAGGGTCTGGCGGGTGGCGTCCGGATTGTTCCAGTAGCCCTTCATCACCGAGGGTCCCCGGGCCACCACCTCGCCCAGGGTGCCGGCCGGGGCCGGCTGGCCGTCGGGGCCGAGCACCGCCACTTCCACCGAGGTCTGGCTGGCCCCCACCGAGGCCAGCATGGCCAGGTCGTTGCCGGCCACGGCGGCGGCGGTCTGCTCCGCCGACAGGGCGGTGATCGACATCGGGCTTTCGCCCTGGCCGTAGATCTGGGCGATGCGCGGACCGAAGCAGGCCACCGCCGCCTTGATGTCCTCGACGTAGAACGGCGCGCCGCCGACGATCAAGGCGCGCAGGCCGGGGAAGGCGCTACCGTGGTCCGCCGCGTGCTGGGCCATGCGCTGGACGATGGTCGGCGCGGCGAACAGGCTGGCCGAGCGGTAGTGGCCGAGCAGCTCGAACAGCTCGGCCTCGTCGAAGCCGCCGCTCTCGGGCACCACCTGCAAGGCGCCGCGGATGAAGTAGGGCACGCTGTAGAGGCCGCTGCCGTGGGACATGGGGGCCACGTGCACCAGCACGTCGTCGCCATCCACCGGCTGCACGTCGGCGTAGAAGTTGAGGGAGGTGGCGAGCAGGTTGTCGTGGGTCAGCATCACCCCCTTGGGCCGGCCGGTGGTGCCGCTGGTGTAGAACAGCCAGGCCAGGTCGCCGCCGTTGCCGGCCACCGGGGCGATGGGCGTCCGGCCCAGGGCGGCGGTGTAGCTGTCCGCCTCCACGTCGATCAGTTGCAGGCCGGGCAGGCGCTCGGCCACCGGCAGCAGCCCCCGGTACAGCTCGCCGCTGGACAGGCAGGCGGCGGAGCCGGAATCGTGCAGTACGTACTCCAGCTCGTTGGGGTGCAGCTTGGCGTTGACCGGCACGGCGCACAGGCCGGCGTGCCAGATGGCCAGCATGGATTCGGCGTACTGGATGCAGTTCTTCATCGCCAGGGTGACCCGGTCGCCGGGCTGCAAGCCCAGGTCGTGGCGCAGCCAGCCGGCCAGGGCGGCGACGCGCCGCTCCAGTTGCCGGTAGGTGAGGCTCGGCCCCCGGCCCCGGGCCAGGGCGGGACGGTCGCCGTGCAGGCGCACGGTGCGCTGGAAAAGTTGGTTGAGGTGCATGGTGGTCTCGTCGCAATAAACGATGCGGATGGCGTGGATCAGCGGCCCAGGATGGTGATGCAGGTGACGGCTTCCTCGACGCCGTTGAAGCCGCCGCCGTTCTCGGCGATGGCGAAGCGGGCCTTGTCCACCTGGCGGGCGCCGGCCTCGCCGCGCAGCTGGGTGACCATCTCGTACACCTGGGCCAGGCCGGTGGCGCCGATCGGATGGCCGCGGGAGAGCAGGCCGCCGGAGACGTTGATGGGGATGCGCCCGCCCAGGCTGGTGGCGCCGGATTCGGCCATCGGCCCGCCCTCGCCGAAGGGGCAGAAGCCCAGGGCTTCGGTCTGCTGGATCTCGGCGAAGGCGGTGGCGTCGTGCACCTCGGCCAGGGACATGTCCTCGGGGCCGACCCCGGCCCGCTCGTAGGCCTCGAAGGCAGCCAGGTGGCAGAGGTGGCGTTCGTACTGGTCGGCGGGCCGCTCGGTGGCGGTGCGCAGCACGCTGGCCATGAGGCGCACGGCGCGGCTGCGCTGCAACTTGCGCAGGCCGTCCTCGTTGCAGACGATGGCCGCCGCCGCCCCGTCGCCGATGGGGGCGCACATGGGCAGGGTGAGGGGCCAGGCGATGGTGCGCGCCGCCAGCACCTCGTCGATGGTCAGGGGGTACTGGAACTGGGCCAGGGGGTTGCGGGTGGAATGGACGTGGTTCTTGGCGGCCACTGCGGCGATCTGCCGCTGGGTGGTGCCGAAGCGCTCCATGTGCAGCCGCGCCAGGCTGGCGTAGATGTCCATGAAGATGCTGCGCTGCTCCGCTTCCTTGATGCCCGCCGGCAGCGTCACCGTCGGCGCCAGGCCGTGCAGCAGGGCCAGCTGGCCGTCCCTGTTGTTCACGTCGAAGGCGCCGTCGAAGACGCTGAAGCTCTTTTCCTTGTCCGGCGAGAACAGCTTGTCCACGCCCACCGCCAGGCAGATGTCGCCTTCGCCGGCGGCCACGTACAGCTGGGCGGCGTTGAGGGCGGTGCTGGAGCTGGCGCAGGCGTTCTCGACGTTGGTCACCGGGATGCCGGTGATGCCCATGGCCTTGAGCGCCACTTCGCCGGCCACCATGTGCTGGCCTTCGATGACCCCCTGGCCGGCGGTGGCGAAGTAGGCGGCCTGGATCAGCTCGCGGCCGCAGCCGGCGTCCTGGAGGGCGCCCTCGACCGCCTCGCGCACCAGGTCCTTGACGGTCTTGTCCGGGTGCTTGGCGAAATGGGTGATGCCGACGCCGACGATGTAGAGGTTCTGCTTGCTCATTGTGCCGCTCCGGTAGTGATGAGGTTTTCCACGAGTTGCCGCTGTTGTTGCAGTTCGGCCGAGGTGCCCGACCAGACCACCTGGCCGTGGTCGAGCACGTACTGGCGGTGGGCCAGCTTCATCGGCACCTTGAGGTTCTGCTCGACCAGGACGATGCCGGTGCCCTGGCGGTGGACGTGGGCGAACACCTCCACCAGCTGGTCCACGATCAGGGGCGCCAGACCCTCGGTGGGTTCGTCGAGGAGCAGGATGCGCGGGTTGCCGAGCAGGGCCCGGGCAATCGCCAGCATCTGCTGTTCGCCGCCGGACAGCTGGTCGCCGCCGAAGTCGATGCGCTCGCCCAGGCGGGGGAAGATTTCCAGCACCCGCTCCTCGGTCCAGTAGCCGGGCTGGTGGGCGACGGCGCCGATGCGCAGGTTTTCGCGCACCGACAGGTTGGGGAAGATGCGCCGGGTATCGGGCACCAGGGCGATGCCCAGGCGGGCGATCTGCTCAACCGAGAGGCGCGAGATGTCGCGCTCGCCGAACACCCGCCGCCCCGCCACCAACGGCAGCAGGCCGACCAGGGTCTTGAGGGTGGTGGATTTGCCGGCGCCGTTGCGGCCGACGATGGCGACGATCTCGTGCAGCCCGACCTCGATCGAAATGTCTTCCAGGGCCAGGGCGTGGCCGTACTTGACGCTGGCGTGTTCGAGCGCGATCACGATGCATCCTCCCCGAGATAAACCGAGCGCACGGTGGCGTCGTTGCGGATCTGTTCCGGGGCGCCGACGGCGATCACCCGGCCGTTGCTCATCACCACGATCTCTTCGGAGAGCGACATGATGGCGTCCATGTTGTGTTCGATCAGCAGCACGGTGCGCCCGGCCGATACGGCCTTGATCAGGCGCGTCGAGCTTTCGATCTCGTGCTGGCCGACGCCGGCCAGGGGCTCGTCGAGGAGCAGGATGCGCGGGTCCGGCATCAGGGTGATGCCCAGCTCCAGGGCCCGTTGCAGGCCGTAGGAGAGGGTCCCGGCGATGTCGTCGCGGCGGGCGGTGAGGCCGGTCAGTTCGAGCATGGCGTCGATGTCGCCGGCCAGGCGCCGCTCGTAGCGCGGCGCGATCCAGAACGGCTGGAAGCGCGAGTGCTTGATCTGGGCGGCGATGCGCAGGTTGTCCAGCACCGTCATCTCGGCAAAGATCTTGGTGATCTGGAAGCTGCGGCCGATGCCCAGGTGGGCGCGCTCGTGGGGTGGGGTGCGGGTGATGTCAGCGCCGAAGCAGTGGATGCTGCCGCTATGGCGCATCTGCCGCCCGGCCAGGACGTTGAGCAGGGTGGTCTTGCCCGCCCCGTTGGGGCCGATCAGGCCGTAGATGCGGCCCTGCTCGAACGAATGGCTGACGCCGTCGATGGCCTTGAGGGCGCCGTAGCTCACCGTCACGCCGTCGCATTTCAGGGCGATGTCGCTCATGAGGACCTCCCGTCGCGCCGGGCGGCCTTGTCCTGCCATTGCCCGAAGCGCTCCTGCAATTCGCCGACGATGCCCTTGGGGAAGAACAGGGTGGCGAGGATGAAGACCAGGCCGAGCAAGCCGTACCAGTATTGGGTCCAGCCGCTCAACCACTCCTTGAGCACCTCGAAGGCGAGCACCCCCACCACCGGCCCCCACAGGGTGCCGGCGCCGCCGAGCAGGGTCATGATGATGACGTCGCCGGAGGTGGTCCAATGCAGCATCTGGGGATTCACGTACATCAGCAGGGAGGCCAGCAGCGCCCCGGCCAGGCCGCTGATGGCCCCGGAGACGATGAAGGTGATCTGCTTGTAGCGGTGCACGTCGAAGCCCAGCTGCTCGGCCCGGGTCTCGTTCTGGCGGATGCCAGCGATGACCCGGCCAAAGGGTGAGCGGCGCAGCACCGCCACCGCCGCCATGACCAGGGCGAACACCGCCACCACGTACCAGTAGAAGTGGGTCGAATCGAAGAAATCGATGCCGCCCAGGCCGGGCCGCTCCACCCCGGGCAGGCCGTCGGCGCCGCCGGTCCATGCGCGCAGCTTGGAGTCGGCCAGGATGTAGAGCAGTTGCGACAGGGCCAGGGTGACCAGGGCAAAGAAGATGCCCGAGACGCGCAGGGCGAAGAAGCTGAACAGCCAGGCGCACAGGGCGCCGGCGACGATGGCCAGGCCCAGGCCGGCGCTGAAGGGCAGGCCCCACAGCTGGGTGGCCAGGGCCAGGGCGTAGCCGCCCAGGCCGAGGAAGCTGGCGTGGCCGAAGGAAACCATGCCGAGCAGGCCGAAGACGAAGTCGAAGCCGATGGCGAAGATCGCCCAGATCATCACCAGAGTCGCCAGGTTGAGCAGGAAGTCGCTTGGGCCGGTGAAAGGCAGCAGCAGGGCAACGGCCGCCAGGGGCAGGCCGAGCCACAGGTCGAAACGGGAGACGTTCATGCGGACCTCGTTGCGCGGAAGAAGAGGCCCTGGGGCCGGGTGAGCAGGGTCGCGATGAGCAGGGCGAAGGTCAGGATGTCCACCCAGCTCGGCATGTAGGCGTAGCCGAGGGCGCGCACCAGGCCGATCAGCAGCGAGGCCGCCACGGCACCGCGGATGTTGCCCAGGCCCCCGAGGATGACGACGATGAAGCAGTCGATGATGGTGTTGGTGGCCATGCCCAGCTCAATGGGAAAGAGCGGCGCGGCGATGGCCCCGGCCAGGCCGGCCAGCCCCGAACCGAGGGCGAACACAGCCATGCGCACCGACGACACGGGCAGGCCGAGCAGGCGCACCATTTCGCCGTCGCTGCTGGCGGCGCGCACCAGCATGCCGAAGGTGCTTTTCTCGATGAGCAGGAACAGGCCGCCGGAAACCAGGGCGCCGAAGCCGATGACGAACAGGCGGTAGACCGGGATGGTGCTGCCGAACAGCTCCACGGTGCCGGCCAGGGCCTCGGGCATGGTCGATTCCTGGTAGCCCAGGCCCCAGACGATCTTGACCAGCTCACTGATCACCAGGATCACGCCGAAGGTCAGGATCAGTTGGTAGAAGTGGGGTCGGTTGTAGAGCGGGCGCAGGGCCAGGCGCTCGATCAGGGCGCCGGCGGCGGCCACCAGCACGGTGGCGCCGATCAGCCCGGCGACGAAGGAGCCGGTGTGGCGGCCGATGTCGAAGGCGATGTAGGCACCGAGCATGTACAGGGCGCCGTGGGCGAAGTTGATCACGCCCAGCATGCCGAAGATGAGGGTCAGCCCCGAGGCGAGCAGGAACAGCAGCATCCCCAGGCTGAGCCCGATGATGAGGGTAGACATGAGGTATCTCCGCGGCGGAGGGATCGTAGGGATGAGCGCCGCCCGGGAGGGCGGCCAGGCCGCCTCCGGGGGACTCCCTCCATCGGTCAGTCGGCCGGTGCGCGCGGCACCGGCAGGAAACCCGGCCCCTGGGGACGACGGTCAGGCGCTAGGCCCAACGCGCCGCCCAGGGGCGGACGGGGCCGGCGCTCAGGGCTGGCAGGCGTCGAAGACCTGGTTGGGCGGGAACACCTTGACGATCTTCATGGTGTAGGCCGGCGCCGGCGGTGCGCCCTTCTCGACCACGCCCCACAGGCCATCCTGCATCGCCTGGTGGTCGCAGGCGCGCATGGACTTGCGCCCTTCCACCGAGTTCTCGCGCACGCTGTTCTCGAAGGCCGCGACCCATTTCTCCTTGTCCCAGGAGCCGGTCTGCTCGACCGTGTCGAGCCACCAGGCCATGCCGTCGTAGGCTTCGCCGGCGGCGCTGGAGGGCAGTTCGTTGTACTTCTTGCGGAAGGCTTCGACGAACTTGCGGTTGGCCGGGTTATCCACGGTGAAGTGGTAGCGCACCCCGGAATAGACGCCGATGGAAGCGGGGCCCACCCCCGCCGCCATGGTTTCATCGGCGATCACCGGGCCGAAGATCTTGCGCGTCTTGCCCAGGTCCACCTGGCCAGCCTGCTTGACCATGGTCACGGCGTCGGAGCCGGTCATGAACAGGGCCACGCCGTCGGCGTTGGAGCGGGCGATCTTGTCCACGATGGAGGAGTAATCCCGGTTGCCCAGGGGGGCGAAGTCGGCGCCGACGATCTCGACGCCGGCCTTCTCCGCCTCGCGGCGGTACCACTCCCAGCTGTCGCGGGTGGCCTGGTAGTCGGCGGTGACGCCGTAGACCCGCTTGAGCTTCTGTTCCTTGGTGAAGCTGAGGGCCATGCGCTGCTCCATGCCCAGGGTGTTGGAGGTGCGGAAGGTGTAGCGGGAGCCGTTGGGCACGGTGATCTTGTCGTCGGCGGACATGGTCACCAGGTGGGGAATCTTGCGCTGCTTGGCGATGTTCATGATGGCGATGCTGGAGGCGGAGCTGACCGCGCCGAAGATCATCTGCACCCCTTCGGAGATCAACCGGGTGGTCTTCTGCACCGCCGGCTGGGGCTTGGTCTCGTCGTCTTCCCAAATCACCTGGATCGGCTTGCCGAGGACCTTGCCGCCGCGCTGCTCGATGGCGATCTCGACGCCCTTGCGCATGTCCTCGCCGAAGATTCCGTAGGTGCCGGACAGGGACACCACCCCGCCGATCTTGAACTTGTCCGGGTCGGCCGCCCGGGCCGGCCCCGTACACAACAGGGCAACGGCCATCGCTCCGAACAGCACGCCATGACGGGCCTTGATACCAGCAACCATGTTTGTCTCCTCTGTTTTTTAGGGAAGCCGCCCTGATATGTCAGTTCAGCCTGCTGATATATTAGCACCTGTTTTCTGATATGCAACACGTTTCGATTAAGGGAATCGCCACTGCTCTCATACCGCCGCAGCGGGGCTGTCGAACACGCTCCCAGCCACTCCGGCAATGCGTCCAGCGGCGGACGGCAGCACCCCGCACAGTCGTCGGAGCGGCACAAAGGAAAAGGGCCGGCAGCGTGAAGCATCACGCTGCCGGCCCTGACTGAGCGGGTGGTTGGTTCAGCGCCAGTCGCGGCGCTCGCGCTCGCCCCGGCCCCGGTCTTCTTCCCAGTGGCCGCCGGTATGTCGCCAGCCGTTGCCGGCTTGCTCCCAGCGGTGGGGCACCCAGGTATAGCCGGGACGGGGGTTCTCCCAGTGGCCGGGCACCCATTCGTGCCGGTGGCCGGTCCAGTTCCAGAAGCCGCCGATCCAGATCTGGCCAACCACGGGGGGCGGGCCCACGACTTCAACCTGGGGCGGCGGCGGAGCCACCATCACCGGTTCGGAATAGGCCGGGCCGTAATACGGCCGGCCAACGGGGGCGACGACGCAGCCGGACAGGGCGGCGGCGGTGGCGAGGGCAACGAGTAGCAGCTTGGTGCGCATGGCGGTTCCTTGTTGTGCAATGTTGGAAAGCGTCGATCCATGAGCATTTAACGCCGGAACCAGCTGCCGCGCCGACCCGCCGCCCCTGGATTTACCGACTGTTGCAACTCGCTGCACAGCCGCCACACCCCCCGCCCGGGCCGGGACGGCGCACGTTCGTCGGCCCCCGCCACGCCGCCGCCCCTGGCTCACGTGCGCTGGGGCGCGCCATTGACCGTGATGTTCAACTGCCCGGCGGAGTTGAAATTCAGGACCACCTGGGCCGACGTCCGGTTGCCCGACAGCAGGCTGCCGTACTTGGCGATCACCGCCTGCAATTCCTGCGGCGACGCCGCGCCCCGGTATTCGGCCTGGAAGCCGACGGCCTCATCCAGCGCCGCCTTGCTTTCCGACAAGCCCTGGCTCCAACCCAGGGCCCGCTCCATGGCCGGCGACTGTTGCAACGCCTCCTTCAACTGGGCGCCGTAGGGGTAGTCGCTAGGAAACTGGACCTGCCCCTGGGAATCGAAGCCGATCTGGGCAGGCGCATAGGGAATGCCGTGGGCGGCCAGCAGCCCCGGCATGTTGCTCGAAACGTACTGCCCCAGGGCGTCGATGTTCCGCTGGGTCGGCATCAGCAGCGGGGGAATCTCCCCCGTGCCGGACCAGGACTTTCCGGTCAGGTACGACTCGACGTCCAGGTTAACGGTTCCCTGGTTGGTATCGAAAGCCACGGTCGGGGACGGGGCCGATGCGGCCGCCCGCTGCTCACCAGCCAGCCGCTCCCGGGCGGCTGCCGAAATGGACACCGGTTCGGCAGATTTTGCCGTGCCCGGATCGGTGGTTGCCAAGACTTGCCGCTGCACGGCCGGCGTACCGGAGGCGGCATACAGCGAGGCGGCGCCAAAGGCGCTCTGGACGATCATGGGAAGTCCTTGGAAGGCGAGTTCTTCCAAGCAGCATGTTTTATGCCAAACGCCAATCTTGAATGCTCTTCCCGGCTCAGTTCCGCGCGGCCTAACCAGGTGCCACCAGCTGCGATTCCCCAGAACTCACCCCCCCTTTAGCACTCAAAGGCAACGAGTGCTAAAATCAGATTGACCCTTTTGGAGGACCTCCATGACCCAGACCGCTTCGCTGATGCATCTACCGGTGGCGGTGGGCAATTTGGACGCCTACATCCAGACCGCCCAACGCTTTCCGCTGCTTTCCGACGAGGAAGAGAAGGCCTTGGCTCGCCGCTTCCGCGACGACGATGATCTGAGTGCCGCCCGCCAGTTGGTGCTGTCGCACCTGCGGGTGGTGATCGCCATCGCCCGGGGCTACCTGGGCTACGGCCTGCCCCACGCCGACCTGATCCAGGAAGGCAACATCGGCCTGATGAAGGCCGTGAAGCGCTTCGACCCGGACCGGGGCGTGCGCTTGGTGTCGTTCGCCATCCACTGGATCAAGGCCGAGATTCACGAATACATCGTGAAGAACTGGCGCCTGGTCAAGGTGGCCACCACCAAGGCCCAGCGCAAGCTGTTCTTCAACCTGCGCAGCATGAAGCCGGGCAGCGAAGCGCTGACGCCGGAGCAGGCCAACGAAGTGGCCGCCACCCTGGGCGTCAAGCCCGAGGAAGTGGTGGAGATGGAAACTCGCCTGAGCGGCCACGACCTGGCCCTGGAAGGCAACCCGGACGACGAGGAAGGCCGCCTGGCCCCCATCGCCACCCTGGCCGACTCGCGCCTGGAGCCGACCCGGGTGCTGGAAGCCCGGGAAGAGGAGCGCCTGCACAACGAGGGCCTGCGCGGCGCCCTGGCCACCCTGGATGCGCGCAGCCGCCGCATCATCGAGGCCCGCTGGCTGGCCGAGGACGGCGGCGCCACCCTGCACGACCTGGCGGCCGAATTCGGCGTTTCCGCCGAACGCATCCGCCAGATCGAGGCCAAGGCCCTCAAGTCCCTGCGCGGGGTACTGGCGGCCTGACCTTTCCGCCGCCCCATAAACACAACGGCCGGATGCGTGTGCGCTCCGGCCGTTGTGTTTATGGGGCCTGCACGCGGGCAAGGCCCCGGTTGCAGGATCAGCCCACCGCCCAGCCCAGGGCGACGAAGGTGAGCAACATCATCACCACCCAGGCGCACAGGCCGGCAGCCAGCACCGAGCCCCACAGCAGCAGGGCATGGCCGTCGTCGTCACCCATGTGGAACACCCGGTTGACGCCTTGGTAGATGAGCACGCCCACCGCGAACAGGGCGAGGATGGCCACCGCCACGTTGAACAGCAGGCTGGGTGCGAAGAAGGCCACCGGCGCGATCCACAGGGGGGTGGGCGCCACCGCCGCCAGGGTGAAGGCGTCCTGGTAGGACGGCCGGGCGTCGATCACATCGCCCAGTTGCTGGATGATGCGGGCCATCACCGGCACCGCCACCAGCTCGGTGACGTAGAACAGCACGGCAATGCCCATCATCATCTGCCGCCCGATCGTCGGCAGGTTCACCGTCTCGTGGTAGGCCGACCAGGCGTAGAGCATCATTGCCGGCGGCACCAGGGACATGGGCACCACGTACATCCAGAACATCTTGGTGACCGAGGGGTGGACCTTCATCAGCCAGTCCCAGCCCTCGCCATGGGACGACAGCATCTTCGGGAACATCATCGGACTCATGGCGTACCTCCTTTCAGGCAAGACGCATAGTGCAAACCACTCCCTGAGCCCCCTTGCAACGACTGCCAAGCACCACAAATTCACTGCTTCACTACATTGAATTGGACCTCGCCGGAGCAGGGCCGTTCTGTCACCCTCACAGCCAGTAGACGAAGACGAACAGCAGCAGCCAGACCACGTCCACGAAGTGCCAGTACCAGGACACCGCCTCGAAAGCGAAGTGGTGGTCCGGGGTGAAATGGCCGGCCTGCACGCGCAGCAGGATCACCGTCAGCATCACCGCCCCCAGGGTCACGTGCAGGCCGTGGAAGCCGGTAAGCATGAAGAAAGTGGCGCCGTAGATGCCGGTCTTCAGCGAAAAGGTGGCCTCGTGGTACTCGTAGGCCTGGAAGGTGAGGAACAGGGCGCCGAGCAGCACCGTCAGCAACAGCCCCAGGGCGAGCTGGCCGCGCCGGCCGCTCTTCAGCCCCCAGTGGGCCCAGGTCACGGTGGCGCCGGAACTGAGCAGGATCAGGGTGTTGATCGCCGGCAGGCCCCAGGCCGCCATGGGGGTGAAGGCGTCCTTCAGCCCCGGCCCCTCGGTAGGCCAGGCGCCCTCGTAGCCGGGCCACAGCAGGGGGGTATGGGCCAGCCAGGGGATGGCGAACTCGCGTACGTAGAAGAGCGCGCCGAAAAAGCCGCCGAAGAACATCACCTCGGAAAAGATGAACCACACCATGCCCCAGCGGAACGAGCGATCCACCTGGGGGTTGTAGCGCCCAGCCAGGCTCTCGCGGATGACGTTGCCGAACCAGCCGAACAGCATGAACACCAGGATGGCGAAGCCCAGGGCCATCACCCAGGGGCCGGCGCCCACCTTGGCGAGCAGCAGGATGAAGCCCGAGGCCAGGGTAAGCAGGGCCACCGAGCCGACCAGGGGCCACCAGGACGGCGGCGGCGTGTAGTAGCCGCCGGGGGCGGCGTGGGCGGCGAGGTTTCCGGGCTGGGAGGGCAGGGACATGGCGGACCTCCGGGGACGGCGCGTGTAACGATGGCGGTGGGGGCGATGGCGGCTAGCGGACCGTCGGCGGGGTGGTGAAGGAGTGGTAGGGCGGCGGCGAGGACAGGGTCCACTCCAGGGTGTCGGCCCCCTCCCAGGGCTTGGCCCCGGCCGGCTTGCCGCCGCGGATGCAGCGGACCACGTTGTAGAGGAAGAGCAGCTGGGCCGCACCGAGGACGAAGGCGCCGATGCTGGCGATCAGGTTGAACTCGGCGAATTGCAGGGCGTAGTCGGGGATGCGCCGCGGCATCCCGGCCAGGCCGAGGAAGTGCATGGGGAAGAAGGTGACGTTGAAGGCGATGGCGGTGAGCCAGAAGTGGGTCTTGCCCAGGGTTTCGTCGTACATGTGGCCGGTCCATTTCGGCAGCCAGTAATACACCCCGGCCATGATGCTCATGGCCGCCCCGGAAAACAGTACGTAGTGGAAGTGGGCCACCACGTAGTAGGTGTCCTGCAACTGGATGTCCACCGGCACCAGGGCCAGCACCAGGCCGGAGAAGCCACCGATGGTGAACAGGCAGATGAAGGCGATGGCGAACAGCATCGGCGTCTCGAAGGTCAAGGAGCCCTTCCACAGGGTCGCCACCCAGTTGAACACCTTCACCCCGGTGGGGATGGCGATCAGCATGGTGGTGTACATGAAGAACAGCTGGCCGGCGGCCGGCATGCCGGTGGTGAACATGTGGTGCGCCCATACCAGGAACGACAGGAAGGCGATCGAGGCCACCGCCCAGACCATCGAGGTGTAGCCGAACAGGGGCTTGCGGGCGAAGGTCGGCAAGATGGTGGAAACGATACCGAACGCCGGCAGGATCATGATGTACACCTCCGGGTGGCCGAAGAACCAGAACACGTGCTGGAACAGCACCGGGTCGCCGCCGCCGGCCGCCGAGAAGAAGTGGGTGCCGAAGTGCCGGTCGGTGAGCAGCATGGTGATGGCGCAGGCCAGCACCGGCATCACCGCCACCAGCAGGAAGGCGGTGATCAGCCAGGTCCACACGAACAGGGGCATCTTCATCGGCGTCATGCCCGGCGCCCGCATGTTGAGGATGGTGACGATGATGTTGATCGCCCCCATGATCGACGACAGGCCCAGGATGTGGATCGCCAGAATGGTCATGTCGTAGGAGATGCCGCCCTGGAGGTAGAGGGGCGGGTACATGGTCCACCCCGCCGCCGCCGCCCCGCCGGGGACGAAGAAGGACGAAATGAGCAGGGTGCCCGCCGCCGGCAGCAGCCAGAAGCTCCAGTTGTTCATGCGCGGAAAGGCCATGTCCGGCGCGCCGATCTGCAAGGGCACCATCCAGTTCGCGAAGCCGACGAAGGCCGGCATGATCGCGCCGAAGATCATGATCAGCCCGTGCAGGGCGGTGAGCTGGTTGAACACCGCCGGCTCCACCAGCTGGATGCCCGGCCGCGCCAGCTCGGCCCGGATCAGCATGGCCAGGGCCCCGGCGAAGAGGAACATGGCGAAGGAGAACCACAGGTACAGGGTGCCGATGTCCTTGTGGTTGGTGGAGGTCAGCCAGCGGCGCAACCCGCCGGGAGGCGCGCCGTGGTGCTCCTCGGCGTAGTCCCGGGGCGGTTGCCCGGGCACGGGAATGGCAGGATTGGCGGAGTGGGCGTCCATGGGGCCTCCTCGTCTGGGCCGATGCGCTCGGCTAGTTCATTTGCCTGCCGGAGCCTGGGCCATGCCGGCGCCGCCGGCTGCATCCTTGGCCCGGGCAGCCGCCACGTCGGTAGGCTGGACCGCGGCCCCGGCCCGGTTGCTCCAGGAATTGCGCTCGTAGGTCAGCACCGCCGCGATCTCCAGGTCGGACAGCTGCTTGCCGAAGGCCTGCATGGCGGTGCCCGGGCGGCCGTGCAGCACTACGTCCAGGTGCCCTTCCACCGGGCCGGTGGCCACCTTGGAGCCGTCCAGGGCCGGGAAAGCGCCGGGGATGCCCTTGCCGGTGGGCTGGTGGCAGGCAGCGCAGTTGGTGGCGTACACCTTCTCGCCCTGGGCCTTCAGGTCGGCCAGGGCATAGGTGCGGGTCGCGGCGGCCCGGGCGGCGGCGTGCAGCTGCTTCTGGCTCGCCAGCCAGGCGTCGAACTCCGCCGGCGGCACGGCCTTCACCACCACCGGCATGTAGCCGTGGTTCACCCCGCACAGCTCGGCGCACTGGCCCCGGTACACGCCGGGCTCGTCCACCTTGAACCAGGTGTCGCGGATGAAGCCGGGAAAGGCGTCCTGCTTGACCCCGAAGGCCGGCACCCACCACGAATGGATCACGTCGGCGGCGGTCAGCACCAGCCGGATCTTCTTGCCCGTGGGCACCACCAGGGGATTGTCCACTTCGAGCAGGTAATGCTCGCCCTTGGCCTCCTGGTTCTCGATCTGCTCCCGGGGGGTGGCCAGGTTGCTGAAGAAGCGCACCGGTTCGTCGCTTTCCGGCGTGCCGTCCCGGGCCAGGTACTCGTATTCCCACTTCCACTGGTGGCCGGTGACCTTGATGGTCATGTCCGAAGCGCTGGTGTCCTTCATCGCCAGCACCGTCTCGGTGGCCGGCCAGGCCATGGCCACCAGGATCACCGCCGGAATGATGGTCCAGACGATCTCCAGGGGCGTGTTGTCGTGGAACTGGCTGGCCTGGGCGCCCCGGGAGCGGCGAAAGCGGATCAGGGCATAGACCAGGGGCAGGAAGACCACCACCAGGATGACGCCGCAGATCCACAGGATGGTGGTGTGCAGATCCACGATCTGCCGGGCGATGACCGTCGCCGGCGCTTGCAGGTTAAGGGCGAATTCCGCCCGGGCCAGGCCCGGCGGCAGCGCCCCGGCGAGGAACGCGCACAGCAGCGGCATGGTCCGGGGGATGCCCCGCCGGCACGCCGTCGCCTGTCTCCAGCCATCGTTCTTTTTCATCGACCCCCTCCTCAACGGCGGAAGGGCGGACTTGCGACCGCGCTCCCGGCGAGGCCAGGGCCCGGGCGATCGGGCCTGGCGGGCGCCTTGCCGGCGGCGGCGGGGTGGGGGCATCCAGCACGCCCCGTTACCCCGACCAGCTGCCGGCAAAGCTCAAGGCGTGGGAGTGCGACGGCACCGAACAAGTTCCCAGCGGCATGAAGCGACCACCGGAACGGCCCGTCCCGCCTGGGCCGGCCGGAATGGGGAAACGAGCGGGAACGCGGGCGGAAAACAGGCGGAGGCGCGGCGCGGGAAGCGCCCGGGGCGTGGCCCTACAGCGCCCCTCAGCCCCCGGCCAGGAGCCGGCGCAGGTCGGCGACGATGTCCTCCACCGGCGCGTCGTCGCGCAGGTACAGGCGCGGCCGGCCGGCGGTATCGAGCACGTAGGCGCCGGCGGAATGGTCCATGACGTAGCCCATGCCCCCGGGCACGTCGCGCCGGGCGGCGTAGATGCGGAAAGCCTGGGCGGCGGCGGCCACGTCCTCGGCGCTGCCGGTCAGGCCGACGAAATCCGGGTTGAACCAGGGCACGTAGCCGGCCAGCTGGGCCGGAGTGTCCCGGGCCGGGTCGATGCTGACGAACACCACCTGGACCCGCTTCGCCTCGTCGCCCAGGGCCTGCATCGCCGCGGCGAAGCGGGTCAGGGCCGTGGGGCACACGTCCGGGCAATGGGTGTAGCCGAAGAACAGCACCACCGCCTTGCCCCGGTAGTCGGCCAAGCGGCGCGGCTGGCCCCGGGTGTCGGTGAGCGGCCGGGGAAAGTCCGGCCCCACCGAGGCGCCGGTGATGTCGGTGGCGCGGAAGGGCGGCGGTGCCGGTTCGCCGCAGGCGGCCAGCAACAACGCCACGGCCAGCGCCGCCGCCAGGGCGCCCATCCCGTTCATCCATTCCGGCCGTCGCCGCATCGCTCTTTCTCCTCTCGTCCTCTCAATATCCGGCGCGCTCCGCCCGCGCCAGGCCTGGATTATGGCCGGCCCGGGCGGAAAAAATTCTCGGGGCATGGCGGGACGACGAAACTAAACGGGCCGGGCAGGCTTCAAACCCTGCGAAGCGATCGCCCGGGCGGCCCCGCCGCCCCACCTTCCTGCCCAGGAGATCGGGATGATGCCTCCGCCCGTGCCGCCCACCAAGCCTTGCGCAACTGCCGCCGCGATGCCCGCGCCGCCGGTGGTTGCGGCCGCCACTGCCGCGGCCAACCGCCGGCTGGTCAAACGCCTGCTCTGGCTGGTGGCCGGGGCCTTCGCCTTCGGCTTCGCCCTGGTGCCGCTCTACGACACCTTCTGCCGTCTCACCGGCATCAACGGCAAGACCGCCAACACTCCGGCGGCACCGCTGGTAGCCAGCGCCCCCGCCTCCCGGGTCGACCTGGCCCGCACCGTCTCCCTCGATTTCGTCGGCACCGCCATGCCCGGCCTACCCTGGGAAGTGCGGCCGATCACCGGCCGCCTCGACCTGCATCCGGGCGAGGTCCACCAGGCCCGCTTCGTGGTGCACAACCGCTCGGAGCGCAGCATCGTCGGCCAGGCCATCCCCAGCGTCTCGCCGGGCAACGCCGCCCAGTACTTCAACAAGCTCGACTGCTTCTGCTTCCAGCAGCAGACCCTGGCCCCCGGGGAAACCCGGGAACTGGTGGTGACCTTCATCCTCGACCCGGCCCTGGACCCGGACGTGCGGGACGTGACCCTGTCCTACGCCTTCTTCATCCAGCCCGGCCCCCGGTCCTGAATCTGCCTGAATTCGCCTGAATCCGAACGCCCAACCCTACCCTAGCGTACCGCCGGCAGCCAGCCCAGGCGGAACGCCACGAGCAGGAGGAGGAACAGCATGATGGACAAGCCGATGCGCACCGTCAGCGCCCGCACCGCCCGGGTGCCCTGGCCCCGGTCGCGGTAGAGGAACACCAGCCCGGAAAACAGGCTGGCGACGATGGCCAGCAACACCGCGATCACCACCAGTTTGAAGACCATGGCCGACGCTCCCTTCCCTTCATTCGAGTCGTTCGATTCGATCGATCCGGTCGCTCCATTCCCCGAGCCCCCGGCGGAACCCTGCGCGCTCTGCCGTCCGCTCCACCCCGCCCTGGTGCCGGCGGACGGCCCGCTGGGCGGCGCAGCGCACGAACCTTCTCCCTCTCAGAGCGCCCCGCGCCGCTGGCGGTTCCGCCCCGGCTGGCCCGCCACCCTGGCCACCGCCCTGCTGCTGCCCCTGTTGATCGCCCTCGGGCAGTGGCAGCTCGGCCGGGCCGAGACCAAGGAGGCGCGCCGCGCCGAACTGGCGGCCCGCAGCCAGTTCGCCCCCTGGCGCCTGGACGGCACCGCCCCCCTGCCCACCGCCGAGGCCCTGGCCTACCGGCCGGTCGAGGCCGCGGGCGAGTACGACGCCGCCCACCAGATGCTGCTGGACAATCAGGTGCACGACGGCCAGGCCGGCTACCGGGTCATCACCCCCCTCACCCTGGCCGGCGGCGACCGGCCGCAACAGATCCTGGTGGACCGGGGCTGGGTGCCGGCCCCGGCCGATCGCGGCCATGCCCCCCAGGTGCCGGCGCCCCAAGGCCCGGTGCTGGCGCGGGGAACCGCCATGCCCCCGACGAAAGCCGCGTTCCTCCTCGCTCCCGAAGAGCCCGGCCTGGAAAACGGCCACTGGCGCGGGGTTTGGCAATACCTCACCCCGGAACGCTACGCCGCCGCCCGCCAGGCCGCCAATACTGCCCCCGCCGCCCCCGCCGTGGACGTGGCGCCGGTGGTGCTCCCGGTGGTGCTCCAGCTGACCGCCCCGGACGGTGCCGCGCCCGGGCGCGGCGGCGAAGCCCGCGGCGAAAGCGTCGCTGTCGCACCCGCATCCCGGACCGCCCCCCAGCTCCAGCCCCTCCCCCTTGCCCCCCTGCCCCCGGACGACGGCGCCGCGCGCAACCGGGCCTACGCCGGGCAATGGTTTGCCTTCGCCGCCACCCTGGCGGCGCTCTACGTCGGACTCAACCTGAGGCGCCGCCCATGACCGCCACCCTGATCCCCCTGCGCCGCACCGCTGCCCGGCCCCAGCCCGCGCCGCCAGCGGCGCCTCCCTCACCCGACTCCCCCATCCAGGCCGCCCGCCGCCGCTTCTGGCCGATGGCCGGCGTGTTCGCCCTGTTCGCCCTGCCCCTGGTGCTCGGCTGGGGGTTGTTCGCCCTGGGCTGGCGGCCCGGCGGCTCGCCCCACGGCGTCCTGATCCAGCCGCCCCAGCCCCTGCCGCCGGCCCTGGCGGCCAACGACGCCAATGCGCCGACCGCCGGCCGCTGGCAGGTGCTGCTGGTGGGCAAGGGGCCCTGCGGCACCGACTGCCAGGCGGCCCGCCGCTCCCTGACCCAGTTGCGCGCCACCCTGGGCAAGAACGCCGACCGGGTGGCCCTGCGCGAAGTGCCCGTAACGCCGCCCGACCTGGGCACCGCCGGCCAGCCCCCGGCCGCCTACCGCTTCTACCTGGCCGACCCCTTGGGCCGGCTGATCCTGGCCTATCCGGCCGCCGTGCCCTGGGGCGACCTGCGCCAGGACCTGGACCGGCTGCTCAAGTATTCCTGGGTGGGCTAGGGACGTCCGTCCGGCCCGAACAAGAAAAGGAGGAGACCATGCTGACCGCCACCCCCACGCCCGCCGGTCCGGAGGCTGCCCACACCCACGCCCGCGCCGCCATCCTGGCCCGGCCCCAGCCCCTCGCCCTCAAGCTCGCCGCCTTCTGGCGCCAGTGCAAACCCCGGGTGAACAGCCTGATCGTGTTCACCGCCATGATCGGCATGGTCCTGGCCACCCCGGGGCTGCCCGGCGCCGGGGTGTTCGTCGCCGCCTCCCTGGGCATCGCCCTGGTGGCCGGGGCGGCGGCGGCCATCAACTGCCTGGTGGAGCGCCACATCGACGCGCGCATGGCCCGCACCCGGGGCCGCCCCCTGGTGCGCGGCGAGATCGGCGCCGTCGAGACCCTGACCCTCGCCACCCTGGTGGGGGGCACCGGCCTGGCGGTGCTGCACCTGTGGGTGAACGACCTGACCATGTGGCTGACCCTGGCCACTTTCCTCGGCTACGCAGTGATCTACACGGTCATCCTCAAGCCGGCCACGCCCATGAACATCGTCATCGGCGGCGCCTCCGGAGCCATGCCGCCGCTGCTCGGCTGGGCGGCGGTGACCGGCCAGGTGGGGGCCGAGGCCCTGGCCCTGTTCCTCATCGTCTTCACCTGGACCCCGCCCCACTTCTGGCCCCTGGCCTGCTACCGGCGCGACGACTACGCCCGCGCCGGCCTGCCCATGCTGCCGGTGACCCACGGGGTGGCCCACACCTGCACCCAGAGCCTGGTGTACGTGATCGCCCTGTGCGGCGTGAGCCTGCTGCCGGTGGCCATCGGCATGGCCGGCGGCCTCTACCTGGCGGCGGTGCTGGCCCTCGACGCCCTGTTCCTGGCGCGCACCTGGCAGCTGTGGCGGGCCTATTCCGACGCCCTGGCACGCAAGGTGTTCCGCACCTCGATCATCTACCTGTTCGGCCTGTTCGCCGCGCTGCTGGCCGACCACTTCCTGGGCCTGCCGGGTGCGGCCTGAGGCGGCGGCGGCATCGATATATCAATTTCGTTCATGTATTCAAATCGGGACATCGCCAAACTCCAATACTGGCGCGGACCTTGTATTTAGAGCCAAGCCAATACATGAAATTTATTAATACATCGGCCGCCACGGCCCGCCGGAAGGCGGCCGATCCGCCGGCGTCCGCGCCCGCCTTTTTTCACCCCCATCGCCCACTCTTGCCCTCCCGCCCGAGTCCATCATGACCCTCGCTCTTTACCGCCGCCTCGCCCTGCTCGCCGCCCTGCTCGCACTGGGGGTGGTCGCCCTGGGCGCCTACGTGCGCCTGTCCGACGCCGGCCTGGGTTGCCCCGACTGGCCCGGCTGCTACGGCCATCTGGTGGGGGTGCCGGACGCCCCCCACGAGCACGCCCAGGCGGCCCGGCTGTTCCCCGACCGGCCTGTGGAAGCGGCCAAGGCGTGGAAGGAGATGATCCACCGCTACGCCGCCGGCACCCTGGGCCTGCTCATCGCCGCCCTGGCGGTGGGCGCCTGGCGCGGGGTATGGACCGAGCGCGGGCCGCTGCGCCGCGCCCTGCCCACGGCCCTGGTCGGGCTGGTGCTGTTCCAGGCCCTGCTTGGTATGTGGACCGTGACCCTGCTGCTCAAGCCCCTGGTGGTCACCGCCCACCTGCTGGGCGGCATGCTCACCTGGGGCGGCCTGCTGGCCCTCAACCTGCAACTGCGCCCGAACCTGACGCCGGCGCCGGAGCGGCTGCCGGCGGCCAGCCCGGGATTGCGCCGGGGCGCCGCCCTGTTCGTGCTGCTGGTGCTGGGCCAGATCGCCCTGGGGGGCTGGGTGAGCAGCAACTACGCGGCCCTGGCCTGCGGCGATTTCCCCGCCTGCACCGGCGGCCAAGCCTGGCCGGCGGCGGACTGGCACCACGCCTTCACCCTCGACCGCAGCCTGGGCGCCACCGCCGACGGCGCGCTGCTGCCCGGCGCGGCGCTCACCGCCATCCACTTGGCCCACCGG
This sequence comes from Oryzomicrobium sp., assembly GCF_036820405.1. Classification (NCBI taxonomy): domain Bacteria; kingdom Pseudomonadati; phylum Pseudomonadota; class Betaproteobacteria; order Rhodocyclales; family Rhodocyclaceae; genus Oryzomicrobium; species Oryzomicrobium sp. The sequence goes on from NZ_DAISLS010000007.1 coordinate 198,974, forward strand.
GCCGGCGCCCTGGCGGTGCTGGCCGCCGCCGTGGCCCTGGCCTTGGCTTTGCTGCGCCAGGGGCACCGCGGCGCGGCCGCCGCCCTGGCCGGGCTGACGCTGCTCCAGGCCGGGCTGGGGGTCGCCAACGTGCTGGCGACCTTGCCCCTGCCCCTGGCGGTGGCCCACAACACGGGCGCCGCCCTGCTCCTGGCCGGCGCCCTGGCGCTATGCCACCGCCTGGCCCGGGCACCCCGACGGGATCGGGACGCACCGGTCCCCCGGCCCGGCGGCTGGCGCCAGTTGCATCCGGCCGGGTGAACGGCGCCGCCGCCCCGCAACGATTGACCGACGTTCGCCGCCAATCGCAGCAAAAATCACCCCATGAACGGCAAAAAGCCCGCACGAAGCGGGCTTTTTGCCGTTGGACGCAAACGTCCGGCGATCAGCGATTGAATCAGCGGTTGGGCTGGGGCGTCAGGCGCAGGTAGGGCTTGATGGCGTTCCAGCCCTTGGGGAACTTGGCCTTGAGCACCTCGGGGTCGGTGATGGAGGGCACGATCACCACGTCGTCGCCGTCCTGCCAGTTCGCCGGGGTGGCCACGCTGTGGTACTCGGTGAGCTGGAGCGAATCCACCACCCGCAGGATTTCGTTGAAGTTGCGCCCGGTGCTGGCCGGGTAGGTGATGGTCAGGCGCACCTTCTTCTGCGGGTCGATGACGAACAGGGAACGCACCGTGGCGGTGGCGCTGGCGTTGGGGTGGATCAGGTCGTACAACTCGGACACCTTGCGGTCGGCGTCGGCGATGATCGGGAAATTGACCACCGTCTTCTGGGTCTCGTTGATGTCCTCGATCCAGCGTTTGTGGGACTCCACCGGGTCCACCGACAGGGCGATGACCTTGACGTTGCGCTTCTTGAATTCGTCGGCCAGCTTGGCGGTGAAGCCCAGCTCGGTAGTGCACACCGGAGTGAAATCGGCCGGGTGGGAGAACAGGATGCCCCAGCTGTCGCCCAGCCACTCGTGAAAGCGGATCGGGCCCAGGGAGGACTCTTGCTCGAAGTCGGGGGCGGTATCGCCCAGGCGCAGGGAAGCCATGCGGATCTCCGGAAGGAACAGGTGAATTCATTCTGGACAGCGGCCGCCCCGGGGCCAAATAACGTTTGCTGATGAGCTTAGAACCCGGGCTTCGTCCCGCCCCCCTCCGGCACCTTGCCCGCCGGGCGCGGCTATGTCATCGTCACGGCCTGACGGATTTCTGACCGATTCACGCGTTTTACATTACCGCCACCGCCCCAGCCATCATGAGCAAGACCCTCTACGACCTGCTCGAAGTCTCGTCCACCGCCTCCGCCGAAACCATCGCCGCCGCCCACCAGCGCCTGGCCGAGAAGTACCACCCCCACGCGCCCCACAACCAGGGCACGGCGGACGACGGAGACGCGCTCAACCGCTACAAGGCGATCAACGACGCCTTCCAGGTGCTGTCCCGCCCCGAATCGCGCCAGCGCTACGACCAGCAATTGGCGTCCAAGGCCAATGCCGCCGCCACGGCGGCGATGCTTGCGCCCCCGCCATCGCGGCGCCTGGGCTGGGTGGCCGTCCTGCTGATCGGCGCCGCCCTGGTCGGCGGCTGGCAATACCAGAGCCGGCAGGAGGCCGAAAAAGCCCGCGCCCTGGCCGAGGTCGAACGTCAGGCCAAGGAGCGGCGCGCCCTCGAACTGGCCGCCGAACTGGAAAAGACGCGCCTGCTCCAGGAGGCCGCCGAAGCCCGCCAGCAGGCCCAGCTCCAGGCCCAGGCCGAACGGGACGCCCAGCACAGCTACGAGGTCGCCAATGCCCGGGCCGACGCGGCATTGCATTCCCGGGAAGTGGCTGCCGCCAACGCCGCCCGGGAAAACCGCCGCCAGCAGCAACAGGTGCTCGCCCTGGAACAGGAACGCCAGCGCGAAGCCCAGCAGCGCCTGGAGCGGGACAAGGCGACCCTGCGCCAGATGGAATACGACAACCGGCGCGGACCGAGCTACCGCAGCTATTGACCCCCCCAAGGCGCCTGAATCGGGCGCTCCGGACGATTAGGCCGGGAAGGGGAAAAAGGAAGGGGCGGCAGCCCGAGCGCCGAACGGCGCCCGGGGGCCGGGTCAGCCCCGCGCCGCCAGGGCGTCGAGCAGCTTGCCGTGGATGCCGCCGAAGCCGCCGTTGCTCATCACCAGCACCTGGTCGCCGGGCCGGGCGGCGGCGGCCACCTCGGCCACCAGGGCGTCCAGGTCGTCGCGCACCACGGCCTTGTCGCCGAGGGGCGCCAGGGCGGCAGCGGCGTCCCAGCCCAGGTTGGCGGCGTAGCAGAACACCCGGTCGGCCTCGGCCAGGGAGCCGGGCAGGGCGTTTTTCATCACCCCCAGTTTCATGGTGTTGGAGCGGGGCTCCAGCACCGCCAGGATGCGGGTGTCCGCCCCCACCTTGCGGCGCAGGCCGGCCACGGTGGTGGCGATGGCGGTCGGATGATGGGCGAAGTCGTCCACCACCGTCACCCCGCCGGCCACGCCGCGCACTTCCATGCGCCGCTTGACGTTCTTGAAGCGGGACAGGGCGGCCAGGCCGTCCTCCAGGCGCACGCCGACGTGGCGGGCGGCGAGCAGGGCGGCCACGGCGTTGGCCCGGTTGTGGTCGCCGGTCACCTCCCAGGTGGTCTCGCCCACCAGGCGCTCGCCCTCGTAGAGCGCCAGGGCGCCGCTGGCGTCGTCGCCCCGGGCGTGGAAGCTCGCCGGGTCGTTGAACCCCACCTGCTCGGACCAGCAGCCCCGGGCCAGGACCCGCTCCAGGCTGGCCTCGCCCCGGTTGGTGACGATCTGGCCAATGCGCGGCATGGTCCGCACCAGATGGTGGAACTGGGTCTCGATCGCCGCCAGATCGGCGAAGATGTCGGCGTGATCGAACTCCAGGTTGTTGAGGATGGCGGTCTTGGGCCGGTAGTGGATGAACTTGGAGCGCTTGTCGCAGAAGGCCGTGTCGTACTCGTCGGCCTCGACCACGAAGAAGGGCGAGCCGCCCAGCCGGGCCGACACGCCGAAGTTGAGCGGCACCCCACCGATCAGGAAGCCCGGGGCGTAGCCGCAGTCTTCGAGAATCCAGGCCAGCATCGACGAGGTGGTGGTCTTACCGTGGGTGCCAGCCACCGCCAGTACCCAGCGGCCTTGCAGGATGTGCTCGGCGAACCACTGGGGGCCGGAGACGTAGGGCAACCCCTTGTCGAGAATGGCCTCCAGCAGCGGGTTGCCCCGGGAGATGGCGTTGCCGACCACGAACAGGTCGGGTTCCAGGGCCAGTTGCTCCTCGCCGTAGCCGGACACCAGCTCGATGCCGGCGGCGACCAGCTGGTCGCTCATCGGAGGATAGACGTTCAGGTCGCAGCCGGTGACCCGGTGGCCGGCGGCGGCGGCCAGCTGGGCGATGCCGCCCATGAAGGTGCCGCAGACGCCGAGAATGTGGATGTGCATGTTGTAATGGGAATGCGTTGGGGGCGGGATACAATGGGACGCGTGGACTGGGGGCTGCGCCACACGCCGCCGCCCCCGAGGACTGGACGGGATTCTACCCGAGCCCGTCCCCTACCCGAGGCCATCGCCATGCCCCGTCGCAACACCGCCACTCCGTCCCGCCGCCAGCACCCGGCCAGCCCGCGCCAGGCCGAAATGCTGCGCCAGACCATCGCCTCCACCGCCGCCCGGCTGATCGCCGAGGACGGCTCCCTCGACTACGAACTGGCCAAGCGCAAGGCCGCCCGCCAGCTCAACCTCGCCGACGGCGAGGGGCTGCCCACCAACGCCGAGGTGGAATCGGCCCTGCGCACCCACCAGGCCCTCTACCAGGGCGACGAACAGCGCGACCGGCTCCAGGGAATGCGCCAGGTGGCCCTGGAGGCGATGCGCGAGTTCGAGCGTTTCAGCCCTTATCTGACCGGCTCGGTGCTCGACGGCACCGCCGGGCGCTACGCCGAGATCGACCTGCTGCTCTACCCGGACTCGGCCAAGGACGTGGAAATCTACCTGCTCAACCGCAACATTCCCTTCGAGCACGTCACCCCGCGCCACGACCGGGTCGAAGCGGTGTTGCAACTGGATTGGCACGGTGCCCCGGTGAACCTGGTGATCTACCCGCCGGACGACGAGCGGGTGACCTTCCGCAGCCGGGACGGCCGGGTGCGGGAACGGGCCCGCCGCGAGGCGGTGGAATCCCTGGTCGCCGCCAACGCCTGACTCCGGCGCCACGGCACGGGGTAAAAGCGGCCATCTGTGGCGAACGTCGGACAAACTGGTTTGCAGCAGGCATAGCGCCCCACGCCACCGCCAACGCGCTCCAAATGGCCGGCCAACCCGCCCGGGGCCGGCCTCCCCCGACCATGCCAGGCGCAAAACGGCCCCATGACGGCGTTTTCGCCCCCCAGGCGCCGCCCCGGGCTACGTGATTCCCGTCTGGACAAACTCCGGCGATTTCCGGCAAACTTGCCGGCATGCAGCGCCGAAAATCCACCTCCGGCAAAACCAAAACCGCCCACGAAGGCGCCTCCGCGGTCGAGGCGCGCACGCCGCGGCTACTGGTCTTGCACGGCCCCAACCTCAACCTGCTGGGCACCCGGGAACCGCAAATCTACGGTTCCACCACCCTGGCCGACATCAACCTGGCCCTGGCGCGCCGGGCCGAAGCGGCAGGCGTCGAGCTGGTGGCGTTCCAGAGCAACCACGAGGGGGCGCTGATCGAGCGCATCCACGCGGCCCGGGACGAAGGCGTGGCGTTCATCATCATCAATCCGGCGGCGTACACCCACACCAGTGTCGCCCTGCGCGATGCCCTGGCAGGCGTCGGCATCCCCTTCATCGAGGTGCATCTGTCGAACGTGCATGCCCGGGAACCTTTCCGGCAGCATTCCTACTTCTCCGACCTGGCCGTGGGCGTCGTCTGCGGCCTGGGGGCCGAGGGCTATTCCCTGGCCCTGGAATACGTCCTGGCCCGCGTCGCCGCCAGCGACACGGCCTGAGCTCCGTCGGACAGCCTTCCGGGGCGGCCATCTTGTCGCCCCAACCAAATTTCCAAGTTCAAAACGTCCTGCATAAATCATCCCGTGCGCCCCGTTGCGCGCTTTTTTTGGGGAGAAATCAAGAATGGATCTGCGTAAGCTCAAGAAACTGATCGACCTGGTGCAAGAGTCCGGCATCTCCGAGCTGGAGGTGACCGAAGGCGAAGAGAAGGTGCGCATCGCCAAACACTTGGCCGCCCCCACCGCCGCCCCCCAGGCCTATGTGATGCCCGCCGCCCCGGCCGCCGCTGCCCCCGTGGCCGCCACTGTGGCGCCGGAGGCCCCCGCAGCCGACGCCCTGCCGGAAGGCACCGTGGTCAAGAGCCCCATGGTCGGCACCTTCTATCGTTCCCCCTCCCCCGGCGCCAGCGCCTTCGTCGAGGTGGGCCAGGCGGTCAAGGCCGGCGAGACCCTGTGCATCATCGAGGCCATGAAGCTCCTCAACGAAATCGAGGCAGAAGTCTCGGGCACCGTGAAGGCCATCCTGATCGAGAACGGCCAGCCGGTAGAATTCGGCGAGCCGCTGTTCGTCATCGGCTAAGGAGTCGGACAGCATGTTCGACAAGGTCCTCATCGCCAACCGGGGCGAGATCGCGCTGCGTGTGCAGCGCGCCTGCCGGGAACTGGGCATCAAGACGGTGGTGGTGCACTCCGAGGCCGACCGCGAAGCCAAGTACGTCAAGCTCGCCGACGAGTCGGTGTGCATCGGCCCGGCCCCCTCCGCCCAGAGCTACCTCAACATCCCCGCCATCATTTCGGCGGCGGAAGTCACCGACTCCCAGGCCATCCACCCGGGCTACGGCTTCCTTTCCGAGAACGCCGACTTCGCCGAGCGGGTCGAGTCCTCGGGCTTCGTCTTCATCGGCCCCAAAGCCGACACCATCCGCCTGATGGGCGACAAGGTCTCCGCCAAAGACGCCATGAAGGCCGCCGGCGTGCCCTGCGTGCCCGGTTCCGACGGCGCCCTGCCGGAAGACCCCAAGGAGATCGTCAAGATCGCCCGCAGCGTCGGCTACCCGGTGATCATCAAGGCCGCCGGCGGCGGCGGTGGCCGCGGCATGCGCGTGGTGCACACCGAGGCCGCCCTGGTTAACGCCGTGCAAATGACCCGCCAGGAAGCCCAGACCGCCTTCGGCAACCCGACCGTGTACATGGAGAAGTTCCTGGAGAATCCGCGCCACGTGGAAATCCAGGTGCTCGCCGACCAGCACGGCAACGCCGTGTATCTGGGCGAACGGGACTGCTCGATGCAGCGCCGCCACCAGAAGGTGATCGAAGAGGCGCCGGCCCCGGGCATTCCCCCGCGGCTGATTGCCAAGGTGGGCGAGCGCTGCGCCGAGGCCTGCCGCAAGATCGGCTACCGGGGCGCCGGCACCTTCGAATTCCTCTATGAAAACGGCGAGTTCTACTTCATCGAGATGAACACCCGGGTCCAGGTGGAACACCCGGTCACCGAGCTGATCACCGGCATCGACATCGTCCAGGAGCAGATCCGCGTCGCCGCCGGCGAGAAGCTGCGCGTCAAGCAGCGCGACATCGTGCTCAAGGGCCACGCCATCGAATGCCGCATCAACGCCGAAGACCCGTTCAACTTCGTGCCCTCCCCCGGCACCATCGACGGCTGGCACCCGCCCGGCGGCCCCGGCATTCGCGTGGATTCCCACGTCTATGCCGGCTACCGCGTCCCGCCCCACTACGATTCGATGATCGGCAAGGTGATCGCCTATGGCGAAACCCGGGAGCAGGCCATCCGCCGCATGCGCATCGCCCTGTCGGAAATGGCCGTCACCGGCATCAAGACCAACATCGCGCTACACCAGGAATTGATGCAGGACGCCCGCTTCGTCGAAGGCGGCACCAGCATCCACTACCTGGAAGAGAAGCTCGCCGCCCGCGGCGAGATCAAGAAGAAGGACTGACGTCATGGCCTGGCTTTCGGTGCGGCTGATTACCGATGCGGCCGGCGCCGAAGCGCTGGCCGACGCCCTGATGGAGCACGGGGCGCTGACCGCCTCGATCGAGGATGCCGACGCCGGCACCCCCGACGAGGAACCCCAGTTCGGCGAACCGGGCATGATCACCCAGCCGGGCTGGAAACGCTCGGCGGTGGTCGCCCTGTTCGACGCCGACGCCGACCTGGCCGCCAGCCTGGCGCTGGCCGCCGGGGAGGCCGGCCTCAACGCCGTTCCCCCCTTCACCACCGAGACTGTGGAAGAGCAGAACTGGGTGCAGCTCACCCAGAGCCAGTTCGACCCCATCCCCATTTCCGGCCGGCTGTGGATCGTGCCCTCCTGGCACGAGGCGCCGGACCCGGGCGCGGTGAACCTGATCCTCGACCCGGGCATGGCCTTCGGCACCGGCTCCCACCCCACCACCCGGCTGTGCCTGGAGTGGCTGGAGGCCAACCTGAAGGGCGGCGAGACCGTCCTCGACTACGGCTGCGGCTCGGGCATCCTCGGCATCGCCGCCGCCCGGCTGGGCGCCGCCAGCGTGGTTGGGGTGGACATCGATCCCCAGGCGGTGGACGCTGCCGTCGCCAACGCCGAGCGCAACGCGGTCGCCGCCCAGTGCCGCTTCCACGACTCGGCCGCGCCGGTGGACGGCCTGTTCGACGTGGTGGTGGCCAACATCCTCTCCAATCCGCTCAAGATGCTCGCCCCGGCCCTGGCCGGCCACGTCCGTCCCGGCGGCTGGCTGGTGCTCTCGGGTATCCTGGCGGAACAGGCCGAGGAAATGTGCGCCCTCTACTCCACCTACCTGCCCACCGCCCTGGCCGACAGCCGGGAAGGCTGGGTATGCTTGGCCGGCCAACGCCATCCCTGACGGCCGGGCGCTGACCGCGCCCGCTCCCGGAGTTTTGTCATGCTGACCCGCTGCCCCGCTTGCCAGACCACCTTCCGCATCACCCCGGAACAGCTCCAGGCCCGGTCCGGACGGGTGCGCTGCGGCCAGTGCCAGCACGTCTTCGACGCCCGGGAACACCTGGAAGCAGACCCCAGCGACGAAACCATCCTGGCCGCGCCCCTGGAACCTGCCGAGGCGACGGCGCCGCAGGCTCCAGCCGCCGAGCCCCCGGCAATCTCCCCCGCAGCGCATCCCGCCGACCTGCCGCTGGACGCCCCCACCCGGCTCCCCGCCGACCTGGAGTTCCAGTCGGCGCCCCAGCCCCTGGCACTCGACGTGTCGGAGTCCCCCGTCGAGGCCGCGCCCCTGCTCGACCCCGCCTGGGACCCGGCCGGGGAAACCCTCCTCGCCCCCGGCCCGGACTGGGACCCGGCGGGCGAAACCGTACTCGTCCCGCGCCCCGACATGGCGCCGGAGGAGGCGAAACCCGTCCCAGACGGCGCCATCGCCGCGGACGGCCGCGCAATACCGCCGGATGAGCCGGGCGCCGAACCCGGCCCGGCCGATGCCGAGCTCCAATCCGAGCCCAACGCCGAACCTGCCGCCGAGGAAGCTGCCCCCGCCGCCCCCCTCAACCCGGTCCTGACCCCGGACCCGAGCGACCCGATCCTGGCCCGGGACCACACCGAGATTCCCGGCTACAGCAAATGGGCCCAGGCCCCCCTGGCCGGCGGCGCCGGTGGCCTGGGCCTGGGTGCATCCCAGCAGCGCCCCGCCTGGCCCTACGCCCTGGCGGCGACCCTGCTCGTGCTCGTCCTGCTCGGCCAGGCCGCCGCCTACTGGCGCACCGAGCTGTGCACCAGCGTGCCGGCCCTGCGCGGCGTGTTCGCCGCCCTGGGCATGAAGGTGCCCCTGCCTCGGGTCACCGAAAAGATCAGCCTGGAAGCCTCCGACCTGCAATCCGACGCCAGCCGCGGCCTTCTGGTGCTGCAGGCCACCCTGCGCAACCGGGCGGCCTTCGCCCAGGCCTACCCGTCCCTGGACCTGGCCCTCACCGACGTGGGCGACACGGTGGTGCTGCGCCGCACCCTGGCTCCGGCGGACTACCTGCCGGCGGGCGCCCCCGCCGAGTTCGCCCCGGGGGCCGACCTGGCCGTCAAGGTGTGGCTGGACATCAAGCCCCTGGAAGCCGCCGGCTACCGGCTGGTGGTGTTCTACCCCTGACCCCGGCGGCAGGCGCTGCGCCGCCGTAATCGCCCGGTCATCTGGCGCAGGCATAGTCCTGCCCTGCAAGTCTCTCGGGAATAGCTTTCGGCCCGCCGGCAACGGCGGGCCGTTTTTTTCGCGCTAAACTTGCGGGTTTTCCGGAGCGGCCCGCCGCCCCGGCCATTCCAACCCGCCCATTCCTATTCCCGCCACCATTCCCATGCGCACCCTGATCTGCGGCTCCATCGCCTACGACAACATCATGGTCTTTCCGGACCACTTCAAGAATCACATCCTGCCGGACAAGATCCACATGCTGAACGTATCGTTCCTGGTGCCCCAGCTGCGCCGGGAATTCGGCGGCTGCGCCGGCAACATCGCCTACAGCCTCAAGCTGCTCGGCGGCGAACCCCTGATCATGGCCACCGTGGGCGAGGACGTCGCTCCCTACCGGCAGCGCCTCGGCGACCTGGGGTTGAATCAGGACCACGTGCGCCTGGTGCCGGGCAGCTACACCGCCCAGTGCTTCATCACCACCGACCTGTCGGACAACCAGATCACCGCCTTCCACCCGGGCGCCATGAGCTTCTCCCACGAGAACAAGGTGGCCGACGCCAAGGACGTGGTGCTGGGCATCGTCGCCCCGGACGGCCGGGACGGCATGATCGAGCACGCCCGCCAGTTCGCCGCGGCCGGCATCCCCTTCATCTTCGATCCGGGCCAGGGCATGCCCATGTTCGACGGCGCCGACCTGCTGGCCTTCCTCGAGCAGGCCACCTACGCCGCCTTCAACGATTACGAGGCCCAGCTGCTGATGGACCGCACCGGCCTCTCCCTGGAGGCCCTGGCGGAGAAGGTCACTGCCCTGATCGTCACCAAGGGCGCCGAAGGCTCGGACATCTACGTGGGCGGCCGCAAGCTCACCATCCCCTGCGTCAAGGCCGAGGCCGTGGTGGACCCCACCGGCTGCGGCGACGCCTACCGGGCCGGCCTGCTCTACGGCATTGCCGCCGGTTTCGACTGGGAAACCACCGGGCGCCTGGCCTCCCTGCTCGGCGCGATCAAGATCGCCCAGGCCGGCCCGCAGAACCACCATTTCACCCGCGATTACATCGCGCAACGCTTCGTCACCGAATTCGGCTACCGGCCTTGGTAAGCTCTGCCGAGCGCAGTATGCTTTTCCCATACCACCAAGAACGATCAAGGAGCCCGACATGACCCGCCCCGCCGCTCTCTCCATGCCCCTCTCCGCCTCCCGCCTGGCGCTGCTCGCCCTGGTGGGCGGCACCGTGCTGATTTCCGCCGGTTGCGCCTCCAGCCGCTCCGGCGAGGTCTATAGCCGCGACCAGGCGCGCCAGGAACAGGTGGTGCGCATGGGCGTGGTCGAAGCCGTCAAGCCGGTGCAGATCGAAGGCACCAAGACCCCGGTCGGCGGCCTGGCCGGCGCCGCGGTGGGCGGTGTGGCCGGCAGCAACGTGGGCGGCGGCAAGGGCCAGATCATCGGCGGCATCATCGGTGCCGTGGCCGGCGGCCTGGCCGGCGCGGCGGCCGAGGAAGGCCTGACCCGCAAGCAGGGCCTAGAAATCACCGTGCGCCTCGACAACGGCTCCCTGATCGCCGTGGTGCAGGAAGCCGATCAGCAGTTCGCCCCTGGCGACCGGGTGCGGGTGCTGTCCGGCGGCGGCGCCACCCGCGTATCGCGCTGATCCGCGCGCCGATACCGGCATATCACGGGGCCCTGCGGGGCCCCGTGGCGTTTCCGCCCTCCAGGTCATGGACGGTTAATGCGGCTGCAACCGGTCTGTCATGGTCGATCCGTACAGTGGTCCCCACCGAACGAGAGGGAGCACTCCATGACGACCCCAGCCGACCAGTCCCCGGTCTTGCACAACGCCGACGCCGCCGCCCAGGAACAATCCGCCGCGCGCCAGCGCCGCCACCTGAGCGTGGGCCTGACCCGCAGTCCCCGTGAAATCGAAGAAGCCCAACGCCTGCGCTACCGGGTGTTCGCCCAGGAAATGGGCGCCAACCTGCAATGCCGCACCCCGGGCGTTGACCAGGACATGTTCGACGCCCATTGCGAGCACCTGGTGGTGCGCGACGAGGACAGCGGCGAGGTGGTGGGCACCTACCGCATCCTGTCACCCGAAGCCGCGCGCAAGATCGGCAACTACTACACCGAGGGCGAGTTCGACCTGACCCGCCTGCAGCACCTGCGCCCCAAGCTGGTGGAAGTGGGCCGCTCCTGCGTCCATCCCGACTACCGCAGCGGCGCCACCATCACCCTGCTGTGGTCCGGCCTCTCCCGCTTCATGCTGGAGAACGGCTACGACTACCTGATCGGCTGCGCCTCGGTGTCCATGGCCGACGGGGGCTTCGCCGCCGCCGCGTTGTATCATCGCCTGACCGAGCACATGTCGCCCCTGGAATACCGGGTCTTCCCCCGGGTGCCCCTGCCCCTGGACGCCCTGAGCCGCGAAGCCGCCGCCAGCAGCGAAGCGCTGGTGCCGCCCCTGGTCAAGGGCTATCTGCGCGCCGGCGCCTGGGTGTGCGGCGAGCCGGCCTGGGACCCGGACTTCAACACCGCCGACCTGCCGGTGCTGCTGCCCATGTCCCGGGTGGATGCCCGCTACGCCAAGCACTTCCTGAAGAACGGCGCCTGAGCGCGCCGGCGGCAACCGCCCGATCCCGGGGAGGCGCCTGCGTCTCCCCGTTTGTCGTTTCACCTCGCGAGTCCGAAACTGAACGCCCCCGCTCCTTCCCTAGCCCATCCCGACGGCAACGCCGCGGCCGCGCCAGACACGCTTTCGCGCACCGCCCCGCGCCCCACCACCCGGGTCGTGCGCCTGTTCCGCTGCGCCCGGCTGGCGCTCCATCTCGTCCAGGGCGTGCTGACCCTGATGCTGGTCTATCCCTGGACCTCGCCGCGCCACCGCCGCGCCTTGAAGCGCCGCTGGGCCCGGCAACTGCTGGCCATGCTCGGCTTCGCCCTGGAGGTCCGCCACGCCGACGGCGCGGTGCTGCCTCCTGCCGGCCTGGTGGTGGCCAACCACGTGTCCTGGATCGACATCTACGCCCTCAACGCCACCTTGCCGGTGGCCTTCGTCTCCAAGGCAGAGGTGCGCCAGTGGCCGGTGATCGGCTGGCTGGCGGCCCACACCGACACCATCTTCCTGCGCCGCGGCAGCCGGGGCCACGCCAAGGTGGTCAACGGGGAGATCGAGTCGGCGATGACCGCCGGCGCCCACGTGGCCTTGTTTCCGGAAGGCACCACCACCGACGGCACCCATCTGCTGCACTTCCACGGCGCCCTGCTGCAACCGGCGGTGGAAACAGGGCTGCCGGTGATCCCCATCGCCCTGTCGTACCACGAGGCTGACGGGCGCCCCAGCCTGGCGCCGGCCTATGCCGGGGACACCACCATGGGCCAGTGCCTGGGCGCCATCCTGACGCGCCGCCGGCTGATCGTGCGGGTGCAGATTCTGCCCCCCCTCGACACCGGACCCGATTCGCCCTGCGCCGACCGCCGCACCCTGGCGCGCACCGCCCGGGCCAGCATCGCCAACGCTCTGGGTTTTGCCGTGGACTGATGGGCGCCGCAGGCTGACGGGCTGATTTTGCGGCGCCTCTGACTTTCAGGCGCCGCCCTCCGTTTACGGATTCGCCCTTGGCCGCAGTGACGGCGAAATGACGGCATTGCGCCGATCAGCCGGTCACATCATTAAAAATATTAATGATGCCCGGCAGTGAAAAACAGAAGGTCCGCGCCAGTCGCCGAGCTTGACGAAGCACCCACCGGGCAACATAACAAAAATTTATAGGCTGCCCGATCGCAGCCCCATCAGCGCGCGACGCAGCCGTCCTGGCCGCATTCCACCTGGAAGACCTGCCGATCCTCCAGGCGCAGGGCGGTCAGGGCGCCACCCCACAGGCAGCCCGAATCCAGGGCCAGCAGATCGGTGCGCAGGAACAGGCCCAGGGCCGACCAGTGGCCGGTGACCAGCACGGTTCGGCCGTCGTGGCTGCGCCGCCCGGGCACGTCGAACCAGGGCAGGAAGCCGGAGGGGGCGTCGCTCAGCTCCCCCTTGGCGCGGAATTCCATCTCGCCCTCCGGCGAGCAGAAGCGCATCCGGGTCATGGCGTTGACAATCACCCGATGGCGCTCCGTCCCCGCCAGATCGTCGCGCCAGGCCGCCGGCTCGTCGCCCCACAGGGTTTGCAGGAAGCGGCGCCAGTCCGGGCCGGCCAGCTCAAGCTCCACCTCCCGGGCCAGGACCCGGGCCTGGTCGGCGCTCCAGCCCGGCAGCAGGCCGGCATGGACGACGCAGTAGGGGCCTTCCCGGTGGCACAGGGGCTGGCGACGCAGCCAGTCGAGCAACTCGCCCCGGTCCGGCGCGGCCAGGATCTCGTCCAGGGTGTCATCCCGCCCCCGCTTGGGCACCGCGTCGGCGGCCACCATCAACAGGTACAGGTCGTGATTGCCCAGCACCGTCACCGCCGCATCCCCCAGGCCGCGCACGAAGCGCAGGGTTTCCAGGGACTGGGGCCCCCGGTTCACCAGGTCGCCGACGAACCACAACCGGTCCTGGGCGGGGTCGAAGCGGCAGCGGTCGAGCAGGCATTGCAGGGCGTCGAAGCAGCCCTGGATGTCGCCGATGGCGTAGGTGGCCATGAAATCACTCAATCATAAAGTTCGGCATCGCGCAGGTTGAACCCCTGGCGATCCTTGTCGGAGACCAGCGGCGTTCCCGGCACCGGCCACGGGATCGCCAGTGTCGGATCGTCCCAGCGGATGCAGCGCTCGTGCTCGGGGGACCAATAGTCGGTGGTCTTGTACAGGAATTCGGCATTCTCGGACAACACCGCGAAGCCGTGGGCAAAACCGGCTGGAATCCACAGCTGGCGCTTGTTTTCCGCGGAGAGAATCTCCCCCACCCATTGGCCGAAAGTCGGCGAACCGCGGCGGATGTCCACCGCCACGTCGAACACTTCGCCCTCGGTCACCCGCACCAGCTTGCCCTGGGCCTTCGGCGCCAATTGATAGTGGAGCCCGCGCAGTACGCCCTGGCGGGAGCGGGAATGGTTGTCCTGGACGAACTGTGCCTCCAACCCCGTGGCCTTGGCGAATTCGCGGGCATTGAAGCTCTCGAAGAAAAATCCGCGCTCGTCGCCGAATACTTTCGGCTCGAAGCGGATCACGTCCGGAATCGTCGATGGAACCGCTTTCACCTTAGAACACCTTCTGCTTCAACAGACCCTGCAAGTACTGACCATAGCCGTTCTTGGCCAGGGGCTGGGCGAGCCGATCGAGTTCGGCGTCGTCGACCCAGCCATGGCGCCAGGCGATTTCCTCGGGACAGGCCACCTTCAGGCCCTGGCGCTTTTCCAGGGTGGCGATGAATTGCCCCGCCTCGAGCAGGCTTTCATGGGTCCCCGTATCGAGCCAGGCATAGCCGCGCCCCATGATCTCGACCGACAGGTCGCCCCGTTCCAGATAGAGGCGATTGAGATCGGTGATTTCCAGTTCGCCACGGGGGGAAGGTTGCAATCCCTTGGCCAGTTCCACCACCTGGCTGTCGTAGAAATACAGGCCGGTGACCGCATAGTTGGACCGGGGCCGGGCAGGTTTTTCCTCCAGGCTCAGGACTTTTCCCGCCGTATCGAACTCGGCCACGCCGTAACGTTCGGGGTCGTGGACGTGGTAGGCGAACACGCTGGCGCCGTGTTCCCGAGCCATGGCATTGCCCAGCAGTTGCGGGAAATCGTGGCCGTAGAAGATGTTGTCGCCCAGCACCAACGCGCTTGGCGCCCCGGCAAGGAAGGACTCGCCGATGATGAAGGCCTGGGCCAGACCGTCCGGGCTGGGCTGCACGGCATAGGTCAGGTTCAACCCCCATTGCCGGCCATCGCCCAACAGCTGCTCGAAACGGGGCGTGTCCTGGGGCGTCGAAATGATCAGGATGTCGCGGATCCCGGCCAGCATCAGTGTGCTCAGGGGATAGTAGATCATCGGCTTGTCGAAGACAGGCAGAAGCTGCTTGGACACCGCCAACGTGGCCGGATGCAGGCGGGTTCCGGCCCCGCCCGCGAGAATGATACCTTTGCGCTGGATCATGGTGATTATTTGTCGAAAAGTTCCGCCAACGTGCGTGACACCCCAATTTTCCAATGGGGCAGAGCCAGATCGAAGGTCTGTTGCAGCAGCGCCGTATCCAGACGCGAGTTGTGCGGCCGCGGGGCCGGCAGGGGATAGGCGCTGGTCGGCACGGGCTGGACGGCCTCGGGCCGGACCAGGACCGGGCGCCCCGCCGCGCGGGCGGATTCGATCACATGGCGCGCGTAGCCGTACCAGGTGGTTTCCCCAGCGGCGGCCAGATGGTAAAGCCCGGCCACGTCCGCCTGCCGTCGGGCGGTGCGGATGGCGTGGGCGGTCACGTCGGCGATCAGTTCGGCACCGGTCGGGGCCCCGAACTGGTCGTCGATCACCTTGAGTTGGTCCCGTTCCGCCGCCAGGCGCAGCATGGTCTTGATGAAGTTGCCGCCACGGGTGGCATAGACCCAGCTCGTCCGGAAGATGAGGTGGCGACACCCGGCCGCCTGGATTGCCTGCTCTCCCGCCAGCTTGGTCTGACCGTAGACCGACAGGGGCGCGGGGACGTCCCGCTCGCACCAGGGCCGCTCGCCGCTGCCATCGAAGACGTAATCCGTGGAGTAATGCACCAGCCAGGCCCCCAGGGCCGCGGCTTCCCGGGCGATCGCCGCCACGCTGTCGGCATTGATGGACCGGGCCAGTTCGGGCTCGCCTTCCGCCTTGTCGACGGCAGTGTAGGCGGCCGCATTGACGATCACATCCGGCGCCACCGTCCGGACAGTCCGGGCGATCGCCTCGGAATCGCGAAAATCCCCAGCCAGACCGGGCTGGCCCGACGTCCCCAAGGCAAGCACGTGGCCCAACGGCGCCAGGGCGCGCTGCAGTTCCCAGCCCACCTGCCCGTTCTTGCCGAAGAGCAGGATTTTCAGCGGAGCCGTCACGTCAGCGCCTCGCCGTAATTCGTCTGCAGCCAGGTGCGGTATGCGCCGCTTTGCACGTTGGCGACCCAGTCCTGGTTATCCAGGTACCAGCGGACCGTCTTGCGGATACCGGATTCAAAGGTTTCCGCCGGACGCCACCCCAACTCCCGTTCGATCTTGCGCGCATCGATCGCATAGCGGCGGTCGTGCCCGGGGCGATCGGCCACATGGATGATTTGCGTACGGTAGGGCTGTCCGTCGTCCCGGGGCCGCATCTCATCCAGCAGGTCGCACAGGGTATGGACGATCTCGATGTTCGGCTTCTCGTTCCAACCGCCGACATTGTAGGTTTCCCCCAGGCGGCCGGCGGCGAGTACGCGCCGGATCGCACTGCAGTGGTCCTTGACGTAGAGCCAGTCGCGAACCTGCATGCCGTCTCCATAGACCGGCAGGGGCTTGCCCGCCAGGGCATTGACGATCATCAGCGGGATCAGTTTTTCCGGGAAATGGTAGGGGCCGTAGTTGTTGGAACAGTTGGTGGTGAGAACCGGCAACCCGTAGGTATGGTGATACGCCCGCACCAGATGGTCGGACGCGGCCTTGGAGGCCGAGTACGGGCTGTTGGGTTCGTAACGGTGCGACTCGGCAAAAGGCGCCGCCTCCGCGGTCAGGGAGCCATAGACCTCGTCGGTGGAAACGTGCAGGAAGCGGAATGTCGCCCGCGCCGCGTCGTCGAGCCGGCTCCAGTAGCCCCTGACCGCCTCGAGGAGGCGGAAGGTGCCGACAATATTGGTCTGGATGAAATCCTCGGGGCCGTGGATGGAGCGGTCCACATGGGACTCGGCGGCAAAGTTCACCACGGCCCGGGGCTGGTGCGTGGTCAGCAGCTTTTCGAGCAGCGCCGCGTCGCCGATGTCGCCCTGGATGAAGATGTGGCGTGGATTCCCGGCCAACGCCGCCAGGTTTTCCAGGTTGCCCGCGTAGGTCAGCTTGTCGAGGTTGAGGACTGGCTCCTCGTTCTCCGCCAGCCAGTCGAGCACGAAATTGGCGCCGATGAACCCGGCCCCGCCAGTTACCAGGATCACGTTGTTCCGCTCCCTATGCTTGTTGTCGATACAGCGGCGAAATCACAGACGCCACAGGGTGATGTCGCCGCGGGGCGGCTGCCCGAACAGGGCTTTGACATCTGCCAGCCCGCCACGGGGAAGAATCTTCTCGGCGATGGCGGCACCGTCGTTGCGGTAGGCATCGTGGGCCACCGCCAGCACCACCGCCTCGGCCACCGGCAGATCGCCCCAGGCGGACAGGGTCAGGCCGTATTCGTGCTTTGCCTCCGCCGCATCGGCCAGGGGATCGTGGACGAACACCTCCACCCCGTAGCTCTCCAGCTCACGGATGATGTCCGGCACCCGGGAGTTACGCAGGTCCGGGCAGTTTTCCTTGAAGGTCAGGCCGAGCACGTTCACCCGCGCGCCCTTGATGTTCTGCCCCGCCTGGATCATCAGCTTGATGGTCTTTTCAGCGATGAACTTGCCCATGCCGTCGTTGATGCGGCGGCCGGCCAGGATCACCTGGGGGTGATAGCCCAGCATGTCGGCCTTGTGGGTCAGGTAGTAGGGGTCCACGCCGATGCAGTGGCCGCCGACCAGGCCCGGCTTGAACTTGAGGAAGTTCCACTTCGTCCCGGCCGCCTCGAGCACTTCGTTGGTATCGATGCCGAGCTTGTCGAAGATCAGCGCCAGTTCGTTCATCAAGGCGATGTTCAGGTCGCGCTGGGTGTTCTCGATGACCTTGGCCGCCTCGGCGACCTTGATCGAGGTAGTGCGGTGCACCCCCGCCACGATGACCGACTCGTACAGGCGCGCCACCTGCTCCAGCGTCTCGGGGCTGTCCCCGGACACCACCTTCACGATGCGGGTCAGCGTGTGCTCCTTGTCGCCCGGATTGATGCGCTCCGGGGAATAGCCCACGTGGAAATCCTGCCCCCAGCGCAGTCCGGAACTCCGCTCCAGCACCGGGATGCACACCTCTTCCGTGGCCCCGGGGTAGACCGTGGATTCGAACACCAGGGTCGCGCCCCGCTTCATGTGCCGCCCAGCGGTCTCGGAGGCGCCGACCAGGGGCGAGAAGTCGGGCTGGTGGGCGTCGTCCACCGGTGTCGGCACGGCGACCACGATGAAATCGGCCAGGGAAAGCTGGGTCGGGTCCGTCGTCGCCTCCAGATGCACGGCCTCGGCCAGCTCCTCTCTGGACACTTCGCCGGTGGGATCGAATCCCTGGCGGTAAGCCGCGACCTTGCTCTCGGCCAGGTCGAAACCGATGGTACGGAAGCGCTTGCCGAACGCCACCGCCAGCGGCAGCCCCACATAGCCCAGGCCGATGACGGCAACGGTCGGATTGAATCGGGTATCAGTCATCGCTTCCACTCTTTCTTGCGCTCGTTCTTGTGCATTGGTGCGTACGCATCACTGTGCGTAGTAGTCCCGGTACCACGCCACGAAGCGGCGCACGCCCTCTTCCACCGTGGTCGCGGGAGCAAAGCCGACGGCGGTCGCCAGTTCGGCGGTATCGGCACTGGTGGCCGGCACATCGCCGTCCTGCAAGGGCAGGAAGTTCTTTTCCGCCGTCTTGCCCAGGGCCTTCTCCAGGGTCTCGATGTAGGTCATCAGCTGTACCGGATCGTGGTTGCCGATGTTGAACACCCGGTATGGGGCATTGCTGCGGGCCGGGTCCGGATTGGCCGGGTCGAAGGCCGGGTCGGGCTGGGCCGGCTGGTCGAGCACGCGGACCACGCCCTCGACGATGTCGTCCACATAGGTGAAGTCGCGCACCATCTGGCCGTGGTTGAACACGTCGATGGGACGGCCTTCCAGGATCGCCCGGGTGAACAGGAACAAGGCCATGTCCGGGCGCCCCCAAGGGCCATACACGGTGAAGAAGCGCAGGCCGGTGGTGGGCAGGCCGAACAGGTGGCTGTAGGTGTGGGCCATCAGCTCGTTGGACTTCTTGGTGGCCGCGTACAGGCTCACCGGATGGTCCACGCTGTCGTGCTCGGAGAACGGCATCTTGGTGTTGCCGCCGTAGACGCTGGAGCTGGAGGCGTACACCAGGTGCCCGACGCGACCGTGGCGGCAGCCTTCGAGGATGTTCACGAAGCCCGCCAGGTTGGCCGAGACGTAGGCGTGGGGGTTCTGCAGGGAATAACGGACGCCGGCCTGGGCGGCCAAGTGCACCACCCGATCGAAGCCTTCCCGGGCGAACAGGGCCGCCACCGCCGCCGTGTCGGCCACGTCGCCGCGCACCATGCGGAAGCGGGCTGCGTTGGGGTGACCCGCCAGACGGGCCGCCCGGGCTTCCTTGAGGGTCGGATCGTAGTAGTCGTTGAAGTTGTCGAACCCCACGACCTCGTCGCCCCGGTCGAGCAGGCGCAACGACGTGTGCATGCCGATGAATCCGGCGGCACCGGTGACCAGAACTTTCAAATTACCCCCACACGCCTGAATGACCGCCCGGACGCATAGCGCCCCGGGCAAAACGAAAATTATACCGGAGCCCCACTCCGTCTCCGCCCCAAGGCATCACCCCTGGCCGGAGCCGTGCCGACCGGCCCGCAATGCGATCTCCCGCATCTTGGCGTACTTGGTAAAGCTGTTGAAGCAGCCGATCGTCACGTGGATGAAGCCGGGCAGGCCGTCGAGGAAGCCGCGGCGCACCACGTAGAACTTGAAGAAGCGCACCAGGGGCGAGAGCGCCACCCGCCCCGCCGACGCCCTCTTTCCCGCCGCCACCGCCGCTTCGGCGGCCAGGCTGGTGTAGCGGTTCTGCTTGGTCAGGTAGGCGGCGATGCTCTCGGCCGAATCGTGCATCAGGTCGCCGGCCAGGGTGGCGACCGGTCCGGCCTCCGACGCCACCACCACCTTCTCGTGCACCGCGTCGTCGGACCAGCGGGCATGGCCGCGGTGGAACAGGCGCAGGCTCCAGTCCGGGTAGCCCTCGCCGTGGCGCAGGTAGCGGCCGAGGAAGCGGTTGCAGCGGGCGAAGCGGTAGGCCCGGGCCGTCGGTGCCGCCAGCGCGGCCAGGATGCTCGCCCGCAGCGGCGCGCTGACCCGCTCGTCGGCATCCAGGCACAGCACCCAATCGTGGGCCGCTTGCTCCACGGCAAACTGCTTCTGCGGACCGAACCCCAGCCAGTCCTGGTGGATCACTCTGGCGCCCCGGGCGCGGGCCAGCTCCACGGTGCCGTCGCTGCTGCCCGAATCCACCACCAGCACCTCGTCGGCGAAATCGACGCTGTCCAGGCAGGCCGGCAACTGGGCGGCGGCGTTGAGGGTGATGATGACGACGGACAGGGGCATGGTCGGAGCACTCGGAGTGGTCGGAAAGGCGAGAGGGAAGAAGGCCCGGCGGCATGGCCCGGCACCCGGCGGGGCGGGCCGGATGGACGGCAGGGCCGTATAATCCACCCGCGCCAATACCGTGGGTATTCGCCGCGCCTATGCCGCCTGCCTGGTCCTGTTCCGCGACTAGCGCATTCTCCCTTCATTCGGCCGCCATTCTACCTTGCCGCCCCTGCCCGCTCCCGCCTCCCGCCCCCACGCCCCGCCGACCCTGCTGCTGGTCAAGACCTCGTCCCTAGGGGACGTCATCCACAATCTGCCGGTGGTCAGCGACCTGCGCCGTCACTTCCCCGAGGCGCGCATCGACTGGTGTGTCGAGGAAGGCTTCCAGGCCCTGCCCGGCCTGCACCCCGGCGTGGCCCGGACGATCCCGGTGGCGGTGCGGCGCTGGCGTAAGCACCTGCTGCAAGGCGCCACCTGGGGCGAGATCGGTGCCTTCCGCCGCACCCTGCGCGAGACTGCCTACGACGCTGTGCTCGACACCCAGGGCCTGGTCAAGAGCGCCCTGATCGCCCGCCAGGCCCGGGGCCCCAAGGCCGGCTACGCCCCGGAATCGGCCCGGGAACCCCTGGCGGCGCGCTTCTACAACCGGACCTACAGCATCCCCACCGGCATCCACGCCGTCACCCGCAACCGCTGGCTGGCCGCCGCCGCCTTCGGTTACGCCGACCAGCTCGACCTGTTGCCCCTCGATTACGGCCTGGCCGGCAGCCTGCGCCTGCCCACCCCGGCCATCGGCGCCGAGGCCGAACGGCCCTACGCCGTGCTGCTCACCGCCACCAGCCGGGACGACAAGCTATGGCCGGAAGACCACTGGATCGCCCTGGGCCGGGCCCTGCTCGCCGCCGGCCTGGACCTGCGCCTGCCCGGCGGCAGCCCCCGGGAGCGGGAGCGGGCCGGACGCATCGCCTCCGCTCTCAACAGCTCCGACACCACCACGCCAAACCCCGCGTGGATAAACGATCTCCAGCCCCCCCTCGCGCAGATCGAGGCGGGGCGCGCCTTTTCCGCCCCCCCTCGCGCCGAGGCGCTTCCCGCCTCGGGCCTGGCCGACCTGGCCGCCCAGATCGCCCGCGCCCGGCTGGCGGTGGGCGTGGACACCGGCCTCACCCACCTGGCCGCGGCGCTCAACATCCCCACCCTGGCCCTGTTCGTCGCCACCGACCCGGGCCTCACCGGCGTCCTCTCCGCCGGGCTGCACGCCAACCTGGGCGGCAAGGCCCAGTGTCCCGAACCCCGAGACGTGGCCGCCCACGCCTACGCCTTCCTCGCCGGCCACGACCTGCCCGCCGCCGGCTGACCCCCCAGGCGCCCAGCCACCCCGCACGGTTCCCACCGCCCGCCATGGACCTCACCCGCCTCGCCTACATCCTGCTCTTCTACGCCCTGACGCCGCTCATCTGCCTGCGCCTGTGGTGGCGCGGCCGGCGCCAGCCCGGCTACCGGCACCATCTGGGCGAGCGTTTCGGCCACAGCGCCCCGCCGGATGGTTCCACTCCCTACGACGGCACGCCCTGGCTGTGGCTGCACGCCGTATCGGTGGGCGAAACCCGGGCCGCCCAGCCCGTGGTGCGGGCCCTGCTCGACCATCATCCGGACCACCACCTGGTCATCACCGGCATGACCCCCACCGGCCGGGACACCGCCGAATCCCTCTACCTGGCCGCCGGCTTCCCCGGCCGCGAGCGCATAGCCGTCGCCTACCTGCCCTACGACCTGCCCGGGGCGGTGAACCGCTTCATCGACGCCTGGCGCCCCAAAGTCGGCGTGCTGATGGAAACCGAGCTGTGGCCTAACCTGGTGCAAAGCTGCGCCGCCCGCCAAGTGCCGGTGGTGCTGGCCAACGCCCGCCTGTCGGAACGCTCGGCCCGGGGCTACCGGCGCTTTTCCGCCCTGGTCCGCCCGGCCTTCGCCGCCCTGGCCGCCGTGGCCGCCCAGACCCGGGCCGACGCCGAACGGCTGGCCGGTTGCGGCGCCGGCAACATCGCCGTGTGCGGCAACGTCAAATTCGACGTGGCCCCGCCCCCCGCCCTGCTCGATCGGGGCCGGGCCTGGCGCACCGCCTTCCAGGCCGGCGGCCCGCGCCCGGTGCTGCTCGCCGCCAGCACCCGGGAAGGGGAAGAGCCCCTGGTGCTGGACGCCTTCGCCGCCCTGCGCCGCCAGCCCGGGCTGGAGCGGACCCTGCTCGTATTGGTGCCGCGCCACCCGCAGCGCTTCGACGAGGTAGCGGCCCTGGCCCAGGGTGCCGGCCTCGCGCTGACCCGCCGCTCGACCGCGCCGGGGGAAACGGTACCCGCGGTCGATGCCGCCACCGACGTCTGGCTGGGGGATTCGCTGGGGGAGATGCCGGCCTACTACGCCTGCGCCGACCTGGCCTTCATCGGCGGCAGCCTGGTGCCCCTGGGCGGGCAGAACCTGATCGAGGCGGCAGCCTGCGGCTGCCCGGTGCTGATCGGCCCCCACACCTTCAACTTCGCCCAGGCCACCCGGGACGCGGTGGCGGCCGGCGCAGCGCGGCAGGTGGCAGACGCGGCGGAACTGGCATCGGCCGCCGCCGATCTCCTCACCCACCCTACAGCGCTGGCCGCCATGCAAAACGCCGCGACGACCTTCAGCACGGCCCATCGCGGCGCGACGGAACGGGTGATGGCGGTGATCGACGCCGCGATGCGGAGCTAAGGGGCATCACGCTTCAGCAAAGGAAAGCGATTCGCCGTATCGCTACGTGGTGCGAGGCGCGAGGTGCGAACCTGCGGAACCGCTTCCAACGCAGCATTCGCAGGGGTGCGGGGGTGCGGCAAGCACAGCGGGATGGCAGGTGCGTACGCAACGCCAAATTTCTCGCACGACCTGAAACCCCGCGCCAATGCTTGATCTACAAGGCGAATACCCGCCAACCCAATACCGGCGCGGCTCTCGGAAAGCGCACCCTGGAACGCCGCACCAGACGTAGCTTTCAGGGTAATGCACAACTGGCCCAAGCAACGTGGCGCACCAACCGTGCGCCCCCGTGTGCCCTTCTCCCCCGCCGAGCAACGCAGGCCGGGACGGGAAAGGGCGAGGACTGTCCGAGGCCGTAGGCCGAGTTCCGCAGCCCCCGTCCCGGGCGAGTAGCGCAGGGCACCGGCAGGCCGGCTTTATTGGTCTGCCGGCGGGGGAGCGGGCACGGCGTTCTTTGGCTACTTTCTGTCGCCGGACAGAAAGTAGCTCGCCGTCAGGCGAAACCCGGCGCTTCCGATTGCACCAGCGCCATGTGAGAGTCTGAAAAGCGAACCACCAAGGTGCACCACGCTTCACCAAGGGAAAGCGATCTCGCCGCGTCGGTACGAGGTGCCCATTGATGCTCTTGGCGCCTCAGTGGGTCACCCTGTGGTTTGCCCCATTCGAGGCAAGGCTTGGAGCAGCCACCGTGGAAAGGCGCACCAATATTGGATCTTCACAATGGGGTCTTGGAGAACGGCGCCAGCGCTTGCTCTCCCGGAATAGCGCCTGGAGATTCAATACTGGCGCGCCTTTTCAGGCAGCGACCACCCGATTCGACGGCATACCGGCTGAAGCCAACCAGCGCCGTCCGGAGTTGATGCGCCCGCCGGGTTCGCCCGGCGCCAGGCGATCAGTGCTCCAGCAGGACGTTGACCCGGCCGATGTCCTCTTCGGCCAGGGCGCCGACGGCGGACTTCAACTTGAGCTGGGCCACCAGGGTATCGAGGCGCGACTTGGCCAAGTCCCGGGTGGTGGTGTAGACCTGCTGCTCGGCGTTGAGCACGTCGATGTTGATGCGCACCCCCACCTCGTAGCCGAGCTTGTTCGACTCCAGGGCCAGGTTGGACGAGGCCAGGGCCGCCTCGTAGGCCTTCACTTGGGCCAGCCCGCTCATCACCCCCAGGTAGGACTGCTGGGCCGCCAGGGCGGCGCTGCGCCGGGCGTTGTCCAGGTTGGCGATGGCCGCCTGGCGCTGGGCCTGGGCTTCCCGGGTCTTGGAATTGACGTAGCCCCCCTGGAATAGGGGGATGGTCACCTGCAAACCGACGCTGTAGGTGTTGGTCTTGCTGTCCAGGGCCGCTGGGTAGCCGTTCAGCACACTCTGGCTGAGACTGCCGGTATAGCCTTGGTTGGCCACCACGTCCACGCTGGGCAGGTGCCCGGCGCGCTGCTTGTCCACCTCGCGCTCGGCCGCTTCCAGGCCGGCCTGCTGCACCTGGACGAGGAAGTTGTCGCGCTGGGCCGATTCCACCCAGGGGGTCATGGCCTGGGGCTCGGGCGGTGTCAGGCGGGCATCGGCCTTGAGACGGGCCAGTTCCCCCGGCTCCCGGCCGATGATGGCGGCCAGGGCGCGGCGCTTCACTTCCAGGTCGGCGTCGGCCGCCAGTTCCTGAGCCGTGGCCAGGTCGAAGCGGGACTGGGCCTCATGGGTGTCGGTGATGGTGGCGGTGCCCACCTCGAAGCTCTTCTTGGCCTGGGCCAGCTGCTGGCCGATGGCCACCTTCTGGGCCTTCAGGGCGGCCAGGTTTTCCTGGGCATAGAGCACGTCGAAATAGGCCTGGGCGACGCGCAGCACCAGGTCCTGCCGGGCCTGGGCGAACTGGGCCTCGGACTGGGCCACCAGGGCGCCGGACTGGCGGTAGGTGGCAATGCGGTCCCAGCGGAAGATGGGCTGGGTGAGCTGGAGGGCCCAACCGTTGGAGTTGTAGCCCTGCTTGGCCGACGGGTAGGGGCCGACCTTCAGGTCATAGTGGTTCCAGGTGGTGTTGGCGTTGCCCACCACCACAGGCAGCAGGCCCGACAGGGCCTGGGGCCGCTTTTCCTGGCCCGCTTCCAGGGTGGCCCGGGCAGCGGCGTACTGCGGGTCGCTATCCAGGGCCTGGCGGTAGATCTGCACCAGGTCTTCGGCGGCCAGAACCTGGCCGGCCAGGGTCAGGGACAGGGTGGCAAGCAACGCGCGCAGCAACATGCCGGAATCTCCGTAACGGGAATGGCGGGAGTCGATGACTCAGTAGGTGGGCATGGCCGGATCCACGTCCCCGGCCCAGCCGTGAACGCCTCCTGCCAGGTTGAAGACCGGCCCCACCCCCGCCCGTTCGAGGAACAGCGCCACCTGCATGCTGCGCCCGCCGTGGTGGCAGATGCACACCACGGGTACGCCTTCGGGCCGATCGTTCAGCTCTTCCCAGCGGGCCGGAATCTGCCCCATGGGCACGTGCCGGCTGTCCGGCAGGTGGCACAGGGCGAATTCCCAGGGCTCGCGCACATCCAGCAGCAGGGGTTTTTCCCGGGCGGGATCGGCGAGCCACTCGGCCAGGTCGCGGGGTGCAAGGTTCTGCATGATCGGCGGGCTGGGCTCAGAAGCTGAAGGTGCTCGGCTGGGGCGCGCCTTGCAGGGCGGGCGCCACGGTCTCGAACAGGTTGAGGGTGGAGTAGGTGTGGGGGGCGGTGCAGGTAATGATCTGGGCTTCCATCACCGGGGCGGTGCCGACGATGGCGGCCAGGCGGCCACCGACCTTGAGCTGGGCGAGCAGGGCTTCCGGCAGCACCGGCACGGAACCGGAGACGACGATCACGTCATAGGGAGCGCCGGCGGACCAGCCTTGCAGGCCGTCGCCCACTTCGACGCGGGCGTTGGCGACGCCGGCGGCCTTGAGGTTGGCGGTGGCGGTCTTGGCCAGTTCGGGGTTGATCTCGATGGTGGTCACCTGGGCGGCCTTGGCGGCCAGCAGGGCGGCCATGTAGCCGCTGCCGGCGCCCACTTCGAGGGCCTTGTCGGTCTTCTTCACGGCCAGTTCCTGGAGCAGGCGGGCTTCAAGCTTGGGCTGGAGCATCACCTGGCCGTGGCCGATGGGCAGTTCCAGGTCGGCGAAGGCCAGGTCGCGGGAAGCGGCGGGCACGAACTCCTCGCGCTTGACCGCGAACAGTAGGTCGAGCACCGACGCATCGAGCACGTCCCAGGGACGAATCTGCTGCTCGACCATGTTGAAGCGGGCCTGCTCGATATTCAGTGTGCTTTCCATTTCCTTGCCTTCTCCATCGTTTCCCGAGGTTACGTTGCACCGGTGCGCCGTAGGCGGACCACGCGAGTTGCGCTAAACCTTGGGATTATACCGCAGGGGCTTGACCCTCCTGCGCGGCCGGCTGGGGGCGGACCCGGAACCAGGCGGCATACAGGGCCGGCAGGTAGAGCAGGGTCAGCGCCGTGGCCACCAGCAGGCCGCCCATGATCGCCACCGCCATGGGGCCGAAGAAGGTGGAGCGGGTGAGCGGGATCATCGCCAGGATGGCCGTGGCGGCTGTCAGCACAACCGGGCGGAAGCGCCGCACCGTGGCCTCGACGATGGCCCGCCAGGGCGCCAGGCCGTGGCGGATGTCCTGCTCGATCTGATCCACCAGGATCACCGAGTTGCGCATGATCATGCCCAAGAGGGCGATGGTGCCAAGCATGGCGACGAAGCCGAAGGGGCGGTTGAAGAGCAGGAGGAACAGGGTCACGCCGATCAGCCCCAGGGGTGCGGTGAGTACCACCAGCATGGTGCGCGAGAAGCTGTTCAGCTGGACCATCAGCACCGTCAGCACGGTGAAGATGAACAGGGGCATGCCGGCGGCCACCGACGACGAGCCCTTGGCCGCCTCTTCCACGGCCCCGCCGGTTTCCAGGGTATAGCCCGGGGGCAGTTCGGCGCGGATCGGTTCCAGCTTGGGCAGCAACTGTTCGGTGACAGTGGGCGCCTGGATGCGGCTGTCGTAGATCTGGCCGCGCACGGTGATGGTCGGCAGCCGGTTGCGCCGCCAGATCAGGCCGTCCTCCATCTCATAGCGCACCTTGGCCACCTGGGCCAGGGGCACGGTGCGTCCGGTCCGGGTCGGCACATTGAGGGTTTCCAGTTGCGACAGATAGGTGCGCTCGCGCCGGTCGCCCCGCAACAGAACCTCGATGGTGCGGTTCTTCTCACGGAACTCGGTGGCCTTCAGGCCGATCAGGGCGGTGTTGAGCAGTTGGGCAAGCTCGCTGGTGGACACGCCGAGCTGGCGCGCCTTGTCCTGATCCACCTCGAGGCGCAGCACCTTGGACGGCTCGTCCCAGTCGAACTGCACGTCGGACAGGTGGGGGTTGGCGCGCATCGCCGCCGCCACTTTCTCGGCCTGGGCGCGCAGGGTGGGCAGGTGCTCGCCGCTGACCCGGAACTGGACCGGGAAGCCCACCGGCGGGCCGTTCTCCAGGCGGGTGATGTTGGCCCGTACCGGGGCAAAGCCGGCGTCGTCGCGGAACAGGGCGATCAGGTGGTCGCGCAACCCCTCCCGGTCCTCGATGCTGCGGGTCAGCACCACGAACTGGGCGAAGGCGGTCTGGGGCAACTGCTGGTCCAGGGGCAGGTAGAAGCGTGGGCTGCCGGTGCCGACCCAGGCCACGTAGTTCTCCACGCCGGCCTCCTTGGCCAGCATGGTTTCCAGGCGCTGCACCACCTGTTCGGTGGCGGTGAACGACGAGCCCTCGGGCAGGCGCAAGTCCACCATCAGCTCCAGCCGGGTCGAGCTGGGGAAGAACTGCTGCTGGACGAAGCGGAAGCCCACCAGCGCCGTGACGAACACCGCCAGGGTGGCGGCGATCACCAGCCAGCGGCGCTTGACGCACCAGTCCACCAGGGTGCGGAAGCGGTGGTAGAAGGGGGTGTTGTAGATTTCCTCGGGATGGGCGTGGTGGTCCTCGACCCGGGAGGCGGTGGCCTTCTCCAGCCAGCCGTTCACCCGGGATTCCAGGCGCGGGAAGCGGGTCGACAGCCGGGCCAGCAGCGGGTGCAGCCAGCGCTGGCACAGCCGGTAGGAGAGCCGGCTCTCCCGGGGCGCCAGGGGGTCGGGCAGCATGTGGTAGCCCAGGTAGGGGATCACCACCACCGCCGCCACCCAGGAGGTGAGCAGGGCGATGGCGTTCACCTGGAAGATCGAGCGGGTGTATTCGCCGGTGGCCGACTGGGCAGTGGCGATCGGCAGGAAGCCGGCCACGGTGACCAGGGTGCCGGAGAGCATCGGACCGGCGGTAGAGGTGTAGGCGAAGGCCGCCGCCTTGGTGCGCTCCCAGCCCTGCTCCATCTTCACCACCATCATCTCCACGGCGATGATGGCGTCGTCCACCAGCAGGCCCAGGGCCAGCACCAGCGCCCCCAGGGAAATCTTGTGCAGGCCCACGCCGAAGTACTGCATGAGCAGGAAGGTGGCGGCCAGCACCAGAGGGATCGACACCGCCACCACCAGGCCGGTGCGCAACCCCAGGGAGAAGAAGCAGGTGATCAGCACGATGATCACCGCCTCGGCCAAGGAACGCACGAATTCGTTGATCGAGCGCTGTACCGCCTTGGGCTGGCTGGCCACCTCGCGCAGTTCCAGCCCGGCGGGCAAGTTGGCCTTGAAGCGGGCGGCCTCCTCCTCCAGGGCCTTGCCCAGGCGGATGATGTCGCCCCCCGGAGCCATGGACACGCCCAGACCCAGGGCCGGCTGGCCCATGAAGCGCATGCGCGGCTGGGCCGGCTCGGCGTAACCGCGCTTGACCTCGGCGATGTCGCCCAGGCGGATCAGCCGGTTGCCGGCGCGGAGCATGGTGTCGCGCACCGTCGCCACCGTGTCGTAGGCGCCGGAGAGACGCAGCCGCACCCGGTCCTCGCCGGTTTCGAAGAAGCCGGGCTCGGTCACCGCGTTCTGGCGCGCCAGGGCCTCGGTGACCGCGGTCAGGTCCAGGCCCAGGTTGGCCAGCTTGATGTTGGACAGTTCGACGTAGATCTTGTCGTCCTGGTCGCCGAACAGCTCCACCTTGGCCACGTCCTTGATCTGCAGCAGCCGGTTGCGGATGCGGTCGGCGTAATCGCGCAGTTCGGTGGGGGTGTAGCCCTCGCCGGTCAGGGCGTAGATGTTGCCGAAGGTGTCGCCGAACTCGTCGTTGAAGTAGGGCCCCTGAGTGCCGGCGGGCAGTTGGTAGCGCATGTCGCCGACCCGCTTGCGCACCTGGTAGAACAGGTCCGGCACCTGGGCCGGCGGCGTGGAATCCTTGGCCTGGAAGATCACCACCGATTCGCCGGGCCGCGAATAGCTGCGCAGGATGTCCACCTGGGGCGCCTGTTGCAGGGTCTTTTCGATCTTGTCGGTGACCTGCTGCTCCACCTCCCGGGCGCTGGCGCCGGGCCAGTTGGTGCGCACCACCATCACCTTGAAGGTGAACGGCGGGTCTTCCGACTGGCCCAGCTTGCCGTAGGCGAGCACGCCCAGCAGGGCCAGGACGAAGATCAGGTAGCGCACCAGGGGCTGGTGCGCCAGGGCCCATTCGGACAGGTTGAAGCGGCCGGTCACTTGGCGCTCCCGGCGGCCGGCGCCGCGGCTGCGGTGAGGGCCACCGGCGCCTCGCCGGGCAGGCTGGCGGGACGCACGACTTGGCCGGGCAGGAGCTTGTGCCCGCCATGGGACACCACCCAGTCGCCGGGGCGCACCTGGCCGCTCACCACCACCCCGTCCTCCCGGTACTGGCGCACCTGCACCGGCCGGGCCTCGGCCCGGGCGGACTGCCCCGCCGCCGCGGCCGGAGCGGCCACCACCCATACCACCTCGTTGCCGCCGCTGCGCACCAGGGCGCCCGGCGGCACCAGCACGGCGCCGTCGTCCCGGGCGCCACCCACCAACACGGTGGCTGTCATGCCCAGCAGCACGGCGGATTCATCGGGCTTGGCCGGCTTCAGCCGTACCTTGACGACGAAGGTCCGGCTGGCGGCTTCGCCGGCGGGGGCGATTTCCCGCACCTCGCCGGGAATCAGGGGCTGGGGCCGGGCCCACAGGCTGACCAGCACCGGCTCACCGACCTTGAAGGCGCCCACCTGGGATTCGCTGGCAGCGATCACCACGTCCTTGTCCCCGTCCGGCGCCAGGCGCACCACGGCTTGGCCGGCGGACACCACCTGGCCCTGCTCGGCGTAGTACTGGGTGACCACCCCGGGCACGTCGGCCACCAGGGCCGCATAGCCGGACTGGTTGCCGGCCACCGCCGCCTGGGCGCGGGACGCCTCGACCCGGGCCACGGCGGCATCGTAGGCCGCCTGCTTCTGGTCCAGGGCGGCCTGGCTAATGAAGTTCTGGGCGCGCAGCGCCCGGTTACGGGCGATATCGGCCTGGGCCAGCTTCAGATCCGCCTCGGCCTGGGCCGCCTGGGCCCGGGCGGCGGCGGCGGACAGGCGGACGTCTTCGGGATCGAGCCGGGCCAGCACGTCGCCGGGCTTCACCCGGCTGCCCGGGTCCACCAGGCGGATCGCCAGCTTGCCGGCGATACGGAAGGCCAGGTCGGCCTCGCGGCGCGCCCGCACTTCGCCGGAAAACACCTGGCCGCCCAGGGGCGCCGGCTGGGCCGCCGCCACCAGCACCGGCATGGGTGGCACGGCGGTGGGCGCCTCCCGGGAGCAGGCCGAGGCCAGCAGGACCAGCAGGGGCAGAACCGCACAGAGAGGCCGGGCGGGCCGGAACGGCAGGGCGGGGAGTCGGGTCATGGCGAAAAAGAGGGAAAGGCGGGAAGGACGGAAGACGGGCCGGACTTATGCGGGCTGGCGGCGCCGGGTCAGCCCCGGCAGCGTAGGCCGTCCAGGGCGATGTCCAGGTGGGTGCGCAGGTAGCGCTCGGTGTCGTAGCTGGCGTCGGACGGGCAGCACGGCCCCATGGAGTAGCGCCAGATGGCCAGCATGAGTAGGGGGGCGATGACCACGTCGATGGCCGTATCCACGTCCACGCCGCGGAATTCGCCGGCGGCCATGCCCCGCTCCAGGGTCAGGGCGAGCAGGCGACGGCCGGGAACAATCACGTTCTGGTAGTAGTACTCGGCCACGGAAGGAAAATTGCGCGCCTCGCTGATCATCAGCTTGGGGATACCCCCCAGGGGGCCCTCGCCAATCAGCGCCCACCAGGCCTTGAGCAACTCCTCGAGCAAGGCCGAGGCGGAGCCTTGATAGGCCGCCACCCGGGCCCCAGCCTCCTTCAGCGCCGGGACGATGCCCTCCCGGATCACCGCCTCGAACAGGGCTTCCTTGCTGTCGAAGTACAGGTACAGGGTGCCCTTGGACACGCCGGCCCGGGCCGCCACGTCGTCCAGGCGGGTGGCGGCGAAGCCGTGCTCGACGAACAGCGCCAGCGCCGCCGCCATCAATTCCTGGGGGCGGGCTTCCTTGCGCCGGCGCCGGGGCGCCGCTTCGGTGGCGGAAGCGTTCGTGTCGGAGGGGGGCGTCATGACGTTAAGTTAGTTACTGACCAGTCAGTAAACTAAATGACACGTCCTTGTCCGTCAAACCTTTTTTGCTGTCCGGTACCGGACACCGCCTCACGGCATCGGCACCTGGCCGCGACCGGCAATGAAAAAGGGCGCTGCCTCGGCAGCGCCCTTCTTGCTGACTCCGGATCGCCCCGGGGTTGGCTTCGCGGCGTTAGCGGCTTTCCTTGATCAGCCGGCCGTTACCCGCCTGCACGGGGCGGGCGTTGTTGCGGTAGAGGCGGCTGAAAATGCCGATCTGTTCGGCGGCGATCGGCGCCGGCTGGCGAATCACCAGCCACAGCACGCCCTCGGTGCACGGCGGGGTGGTGAGGGAGCCCATGTAGGCGAAGTAGCCCCGGTCCTTGGGCAACAGGCTGGCCGGGTCCAGGGTGGCGGTGGTGGGCTGGAATTCGTCCTGCTTTTCCAGCGGCAGGTTGTTCCACAGGGTCTGGATGGTCGGATTGAAGGCGCCCCGTTCGAGCAGCACCGCCACCACCGCCAGCCGGCCGTCGGCAGACTGGTGCACCAGGTGGGCCACCATGTCGAAGTCCCGGCCGTTGATCAGTTCCTCGCTGGG
This sequence comes from Oryzomicrobium sp., assembly GCF_036820405.1. Classification (NCBI taxonomy): domain Bacteria; kingdom Pseudomonadati; phylum Pseudomonadota; class Betaproteobacteria; order Rhodocyclales; family Rhodocyclaceae; genus Oryzomicrobium; species Oryzomicrobium sp. The sequence goes on from NZ_DAISLS010000007.1 coordinate 231,320, forward strand.
CCGGTGGAAATGGAACTGGCGCAGCCGGTAGGTCCGCCCCATCACCGTGATGAAGTTGTTGCCCAAGGGCGTGACCTGGATGGTGTGGCCGTTGTCCACGATGCGGAAGGGCGCATCCTCGTACTGGAACTGGATCGGCTCCTGATCCACCTGGATGGTGTCGCGCAGGTCGATGGGGGACTGGCGGGTGCCCTTGGCGCACAGCGAGAACTCGGGCTTGAGCCGGCCCCAGTTCTCCGGTCCGCCCAGGCCCTCGTAGTCCCAATGCACCTCGACCTCCCGGGGCGGCGGCGCGCGCCGCGCCACTGCCGCCCGGGGCGCCGGAGCCTTGGCCATGCGCGCCTCCAGGGTGGCGGCCGGGTCGGAGGCCGCCGCCGGCGCAGGGGCCTCGGTGGCGGCGACCTTCTTCATCGCTTTCTTGGTTTCCTTGGCCACCAGCGCGTCGTTGGCCTTTTGCAGGTCGAAGGACGCCACTTCCATCACCCGGCCGGCGGCCCGCTCGGCCTCGCGGCGCACTTCGCCGGGGGTCTGGGGACGGCAGATTTCGCGCAGCAGCCGGTCTTCGATGCTGCCGCCGCGTACCGGCAGCTCGGCGGCGGCCTTCACGTCCTCCTCCCGCAGCACCTCGCCGTCGGCGCGCAGGAAGGAACGTTTCAGGGTGGCGAAGGTGCGGTTGGAGCAGTCGTAGCGGTTGTAAGCCTGGACCACCTTGTAGGCGGCCGAGCTGCGCGGGTCCGGCACTTCCTTGTCGAGGACGATGCGGCCCCAGGCCACGGTCTTGCCGGTTTCGTCCTTCTTGATGCTGGCCCGGTCGATGTCCACCCGCCGACCGGTCTCGCTGACCAGGGAGCGCCAATCCGGCGCGGCAGTGGCAGGCGCGGGGGCCGCCGACTTGGCGTCCGGCGCGGCCTTGGCCACCACCGCCGGGCCGTCCAGGCGCATCTCGGTGATCGGCTTGACGTTCTTGCGCTGCCCCTCGGCCTGAGCCGCCCCAGGCAGCAGCGCGGCCGCGCCCAGGGCGGCCGCGAGCAGGCACGCGCCCAGGCGCCGAGGGGCGCGGACGCCCTCGGCCTGGCGGATGATGCCGATTCGCGATTGGATCATTTGAGTTCCCCGGGACAGCGGCGGAAATTATTGGTCTACGTCGGTTTTACGGCCTGCCAATAGGAAACTTGAGGGCACAGCGCTTTTCCAGTACCGTGCGGTTCCACGTTAGGGGTGCCGCCCGGATGGGCTGGGCGGCTGAGAGAGTCCCTTGGAACCTGATCCGGGTCATGCCGGCGAAGGGAAACGCCATGCCGCCAGCCATTATCCTGCCAGAAACTGACGTCCTCGCGACGTCCCCCTCGTCTTCCCCCTCCGCCCCGGGCGCCCACCCGGCGGTGCCGCCCAACGTCGTGACCATCGCCGGGGTCGATCCCTCCGGCGGTGCCGGCGTGCTGGCCGACCTGAAAGCCTTTTCCGCCCTGGGCGCCTACGGCAGCGCCGTGATTGCCGCCCTGACCGCCCAGAACACTCAGGGCGTCGCCGGCGTGCACGTCCCACCCACCGATTTCCTGGCGCTGCAGATCGACACCCTGTTCGCCGACGTGGCCATTGCCGCCGCCAAGACCGGCATGCTCGGCACCCCGGCGGTAGTGCGCACCGTGGCCGAGGGCTTCGCCAAGTGGCGCCCGGCCCAGGTGGTGGTGGACCCGGTGATGGTGGCCAAGAGCGGCGACAAGCTGCTTTCCGACGAATCCATCGGCCTGATCAAGGAGGCCCTGCTGCCCCAGGCCACGGTGATCACCCCCAACCTGCCGGAAGCGGCGGTGCTGGTGGAGATCGGCCACCCGGAGTCGGTGCGCGAAATGTACAAGGCCGCCGAGAAGCTGCGCCGCCTGCTGCCCGACGACAGCCGGCGTTGGGTGCTGCTCAAGGGCGGCCACCTGCCCGGCGACGACCTCACCGACCTGCTCTTCGACGGCGACCGCATGATCGAATTCGAAGGCCGGCGCCTGCCCACCCGCAACACCCACGGCACCGGCTGCACCCTGTCGGCGGCCATCGCCGCTCTGCTGCCGCAGCGCCCCGACGTACCCGCCGCCGTAGCCGATGCCCGGACCTATCTCAACCGGGCCATCGCCGAAAGCGGCCGGCTCCGGGTCGGCAGCGGCCACGGCCCGACCCATCACTTTCACGCCTGGTGGTGAGCGCCTACTTGCGCTAAAACCATCGCTCTTATTAGCCTCTTCGCACCACCCTGCCCCACCGGGAGTTTCCCCATGAACGCCAAAGCCCCCTTCACCGCCGCCCAGGCCCACGTCGACAGTGC
>NZ_DAISLS010000008.1:0-227657 GCF_036820405.1 Oryzomicrobium sp.
TCACCGCCCAAGCAGCGAGAGGGCGAATTATACGCACCAAATCCAGGACGTCAACACCTTTACCTCCACATGATAAAAAAAGACCCGGCAACACCGGGTCCAGGTACTTCTGTATGGAGGAGCGGGCACTGCCGCCCCGCCTTGTTACTTATTGTTGGCGTACATGAATTGCTCAAGGCTGGCCTCGGTGAGGCTGAACCAGGTGTGCTGGGTTTTGCGGTACTTGTCCCATTCGGTGAAGATCTTCTTCCACGCCGGGTTCTTACCCGCCTCTTCATGGTAAAGCTCGAATGCCGACTTGCGGGCGGCGGCCATCACGTCGTTGGGGTAGCGGCGAACCTTCACGCCCTGGCTGATCAGCTTGGCCAGCGCGATCGGGTTCTTATGGTCGTACTCGGCCTGCATGATGATGTTGGCCTCGTAGGCAGCCGCCTGGAAGGCTTCCTGGTAGACCTTGGGCAGTTTGTCCCATTCCTTCTTGTTAACGAAGAAGTGGATCGTGGGACCCGGCTCCCACCAGCCCGGGTAGTAATAGTTCTTGGCGACCTTGTAGAAGCCGAGCTTTTCGTCGTCGTAGGGACCGACCCACTCCGCCGCATCGATGGTGCCCTTTTCCAGGGCCGGATAGATGTCGCCGCCGGCGATCTGCTGGGGGATCGCACCAAGGCGGGAGAAGACTTCGCCGCCCAGGCCGGCGATGCGGATCTTCAAGCCCTTCACGTCGGCCATGCCGTTCACTTCCTTGCGGAACCAGCCGCCCATCTGGGCACCGGTGTTGCCGCCGGCAAAGGAGACGACGTTGTAGTTGGCATAGAAGTCGTCCAGAAGCTTCTGGCCGCCGCCATAGTAAAGCCAGGCGTTCTGCTGCCGGGACGTCAGGCCGAAGGGCACCGAGGTGCCGAAGCCGAAGGTCTTGTCCTTGCCCACATAGTAATAGGAGCAAGTATGGCAGAGCTCGACGGTGCCCTGCTGGACGGCATCCAGAGCCTGGAGGCCCGGAACGATTTCGCCGGCGGCGAAGACCTGGACGGTGAACTTGCCTTCGGTGAGCTTCTTCAGCCGGTCGGCCAGCACGTCGGCGCCGCCGTAGATGGTGTCGAGGCTCTTCGGGAAGCTCGACGTCAGGCGCCACTTGATAGTGGGCAGGGAATCAGCGATGGCAGGTGCTGCCACGGTGGCGGCGGCACCGGCGGCGGCGCCAACGGTCGCTTTCTTCAGAAAGTCTCTACGTTGCATGGGTGGGTCTCCTCCTGGTGGGAACTGTTTCGTTTCCGGACATGCCGGCAAACGGGCTTTGCGGGCCGCGAATTGCCAAACATGCAATCGATTATATCGGCTTTCGTTTTGCGGAAAAGCCCATGAATAAACGATCTCCAGCAGGAGACACGCGCCGGATGAATCAATCCGTAACGCGTTTCACCGCAAACCCAGCCTAGGCGCCCGCCACCGTCATCCGTTCGATCAGGATCGAGCCGCTCTGTTTCGAACCCCAGACGACCACATCTCTCCCAACCGAGACGATGCGCTGGAACATGTCGCGCAAGTTGCCGGCGATGGTGATCTCTTCCACCGGATGGACGATCTCGCCGTTTTCCACCCAATAGCCGGCCGCCCCGCGGGAATAATCGCCAGTCACGTAATTGACGCCGTGGCCGAGCAGTTCGGTGACCAGCAGGCCCCGACCCATCTGGCGGATCAGCCCCGGCAGATCGTGCTGGCCGGGCTGGATGATCAGGTTGTGGCTGCCCCCGGCGTTGCCGGTGGGGGCCAGGCCCAGCTTGCGGGCGGTATAGACCGACAGGAAGTAGCCGGACAGGATGCCGTCCTGGACCACCTCCCGGTCATGGGTCGGCAGGCCGTCGCTGTCGAACGGGCTGGAGGCCAGCCCCTTGGCCAGATGAGGGCGCTCGCTGATGCGGATGCCCGGGGCAAAGACCCGATGCCCCAGCTTGTCGAGCAGGAACGACGACTTGCGGTACAGGCTGCCGCCGGAAGCCGCGTGGGTGAAGTTGCCGAGCAGCCCGCAGGCAAGGGGCGCCTCGAAGATCACCGGCACCTCGCAGGTCTTGACCTTGCGGGCCCCCAGGCGGGCCAGGGCGCGGCGGGCAGCATAGTCGCCGATTTCTTCCGGTGCCGGGAAGGCCTCCGGGTCCCGGTGGGTCGAATACCAGTCGTCCCGCTGCATGCCCGACTTGTCCTGGGCGATCACCGAGCAGGCGATGTAGTGGCGCGAGGTCGGGTAGCCGCCGACGAAACCCAGGCTGTTGGCGCTGGCGAACTGGCCTTCCTGGACCGACACCGTGGCCCCCTCGGAATTCTTCACCTGGCCGCTGACGGCAAACGCCGCCTGCTCGCAGCGCCGGGCCAGATCGGCGGCGGCATCCACGTCGAGGCGCCAGGGGTAATAGAGTTGCGGGTCGCCCCGGCCGTCCGCCAGCAACTCGGCTTCGGGCAGGCCGGCACACGGGTCCTCGGCGGTGAAGCGGGCGATGGCTAGCGCCGCCTCCACGGTCTGGCGGATCGCCGTCGGCGAGTAGTCGCTGGTCGAAGCGTAGCCCTTGCGGGTGCCGCAATACACCGTGACACCGATGCCCTTGTCGCGGTTGTGCTCCAGGGTTTCGACCTCACCGCAGCGCACCGTCACCGACTGGCCGAAGCCCTCGGAAATGTCGGCCTCGGCCGCGCTGGCGCCCCCCTTCATGGCCACCGCCACCACATCGGCGGCCAGGGTCTTCAGGTCGTCGAGGGAATGGGAGAAGCGGGACGAAGCCTCGCCCCGGGAAACCGGGCGGGCGGGAGAACGCAAGGAACGCTTGGCAGCCATAGGAATTCGGTCAGGTGAGGCAAAGTCGCTATCATAGCAGTCCACTTTTCCAACCCAGCGGGGCGCCGCCCCGCGGCCAGCCCCACCTCAGTTCATGACCACCCGCCGCCGTCACCACGACAATCCCCTGTTCGTCGATCTGGACGCCCCGGACGACGATTACGAAGAGCCGCGCCGCCGCGCCTCCCGCACCAAACGCAAGCTGGAGGTGGAAGCGCTCCAGGCCCTGGGCGTGCGCCTGGTCGAGCTGCCGGCCGACCGGCTGGCCAAGGTGGAGATGCCCGACGGCCTGCGCGACGCGCTGCGCGAAGCCCAGCGCATTACCGACTTCGAGGGCCGGCGCCGCCAGTTGCAGTACATTGGCCGGCTGATGCGCGACGCGGACCCGGAACCCCTACAGGCCGCCATCGACGCCTTCGACGGCGTCTCGGCGGTCGAGAATGCCAAGCTGCACCGCCTGGAGCGCCTGCGCAGCGAGATCCTGGAAAACGAGCGCGCCCTGGAAGACGTGCTGGCCGCCCACCCGGGCGCCGACATCCAGTACCTGCGCCAGTTGCGCCGCAACGCCCTCAAGGAGCGGGAGCTGAACAAACCGCCCAAGGCCTTCCGCACCCTCTTCCAGGTACTCAAGGAACTGGAGGCGGCAGCGAGCGTCCCACCGGCAGAAGAGGCGCAAGACGACCTCGACGCCCCCCTCTGATCCGGAGCACGCCATGGCCCAGCACCACCACTCCCCCCTCAAGATCGGCCTGGTGTCCGTCAGCGACAGGGCATCCAGCGGCGTCTACGAAGACAAGGGTATTCCGGCCCTGCGCGACTGGCTGGCCGCGGCCCTGATCACCCCCTTCGAAACCGAGGTGCGCCTGATCCCCGACGAGCGCTCAGAAATCGAGGAAGCCCTGATCGACCTGGCCGACCGCTCCGGCTGCCAGTTGGTGCTGACCACCGGCGGCACCGGCCCATCGCCCCGGGACGTGACCCCCGAGGCCACCCTGGCCGTGGGCGACAAGGAAATGCCCGGTTTCGGCGAACAGATGCGCCGGATCAGCCTGGAATTCGTGCCCACCGCCATCCTCTCCCGCCAGGTGGCGGTGATCCGCGGCCGCAGCCTGATCCTCAACCTGCCCGGTCAGCCCAAGTCGATCAAGGAAACCCTGGAAGGCTTGAAGGACGAATCGGGCAAGCCCGTGGTGCCCGGCATCTTCGCCGCCGTGCCTTACTGCATCGACCTGATCGGCGGCCCCTATATCGAAACCCGGGACGAGGTGGTCAAGGCCTTCCGCCCCAAGTCGGCGCAAAAACCGCCGGCCGCGTAACCGCGCCGCCGATCCTGGCGGCTTGAGCGATTCTCAAACGGATCAAGCCGCCCGGTGGGCCCGGTAGCGGACCACCGCGTAGCCCCGGCCGGCCTCGTCCCGGCCTACCGGCTCGAGCACCACCCGGGCGCCCTGGATGACGGTTTCCAGGGCCTCGCCATCGGCAAAGGCGCCGGCGCGAACGACGAAGCGCGCCTCGTTGCCCCGGCTGCCGTCGCGCAACCACAGTGCCGGTTCGGGCACCACCACGCCATAGTGTTTCCCCCCCAGGGGCCGCAGGGCCACGGGCTTGACGTTGCGGCTCAGGGTCTGGACCCCGACGCTGGCCACGGTGTCGCTCTCGCGGCGGAAGCGGCGCACCACTCCGAGCAGCCAGGCACCGCCCTCCTCGGGCAACATGCCGACCAGGCTTCCCGCGCGCAATCCATCGTCCCAGCCGGATACCGAGGCGCCGCAGCCCCCCAGGCTGATGTCCTCCACCACCCAACTGGCAGCCCGGTCGAGCACCTCGTCGCTGGCGCCGGAAAACACCTGGCTGCATGCATCCCACCCCACCACCACGGCCATCCGGGCATGGACCCGGTGGCGCTGCTGGGCGCGCAGGGGCGGCACCGGCGCCCAATGCATCGCCAAGTGGCGCAACACCGGCAGCAGCCGTTCCACCCCGTTACCCGGCCCCAGGTCCAGGGCCGGCGGCAGGCGCCCCTGCTCGGCCTGGGCGGTGAAGGACTGCAACGCGGCCAGGGCATCGCCCGGGGAAAAGAAGCGCAGGGTCGGCGCCGCCGCCGGCTCCTGGGCCAGGCGGGTAGGCGGCAAGGGCTGGGCCAAATCCACCCAGTAAACACTATCGGCTCCCGATTCGCGGACGAAGCGAAAATGGGGCCGGAACCAGGCCCCCAGCCGGTCGGCCAGATCGACCTCGGCCGGATTCAGCCCGTCGGTGGCCGAGGTCGCCAGGATCAGGATGCGCAGGTACTCGGCCAGGGGCGAGGTCGCGCCGCCGTCGCCGTCCAGGCGCACCTCGCGCATCGCCACATCCTCCCGCTCGGCGATGCCGTAGGCCCAGCCGAGACGGCGCCAGGCGTCGCCGCCGATAGCGCCGTAGCGGTAGCGGGCCCAGCGGATCGCCGCCCCCTGGGCCTTGAGCAGACGCACCACCAGGGCCGGCAGGTGGGCGGCCAGGGCGCCCATGCCGGGCTGGGCCCGGCCGGTTTCGAGGCGTAGCAGGCAGGATTCGTAGCGGGCTACCAGCAGCCCGCGGAAATCGATATTGAGCAAGGCCAGGCGCCGCTCCTCGCCCCGGGACAGGGAGGAAGCGCCCAGATAGTCATGGGCCAGCTTGGTCAGATGGGGGCGGGCCGCATCGTCCAGGGCGCAGAGCACGTCGAACAGGGCATCGGGGCGCCACGCCTGGCTGTCGGCCAGGGATTCGAGCCAGCCGGCCAGAGCATCCAGGGCCTTGAAGGGATTGCCCGTATCCACCGCGGTGAGGGCCAAGCGCAACCCCGCCGGATCGGCGAGGGGGTGGTCGGCGGCAATTGCAGCGGACAACTCGGGCATGGAAATCTCCGCCCCGGCGGGCCGGGGGTGGTCTGTCGGAACGGCTGTTGGCGGGCCCGGCTCGGGAGGCATGGCCGGGCAGGGTACAATCTTGCCATTCATTATAGTGTCGCCCCGATTCCAGCCGCATGAAACCCTATCTCGACCTGATGCGCCACGTGCTCGAGCACGGCCAGAAGAAAACCGACCGCACCGGCACCGGCACCCTGTCGGTGTTCGGCTGGCAGATGCGCTTCAACCTGGCCGACGGCTTTCCCGTGGTCACCACCAAGAAGCTGCACCTGCGCTCCATCATCCACGAACTGCTGTGGTTCATCCAGGGCGACACCAACATCCGCTACCTCAAGGACAACGGCGTCTCGATCTGGGACGACTGGGCCGACGAGAACGGCGAACTGGGCCCGGTCTACGGCAAGCAGTGGCGCCGCTGGGAAACCGCCGACGGCCGCACCGTGGACCAGCTCGGCCAGCTGGTCGAAGCGCTGAAGAAGAACCCCGACTCCCGCCGCCACCTGGTGTCGGCCTGGAACCCGGGAGAGGTGGACCGCATGGCCCTGCCCCCCTGCCACGCCCTGTTCCAGTTCTACGTCGCCCCGGGCGACCCGGAGGCTGCCGATCCGCGCCCCAAGCTGTCGTGCCAGCTCTACCAGCGCAGCGCCGACATCTTCCTCGGGGTGCCCTTCAACATTGCTTCCTACGCCCTGCTCACCCACATGGTGGCCCAGGTGTGCGACTACGGCGTGGGCGATTTCGTGCACACCCTAGGGGACGCCCACCTCTATTCCAACCACCTGGAGCAGGCGCGCCTGCAACTGTCCCGGGAGCCCCGGCCCCTGCCGACCTTGCACCTCAATCCGGAGGTGCGCGATCTGTTCGCCTTCCGCTTCGAGGACATCCGCCTCGACGGCTACGATCCGCATCCCCACATTCCCGCGCCGGTGGCGGTGTAACCGCCGCCCCGATCGACCACAACACTGACGACCACCATGCCCGCTCAGGACGTCTGCCTCCTCCCGATTACCCACACTGCGGCCTGGCAGGCCCTGTCCGCCCACCGCGACGCCCTGCACGGACGGCATCTGCGCGATTTCTTCGCCGCCGAGCCGGAGCGCTTTTCCGCCATGTCCCATTCCCTGGGCGACCTGCTGGTGGATTTTTCCAAGCAGCGTATCGACGCCCGGGGCATGGCCCTGCTCGCCGACCTGGCGAGGGCTGCCGACGTTGAAGGCTGGCGGACCCGGCTGTTCGCTGGCGAGACGATCAACGCCAGCGAAAAGCGCGCCGTGCTGCACCCGGCCCTGCGCCACCTGGACCCGACGCCCTTCCCTTCCGCCGCCCTCGACGTGATGCCGGAGGTACGCCAGGTGCGCGACCAGATGCGCGACTTCGCCGAACGGGTGCGTGCCGGGCTGTGGCGCGGTTATACCGGCGAGGCGATCCGCCACGTGGTCAACATCGGCATCGGCGGCTCGGACCTGGGGCCGAAGATGGCGGTGCGCGCCCTGTCCGCCTTCGAGCATCCGGGGCTGCACCTGCACTTCGTCTCCAACCTGGACGGGGCCCAGCTCGCCCCGCTGCTGGAGACCCTGGACCCGCGGGCGACCCTGTTCATCGTCGCCAGCAAGACCTTCTCCACCCAGGAAACCCTGATCAACGCTCAGACCGCCCGGGAATGGCTGCTCTCGGCGGTGGGCAATACCGCCCACCACCAGGCGGCCCTGGCCCGGCACTTCGTCGCCGTCACCGCCGAGCCCGCCCGGGCCGCCGAATTCGGCATTCCCGGCGACAACGTCTTCGCCTTCTGGGATTGGGTCGGCGGACGGTACTCCCTGTGGTCGGCGGTGGGCCTGTCGGTGGCCCTGTCCATCGGCATGGGCGGCTTCGAGCGCCTGCTCTCGGGCGCCGCCGCCATGGACGCCCATTTCCGCGAGGCGCCCCTGGAACGCAACCTGCCAGTGCTGATGGCCCTGCTCGGCATCTGGAACACCAACTTCCTCGGCGCCGAAACCTCGGCGGTGCTGCCTTACAACGAGTCCCTGCGTTCCCTGCCCGCCTACCTCCAACAGCTGGAAATGGAGAGCAACGGCAAGGCCGTCTCCCGGGAAGGGCTGCCCCTGCCCTGCCGCACCAATCCCATCGTCTGGGGCGAAATCGGCGTCAACGGCCAGCACGCCTTCTTCCAGTTGCTGCACCAGGGCGGCTGGCTAGTGCCCTGCGACTTCATCGCTGCCGCCTCCAGCGACTACCCCCTGCCCGGCCACCACGCCCCCTTGCTGGCCAACTGCCTGGCCCAGAGCGCGGCCCTGGCCTTCGGCCGCAACGAGGCCGAGGCCCGCCACGAACTGGAGGCCGAGGGCCTGTCGGAAGACGAAATCCATACTCTGCTGCCCTTCAAGGTGTTCCACGGCAACCAGCCTTCCACCACCCTGCTGCTGCCCCGGCTGGACGCTTTCCACCTGGGCGCCCTGGTGGCCCTCTACGAGCACAAGGTGTTCGTCCAGGGCGTGGTGTGGGGCATCAACTCCTTCGACCAATGGGGCGTGGAACTGGGCAAGCGGGTCGCCTCCCGGGTACTGCCGGTGCTCGAAGGCGCCCCCGCCGACGACCTGGACGCCTCGACCCGGGGCCTGGTGGCCTACTGCCAGCGCCACGGCCACCGTTAAGCATCCCGAGGCCCCGACCGCCGCCCCGCCACTGTCTTTTCCGCCACGACCATGACCACCACCCTGATCGCCGCCGTCGCCGCCAACGGCATCATCGGCCGCAACAACGCCCTGCCCTGGCACCTGCCGGAGGACCTGAAGCACTTCAAGGCCGCCACCCTGGGCCACCCGGTGGTGATGGGGCGGAAGACCTGGGAATCCCTGGGCCGGCCCCTGCCCGGCCGGGAGAACGTGGTGGTGACCCGGGACGGCGCCTACGCCGCCCCCGGCGCCACGGTGCGCACCAGCCTGGAAGCGGCCCTGGCCCACGCCGCCGCCGCCCCCGGGGGAGACGAGGTGTTCCTGATCGGCGGCGCCGAGCTGTACCGTCAGGCCCTGGCCCAGAACCTGGTGGACCGGCTGGTGCTCACCGAGGTGGATCTGGCGCCGGAAGGCGACGCCCGCTTCCCGGCCTGGGAGCGCGACCAGTGGCGCGAAACGGACCGGCAGGCCCACACCGGCGCCAACGGCACCGCCTACGCCTTCGTCACCTACGAGCGCATCTGAGCCGGGCACCGGCCCATCCTCGGGAAGCCGCCACACGGCAGACGCAGGGAAGGCGGGACAGGCCGCCCCCTTACTCACCCGAGACCGGACACAACGTCACTCGTGCAACTGCGTCCACCAAGTTCGCCGCTGCTCCCCATTCGCCCCCTGCCTCCCAGCCAGCCGCTGCGATGGCCGCCTCGCGGAAAGCCGCGTCAATCCTTGCTCCCCAGCTAGGCGCCACGGAACGCAAGCACTGGCACGGCGTTCCAAGCCTACCCTCTGAAAGTCCGCGCCGCGCCTAGGATTTGAGGCATCGCATTTTTCACAGGCCGCCGGATCGCCCCCTGTTCGTTCCCCGCCGCCGGCGCGGCACTGCCCGTACCGCTGCGATGGCAGCCTCGCGGAAAGCCGCATCAATACTTGCTCTCCAACTAGGCGCCCCGCAATGCGAGCACTGGCGCGGCGTTCCAGGCATACCCTCTGAAAGTCCTCGCCCCGCCTAGGGTTTGGGGCAACGCGTTTTGTGCACAACGCCGGCCCGGCCCAACGGGTCAGAGCAGGGCGTAGCGATCGCCCATCCCACGCCGCTGGCCCTGCCCCTGCCGCGCGCCGAGCCAAACTGCCCGGCGCCACTCTGTGCGCCCCGCCCGGACGCCGCTCAATCCGGCTGGAAGCGGTAGCCCACCCCGGTCTCGGTGAGGAAGTGGCGCGGCCGGGCCGAATCGGCCTCCAGCTTCTTGCGCAGGTTGCCCATGTAGATGCGCAGGTAGTGGCCGTCCTCGGCGTGGCTCGGCCCCCACACTTCGCGCAGCAGCTGGCGCTGGGTCACCACCTTGCCGGCATGGGCCACCAGTTGGGTGAGCAGGCGGTATTCGATGGGGGTCAGGTGCACCTCGTCGCCGCTCCGGGTAACACGCCGCGCGGCCAGGTCCAAGGTCACGTCACCAAAACAGACCAGGGGCTCGCCGCCGGCAATGCGGCCGCGGCGCAGCAGGGCTCGGCTGCGGGCGAGCAACTCGGCCACGCCGAAGGGCTTGGTCAGGTAATCGTCGGCACCGGCGTCCAGGGCCGCCACCTTGTCCGCCTCCTGGCTGCGCGCCGACAGCACCAGCACCGGGGTAGCGGACCAGGCGCGCAACTCCTTGATCAGGGTCACCCCATCGCCGTCGGGCAGGCCCAGGTCGAGGATCACCAGGTCCGGCTTGCGCGTGCCGGCGTCGATCAGGCCCTGGCGCACCGTCTCGGCTTCGTGCACCTCGCAGCCGCCCTCTTCCAGGGCGGTGCGCACGAAGCGGCGGATGGTCTTTTCGTCTTCGACGAGGAGAACGACGGGAGTACTCATCAGGGCAATTCCATGGGCGGGGGAAGGAGCGCAGGGGTGACGCCAGCACCGGCTTCGGTTTCGGCTTCGCTCTCGTCGAGGCGCGGCGGCGTACCCAGGGGCAGGGCGAAGACGAAGCGGGCGCCGCCGGAGACTGCCTCTTCGCCGCCTTCCGGGGCGGGCAGGGTTTTATTTTCCGCCCAGATGCGCCCGCCGTGGGCTTCGACGATGGCCCGGCAGATGGCCAGGCCGAGGCCGACCCCGGGCACGTTGGATTCGGCGCGGCCGCGGCTGAACTTGGCGAACACCAGCTCCTCGGCCCCCGGCGCCAACCCGGGACCGTCGTCGCTGACCGCCACCTGGAGTTGCCGCCCCGCCACCCCGCCATCCACCACCTGGGCATTCACGGTCAGGGTGCTGCCCGGCGGGGTGTATTTGGCGCCGTTTTCCAGCAGGTTGCACAGCACCCGCTCGACCAGCACGCCGTCGCATTCCACCAGGGGAAGATCCGCCGGCAGATCGGTGACCACCCGGTGCCCGGCCAGGGCGTTCTCCCGGGCGGCCAGGGCGCTGCCGAGCAGTTCCTCCACGGCGTGCCACTGGCGGTTGAGTTGGACCTGGCCGGATTCGAGCCGGGCCATGTCGAGCAGGTTGTTTACCAGGGCGTTCATGCGCAGGGCCTCGTCGCGCAGGCTGGACGCCAGTTCCCGCTGGCGCGGGGTGAGGGACGCCCCTTCGCCGCCCTGGCCGGTGAGGGCCAGAGCCTCGGCGGTGCCCACCAGGGAGGTGAGCGGGGTGCGCAGGTCGTGGGAAAGGGCCGACAGCAGGGAGTTGCGCAGCCGTTCCGACTCCATGCTGACCAGGGCGTCCTGGGCCACGGCGATGTAATGGACCCGTTCCAGGGCGATGGCCACCAGGGCCGCCAGGGTTTCCAGCTGGCGCCGCTCCTCGGGAATCAGCAGCAGGCGCGCGCTTCCCGGCGGCGGCTCCAGGGCGAGCACCCCCCGGGTGCGCATGGGGGCCTTGAGGGGCAGGTAGAGGCGAGGCGCCGACGGCAGGGTATCGGTGCCCATGCCCGCCGGCAGGCCCTTGGCGAACACCCATTCGGCGATGCCCGGGTCCAGGCTGGCATCGTCCCCCAGGGCCAACCGGTCGGTGGCGTCCGGCAACAGCAGCCGGGCCGAGGCGCCGAAGGAGGCACGCACCGCCCGGTCGCAGATCTCGATGATCTGCTCGGGGGCGAAGGCCCCGGCCAGTTCCCGGGCGAGTTCGAACAGGGCCCGGGAACGCAGCTCGCGTCGGGCCGAAGCCGCCGCCTGGAAGCGCAGGTTGGCGGTGAGCTGGCCGGTGACCAGCCCCACCAGCAGCATCACCGCGAAGGTGAGCAGGTACTGGGCGTCGGTGACGGCGAAGGAATAGATGGGCGGGACGCAGAAGAAATCGTAGAACCCCACCGACAGTACCGCCGCCAGCACAGCCGGCCCCCGGCCGAACTTCATCGCTGCCACCAGCACGGTGAGCAGGAACAGCATGACGATGTTGGCCAGGTCCAGGTAGGGCAGCAGGGGGGTGGCGATGGCCGTGGTCAGGGCGCACAGCCCGGCGGTGGCCAGGTAGGGCAGGTAGGCCTGCATACCGTGGGGGCCAGCGCCGACCGCCTCGTCCTCGTCCAGGGGGCCGCGGCCGCGGATGCGCTGGTCGGCGTCGCTGCGCGGCACTTCGAGCACGTCCAGGTCGTCGCCGCGCCGGGCCAGGCGGCCGGCCATGGGCGGGCGCAGCAGGCCGGCCAGCCAGCCCCAGGGGCGGGCGGAGCGTTCCGCCCGGGGTGAGCGCCCCACCACCACCTTGGCCAGGTTGTGGCGTCGGGCGTAATCCACCAGGGCCGCGGCGGCGTCCTGGCCGGGCAGGGTGGCGGTCTGGGCGCCCAGTTCCTGGGCCAGGGCCAGCACCGCCAGAATTCGCGCCCGCTCCCGCTCGCCGAGGCGTTGCAGGCGCGGCGTCTCCACGTACACCGCGTGCCATGGCACTTCCAGCCGGGCCGCCAGGCGGGCGGCGGTGCGCACCACCTTTTCGTCCCCCGGGGCAGGGCCCACCGCCACCAACAGGGAATCCCGGGTGCGCCACACCGTTTCCACCGACTGGTCGCGGCGCCAGGCGCGCATCTCCCCGTCCACCCGGTCGGCGGTGCGGCGCAGGGCCAGTTCGCGCAGGGCAATCAGGTTGCCCTTGCGGAAGAAGTTCTGGATCGCCCGCTCGGCCTGGCGGGGCAGGTACACCTTGCCTTCCTGCAAGCGCTTGAGCAGTTCGTCCGGCGGCAGGTCCACCAGCACCACCTCGTCGGCCTGGTCGAACACCCGGTCGGGCACCGTCTCCCACACCCGCACCCCGGTGATGCCGCCGACCACGTCGTTGAGGGATTCCAGGTGCTGCACGTTCACCGTGGTGAACACGTCGATGCCGGCGGCGAGCAATTCCTCCACGTCCTGCCAGCGCTTCTGGTGGCGCGAGCCCGGGGCGTTGGTGTGGGCCAGCTCGTCCATCAGGATCAGGGCGGGATGGCGCTCCAGGGCGCCGTCCAGGTCGAACTCGCGCAGGCGATGGCCCCGGTAGTCCTGCTCCCGGGGCGGCAGCACCGGCAAGCCGTCGAGCAGGGCGGCGGTTTCACCACGGCCGTGGGTTTCCACCACCCCCACCAGCACATCCTGGCCCTGCTCGCGCAGCGCCCGGGCCGTGGCCAGCATGGCGTAGGTCTTGCCGACGCCGGCATTGGCGCCGAAGAAGACCTTGAGCTTGCCCCGGGCGGCCTGGGCATCGGCCTGCTGGAGCTGTTCGAGCAGGGCGTCGGGGTCGGGGCGTGCAGAGGGATCGGCCATGGGTGGAGTATGAAGGATCAAGTCTTGTTGAGTTACCCCCGGCCGGCCAACCTGACCAAGGCGGCCAAGGAGCGGCGGCCGGGCGGCGGCGCCGCGAGGCGGCCCGGGGATGGCGGGGCTTGCGCCCCCGCCGGGTCAGCGGTGCAGGGCGTCGAGGGCCAGGTTGAGCTGGAGCACGTTCACCCGGGGCTCGCCGAGCAGCCCCCAGGTGCGCCCTTCGGTATGGCGCTCGATCAGGGCCTCCACCTCGCTCTGACCGAGGCCCCGGACCCGGGCCACCCGGGCGGCCTGGTAGAGGGCCGCCTCCGGCGAGATATGCGGGTCCAGGCCGCTGCCCGAGGCGGTCACCAGGTCTTGGGGAATGGGGGCGTTGTTGCCCGGATCAGCGGCCTTGAGCGCCGCCACCCGGGCGGCTACGGCCTCGACCTGGGCCGGGTTGGTGGGCCCCAGGTTGCTGCCGCCGGAGGCCAGGGCGTTGTCCGGCTGGGGCGCGGTGGCCGAGGGCCGGCCCCAGAAGTAGCGGGGCGAGGAGAAGGGCTGGCCGATCAGGGCCGAACCCACAGCCTTGCCGTCCTTGGCCGCGATCAGGCTGCCGTGGGCCTGGTAGGGGAAGGCCACCGCGGCGATGCCGGTGACCGCCAGGGGATAGGCCAGGCCGGTTAGGGCCGAGAGCAGCACGAAGAGGGACAGGGCGGGCCGCCATAGGCCGGCGGTTTCCCGGGGGGCGGAGGTCTGGGCCGCGCCGGCGGCCGGGGTGAGGGTGGGCGAATTCATGGCCGACTCCGGATTAGGCGAACAGGTTGAGGATGGGGCCGAGCAGCAGGTCGATCAGCTTGATGCCGATGAAGGGCACGATCAGGCCGCCGACGCCGTAGATGAGCAGGTTGCGCTTGAGCAGCGCCGCCGCCCCCAGGGCGCGGTAGTGGACGCCCTTCAAGGCCAGGGGGATCAGGGCGACGATGACCAGGGCGTTGAAGATGACCGCCGAGAGGATGGCCGAGGTGGGGCTGTTGAGGCGCATCACGTCGAGGGTGGCCAGTTGGGGATAGGTGGTAGCGAAGGCCGCCGGGATGATGGCGAAGTACTTGGCCACGTCGTTGGCCACCGAGAAGGTGGTGAGCGCCCCCCGGGTCATCAGCATCTGCTTGCCGATCTCGACGATCTCGATCAGCTTGGTCGGATTGGAGTCCAGGTCCACCATGTTGCCGGCTTCCTTGGCAGCCTGGGTGCCGGTGTTCATGGCCACCGCCACGTCCGCCTGGGCCAGGGCCGGGGCGTCGTTGGTGCCGTCGCCGGTCATGGCCACCAGGCGGCCCTCGCCCTGGGTCTGGCGGATCAGGGCCAGCTTGGCTTCGGGCGTGGCTTCGGCGAGGAAGTCGTCCACCCCGGCCTCGGCGGCGATGGCGGCGGCGGTGAGCCGGTTGTCGCCGGTGATCATCACCGTCTTGATGCCCATGCGGCGCAGCTCGGCGAAGCGCTCCTTGATGCCGCCCTTGACGATGTCCTTGAGGGCGACCACCCCCAGTACCTTGACGTCGTCGCTCACCACCAGGGGCGTGCCACCGCTACGGGCCACCTCGTCCACCTGGCGCTGCACCCCGGCGGGGAAAGCGGCTCCCTGGGATTCGACGTGGCGGCGGATGGCGTCCGCCGCGCCCTTGCGCAGTTGGCGGGGCTTTTCTAGGTTGCCCAGGTTGACGCCACTCATGCGGGTCTGGGCGGTGAAGGGGACGAAGCTCGCTTCCAGGGCGTGCAGGTCCCGCTCGCGCAGGTTGAAGCGCTCCTTGGCCAGCACCACGATGGAACGCCCTTCCGGCGTCTCGTCGGCCAGGGAGGCCAGTTGCGCCACATCCGCCAACTCCCGCTCGGTGACGCCCTCGGCGGGCACGAAGGCCGAGGCCTGGCGGTTGCCCAGGGTGATGGTGCCGGTCTTGTCGAGCAGCAGCACGTCTACGTCGCCGGCGGCTTCCACCGCCCGGCCCGAGGTGGCGATCACGTTGGCCTGCATCATGCGGCTCATGCCGGCCACGCCCACGGCCGAGAGCAGGCCGCCGATGGTGGTGGGGATCAGGCAGACCAGCAGGGCCACCAGCACGGTCACCGTCACTGGCGAGCCCAGGCCGGCGGCCGCCACCGAGAACAGGGAGAAGGGCAGCAGGGTGGCCACCGCCAGCAGGAAGACCAGGGTCAGGGCCACCAGCAGGATGGTCAGGGCGATCTCGTTGGGGGTCTTCTGCCGCTTGGCGCCTTCGACCATGGCGATCATGCGGTCGAGGAAGGCTTCGCCCGGGTTGGTGGTGACGCGCACCACCAGCCAGTCGGACAGCACCCGGGTGCCGCCAGTGACGGCCGAGAAATCCCCGCCGGATTCCCGGATCACCGGGGCCGACTCACCGGTGATGGCCGACTCGTCCACCGAGGCCACACCTTCGATCACCTCGCCGTCGGCGGGCACGAATTCGCCGGCGGTGACCAGCACCACGTCGCCGCGGCGCAGGTCCTCGGCGGGCACAGTGTAGGTGGCGGCACCGAACTGGGGCTTTTGCAACTTCTTCGCCCAGGTGGTCTTCTTGAGCCCCTTCAGGGCGGCGGCCTGGGCCTGGCTGCGGCCTTCGGCCAGGCTCTCGGCGAAGTTGGCGAAGAGCACGGTGAACCACAGCCACAGGGACACGGCGAGGATGAAGCCGGCCGGGGCCTCACCCTCACCGGTGATGGCCTGGGCAAACAGCAGGGAAGTGAGGATGCTGCCGACGTAGACCACGAACATCACCGGGTTTTTCATCTGCACCCGGGGCGACAGCTTGGCGAAGGCGCCCTTGATCGCCGGGCCGAGCAGGGCGCGGTCGAACAGGGGCAGCGGAGCGGAATGTTTCATGTGGGTTCTCCCGGAAGGCGCGCCGAGGGGCTCAGTGCGCCGGGAACAGGATCAGGTGTTCGGCGATCGGCCCCAGGGCCAGGGACGGCAGGTAGGTCAGGGCGCCGACGATCAGTACCGTGGCCCCCAGCAGGACCACGAACAGGGTGCCGTGGGTGGGCAGGGTGCCGGCCCCTTCGCGGATGCGCTTCTTGGCCGCCAGGGAGCCGGCCACCGCCAGCACCGGCAGGATCACGCCGAAGCGGCCGAAGGCCATGGCGACGGCGGTGAGCAGGTTCCAGAAGGGGGTGTTGGCGGACAGGCCGGCGAAGGCGCTGCCGTTGTTGTTGGCCGCCGAGACCAGGGCGTAGAGCACCTCGGAGAAGCCGTGGGCGCCCGGGTTGAGGATGCCGGCCCGGCCGGCCTCGGTCATCACCGCCGCCGCGGTGCCGGCCAGCACCAGGAAGGGGGTGATCAGGATGGCCACGGAGATCATCTTCATCTCCCAGGATTCGATCTTCTTGCCCAGGTATTCCGGGGTGCGCCCCACCATCAGCCCGGCCAGGAAGACCGCCAGGATGGCGAACACCAGCATGCTGTAGAGGCCGGTGCCGACCCCACCGAAGACCACCTCGCCGAGCTGCATCAGCAACATCGGCACCAGGCCGCCCAGGGGGGTGAGGGAATCGTGCATGGCGTTGACCGCGCCGCAGGAGGCGCCGGTGGTGATGGCGACGAACAGGCTGGTGGCGTTGATGCCGAAGCGCACCTCCTTGCCTTCCAGGTTGCCCACGGCGGTGGCGCCCTGGGCCGTCAGGTAGCCCGGGGTCTGGCTCTCGGCGGCGGTGACGGCGACCACGGCGATGACGAACAGCAGGGTCATGGTGGCCAGCACCGTCCAGCCCTGGCGCCGGTCGCCAACCATCTGGCCGAAGGAAAAGCACAGGGCTGCCGGAATGAGGAAGATGGCCAGCATCTCCACCAGATTGGTGAAGGGCGTCGGGTT
The DNA here is from genome assembly GCF_036820405.1 of Oryzomicrobium sp. Classification (NCBI taxonomy): domain Bacteria; kingdom Pseudomonadati; phylum Pseudomonadota; class Betaproteobacteria; order Rhodocyclales; family Rhodocyclaceae; genus Oryzomicrobium; species Oryzomicrobium sp. The sequence goes on from NZ_DAISLS010000008.1 coordinate 16,946, forward strand.
CTCGTAGGGGTGGGCCGAGTTGGCGTTGAAGAAGCCGCCGCCGTTGGTGCCCGCCATCTTGATCGCTTCCTGGGAGGCCACCGGCCCCATGGGCAGGCGCTGCTCCCGGGTGGTGGCCTCTTCCATCGCCGGCTTGCCGTCGGCGCCGAGCACCGGCTGGCCGGCCGCATCGACCTTGGGCTGGCTGAAGGTGACCGGCTCCACCAAGGGCACCGTCTTGTAGCCGTCCAGGTTCTGGATCACGCCGCCGCCGGCCAGCAGCAGGGCGACGACGAAGGACACCGGCAGCAGCACATAAGCCGTGCCGCGCCCCAGGTCCACCCAAAAATTGCCGATGGTCTGGGCCGAGTGCCGGGCCAGACCGCGGATCAGGGCCATCACCACCGCCAGGCCGGTGGCGGCGGAAAAGAAGTTCTGCACCGCCAGGGCGAGCATCTGGGTCAGGTAGCTCATCGTGCTTTCGCCGCTGTAGCCCTGCCAGTTGGTATTGGTGACGAAGGAGACGGCGGTGTTGAGGGCCGAATCCCAGGTCATGGCGCCGAACCCCTCCGGGTTGAAGGGCAGTGCCCCTTGCAGCAGTTGCAGGGCGAACACGGCGGCAAAGCCCAGGGCGTTGAACAACAACACCGCCAGGGCATAGCGCTTCCAGCCCATCTCCTGGGCCGGATCAATGCCACACAGGCGGTATATGCGGGCCTCCAGGGCGGCCCCGAAGCGGATGCGGCCGTCGAAGACCCGGGCGATGTAGCCGCCCAGGGGCCAGGCCAGCGCCAGCAGCAGGACCAGATAGACGATCAACTGCCCGGCGGCCAGCACGGACGGGGAAAGGCCGTTCATGAGAAGTCCTCCGCACGGAACAGCGCGATCAGCAGGTACACGGCCAAGCCGAGCGCCACCAGGCCGACCGTCAGATATAAAGCGTTCATACGCACCTCGATGCTTGCAAACGGGTTGAAAAGCGCGGCGGGAACACCCGGAGAACCAAGGCGCCCCCATGCTTTCAATACGGTCTACAACCTAATGACGGCCGGGAAAAAATGCTGTTAATAGACCCGGATGCGATATAAAGACAGCGTAAAGATGACTTTGCTCCCCGCCCTATCCGGCGCCCCCCGGGGGGCCTCCGCCGCTTCGGCCCGGCGGCCGTCGCCGAGTCCACGCCCTCCGGTCGACGGGTGGGTCAGCCCCGCTGGGCCAGGTGCCCAAAAGCACCCCGCGAAAAATAATGTTTGCCAATCCTCCGGCAAGACGCCATACTCGCAAGTTCGGGATTTACAAGTAGCAACGGCAGCACCTAGTTTTGCAGTACCTATTTCTGCGACTCCAGTTAGCCGGCAGTTCTCCTTGATCTCGTGTTCCGGGGAATCCTCCCCTCTTCATTTCTTCTTCAAGGAAGCTATTCATCATGGCAACTGGTACCGTCAAGTGGTTCAACGACGCCAAAGGCTTTGGTTTCATCTCCCCCGACAACGGCGGTGAGGATCTCTTCGCCCACTTCTCCGCGATCCAATCCCAAGGTTTCAAGACCCTGACTGAGAACCAAAAGGTCACCTTCGACGTGACCACCGGCCCGAAGGGCCTGCAGGCGACCAACATTCGCCCGATCGAGTAATCAGGCTAAACACCTGGTTGCACGAAAAAAGCCCGGTTCGCCGGGCTTTTTTTATATACGTCACTATTTCTCCTCCGGGCCGGCCGGAGACGCAGGAAGCTAGACCATGGCCAAGGAAGAACTCATCGAAATGCAGGGCGTCGTCGCCGAAGTGCTGCCGGACACCCGCTTTCGCGTCAATCTGGAAAACGGCGTCGAAGTGATCGCCTACGTCTCGGGCAAGATGCGCAAGCACCGCATCCGCATCCTGGAAGGCGACCGGGTCACCCTGGAAATGTCGCCCTACGACCTGACCAAAGCCCGCATCAGTTTCCGCCACAAAGGCGAACCCCCGAGCCACTCCTGATTTGGGAAGACGGGGCGGCACAGCCCCCCGCAAAATGCAAACGCCCGCCGGAAACCGGCGGGCGTTGTCGTTTATGGCGTCCCGGCAATCAGAGGCTGGTGAATAGAGTCGACTCGGGCAGGCGCGACTTGGGCAGCTTGGCATTGAAGTCGCCCTCGCCCCGGTAGCCCAGGGCCACCAGCACCAGGCTGGTCAGGCCCTGCTCTGCCAGGCCGAGTTCGGCGTCCAGGATCGCGGCGTCGAAGCCCTCCATTGGGCAGGCGTCAATCTCCAGGGCTCCAGCTCCCAGGAGCAGGGTGCCCAAGGCCAGATAAACCTGGCGCTCGACCCAGGTCGCTTCATCCTTCAGCTCGGTCTGGTGCAGGTTGACGTAGAAGCGCCGGCTCTTGTCCTGGGTAGCCATGGCGTCGGGCGTGGCGAAGCGGCCGTCGCGCTGCTCCTGGGCCAACACCGCGCTCAGGTGGGCGTCGTCCAAGGTCTTGCGCCCGCACAGCACCACCACGTGGGACGCGTTGAGCACTTTCGGGCCATTGTAGGCAAAACCGCCCTGGGTGCCCTTGGCGATGCGCGCCTTGCCTTCCGGCGTGCTGGCGATGACGAAGTGCCAGGGCTGGGAATTGACCGACGAAGGGCTGTTGCGCAGCAGGGTGCGCAACTGCTCGATCTTGTCCTGGGGAATCGTCTTGGCGGGATCGAAGGCCTTGGTGGTATAGCGGGCTTGGGAAATTCGTGCGATGTCCATGGGGAGTCCTTGGTGGAAACGTGCTGCCCGGAGGCAGTGACCCGGGAATGCTAGCAGCCCCGCACGGCCGCCGGTAGCGGCACCGCCACCGCCACCGCCTTTTCGGCCCACAAAAGCAAAACGCCGACCGTGGCCGGTCGGCGTTTCAGGTGTCCGAAAGTGTCGATGGTGCCCATGGGCAGGATTGAACTGCCGACCTCTCCCTTACCAAGGGAGTGCTCTGCCACTGAGCTACATGGGCGACCGCGGCGCGCCCGATCCGGATGTCGCCGGTTCGAGCTTTCACGTCGCTAAGGGCTTGCAACAAAAAGCCCAGCGGAAGCTGGGCTGGCTGGAGCCCGTCGGTGGCCAGAAGCGCTATCGCGTACTTCGGCTCACCAATGCGAGGCGCGCATACTACCCCAGCGGCCCCGGCGCCGCAAGCAGGCACGGGCCTTCCGGGGTGCGGCGAGACGCCTCGTAAACAGTGGCGACAAACCCGCCCACACGCAATCGCGACAACAAGCTGCAATCAAACTTAACAACTCAATTAGTTTTATCAATCAAGCTCATCAATCCGCATGCGGGGAACATGCCGCCTTCTTCTGCTAACCTGAGCAGGCAATGACCGATATCGGCGGCAAAGTACGCCTCGCCCAGGTCGCACGGACACGGGCACCGCACCGCTCGAAACGAAGCCAACGGTGGCGACGGAAAACGACCATCAACCTCGTTACGGAAGGAGAAGGGATATGGAAGGCAATACGCTCACGAACGCAGGCCGCTGTCCTGTAGTGCACGGCGGCAACACGACGGCAGGCGCGTCGAACGCTGCTTGGTGGCCCAAGGCGCTCAACCTCGACATCCTGCACCAGCACGACACCAAGACCGACCCGTTGGGCGCCGGTTTCAACTACCGGGACGAGGTCAAGAAGCTCGACGTGGCCGCGCTCAAGCAAGACCTGAAGGCGCTGATGACCGACAGCCAGGAATGGTGGCCGGCGGACTGGGGCCACTACGGCGGCCTGATGATCCGTATGGCTTGGCACGCGGCGGGCTCCTACCGCATCGCCGACGGCCGGGGCGGCGCCGGTACGGGCAACCAGCGCTTCGCCCCGCTCAACTCCTGGCCGGACAACGCCAACCTGGACAAGGCCCGCCGCCTGCTCTGGCCGATCAAGAAGAAATACGGCAACAAACTGAGCTGGGCCGATCTGATCGTGCTGGCCGGCAACATGGCCTACGAGTCGATGGGCTTCAAGACTTTCGGCTTCGGCTTTGGCCGGGAAGACATCTGGCATCCCGAAAAGGATGTCTACTGGGGCTCCGAAAAGGAATGGCTGGCCCCCACCGGCAGCGAGGGCAGCCGCTATTCCGGCGAGCGCGACCTGGAAAACCCGTTGGCCGCCGTGATGATGGGCCTGATCTACGTAAACCCCGAGGGCGTGGACGGCAAGCCCGACCCGCTCAAGACCGCCCGGGACATCCGCGTCACCTTCGCCCGCATGGCGATGAACGATGAAGAGACCGTGGCGCTGACTGCCGGCGGCCACACCGTGGGCAAAACCCACGGCAACGGCAGCGCCGCCAACCTGGGCCCGGCGCCCGAAGGGGCCGAGCTGGAAGAACAGGGCCTAGGCTGGATGAACCACGCCACCCGGGGCGTCGGCCGCGACACGGTGACCAGCGGCATCGAAGGCGCCTGGACCACCCATCCCACCCGCTGGGACAATGGCTACTTCGACATGCTGTTCGGCCACGACTGGTGGCTGCAGAAGTCCCCGGCCGGCGCCTGGCAATGGGAGCCCGTGGCGATCAAGGAAGAAGACATGCCGGTGGACGTGGAGGACCCGACGATCCGCCGCAAGCCGATCATGACCGACGCCGACATGGCGATGAAGTTCGACCCGGAATACCGCAAGATCGCCGAGCGCTTCCGCGACGACCCGGCCTACTTCTCGGAGGTCTTCGCCCGGGCCTGGTTCAAGCTGACCCACCGGGACATGGGCCCCAAGGCCCGCTACATCGGCCCGGACGTGCCCCAGGAAGACCTGATCTGGCAGGACCCGGTTCCCGCCGGCCGCAGCGACTACGACGTGGCGGCAGTTAAGGCCAAGATCGCCGCCAGCGGCCTCTCCATCGCCGAAATGGTAGCCACCGCCTGGGACAGCGCCCGCACCTTCCGCGGCTCGGACAAGCGCGGCGGCGCCAACGGTGCGCGCATCCGCCTGGCCCCGCAAAAGGACTGGGAAGGCAACGAACCGGCCCGGCTGGCCAAGGCCCTGGCAGCGTATGAAAAGATCGCCGCCGAGACCGGCGCCAGCGTGGCCGACGTGATCGTGCTGGCCGGCAACGTCGGCATCGAGCAGGCCGCCAAGGCGGCGGGCGTCGACGTGGCGGTGCCGTTTGCCCCGGGCCGGGGCGATGCCACGGCGGCCATGACCGACGCCGAGTCCTTCGAGGTGCTCGAACCCCTGGCCGACGGCTTCCGCAACTGGCAGAAGCAGCATTACGCGGTCACTCCGGAAGAAATGCTGCTCGACCGGGCCCAACTGATGCGGCTGACCGCCTGCGAGATGACCGTCCTGGTCGGCGGCCTGCGCGTGCTCGGCACCAACCACGGCGGCACCCGCCACGGCGTGTTCACCGACCGGGTCGGCGCCCTGACCAACGACTTCTTCGTCAATCTGACCGACATGGCCTACACCTGGAAGCCGGCCGGCCGGAATCTGTACGAAATTCGTGAGCGCAAGAGTGGCGCCGTGAAGTGGACGGCCACCCGGGTCGACCTGGTGTTCGGCTCCAACTCGGTGCTGCGTGCCTACGCCGAGGTCTATGCCCAGGACGACAACCGGGAGAAGTTCGTCCGCGACTTCGTCGCCGCCTGGACCAAGGTCATGAACGCGGACCGCTTCGATCTGGCCTGACCAGCCCTGTGGCACGGCTACCGCAGCGATACGGTGGCCGTGCCGCAAGACGCAACAGGAGAAACGAAAAGAGTAAACGCAAAAAAGCCAGTCGCGAGGACTGGCTTTTTTGCATCGAATCTTGTGGTGGCCAGGGACGGAATCGAACCGCCGACACGCGGATTTTCAATCCGCTGCTCTACCAACTGAGCTACCTGGCCGTCAAAGAAGGCCGCATTATAGGCAAGGGTCACGCGACTGTCAAAGAGTTTCCGCGCACCCGTTGCCCAGGCCTGGGACCGGCTGGAGCGGTACCACGCCGCCGCCCCGGCCGGGTTCCGTCACAGCCCCAGCACGTCCATGCGGTAGTGCTGGCGCAGCCACGATTTGAAGTTTTCAACGCTCTGGAAGGTGGCGGTGAGCAGGTCGGCCTCCAGCCGGTTGAGGGCCTGGGGATCCAAATGATTGCGGTCGTCGCCCCCGGCCTCGGCGGTGGCCAGGCCAGCCTCCAGGCGTAACCGGGTCAGCACCAGGAAAGCCTCCTCCAGTTCGGCGGCGAAGGCGGCGGACAGTACCCGGCGGTCGCGCAGCACGGCTAGGCGCTCCAGGCTGCCGGTGACCGGGATGCGCTCTTCCAGGGCCAGGGCGCGCAGGCCATGCACCAGGGGAAAGACCCCGCCCTTCTTCAGGTCGATGCGGCCCTTGTGCTCGCCCTCCCGGGCGCCCACCAGGCGGTTGAACCAGCCCAAGGCACTGGGAAAGCGCACCGCTCCCTGGGCGAAGCGGGCCATGAAGGTGGCGTTGCCGGCGCACAGGTCGAACATCAGGGTCCGGGCTGCGTCGAGGAGCGAGGCATCCCCGGCCAGGGCATGGCCGTCGAGCAGGATCGCCAGGTTAAGCAGGTTGGCCTCGGACGGCGCCGCCACCCAGTCGTGAACCTTGTGGCGCAGCTCTTCGACGGTCATCACCCATTCCGGGTTGCGTACCATGATGTCGCCCGGGCACTCCGGATAGCCCAGCTCCAGCAATGCGGCGCTGACGGTCCGGCCCAGGGCCAGGGCTTCGTCCCGGCAGGACGCATCGCGCAGGATGAAGGCGTTGTCCTGGTCGGTGGGCAATATCTGCTCGCCGCGCCCTTCGCTACCCAGGGCGACGAAGCACACCTGCCGCGCCAGTTCCGGCGGAGCGAGCAAGTCGAAGACCCGGGCGAAGACCTGGCCGGTGAGCTGACTCGCCTCCCGGGCGATGTGGTCCACCCGCACCTGCTCGGCGGCCAGGGCGGCGATCAGCCGCAGCAGGCTGGCGTGGGCCGGGGCCAGATCGCGGACGTGGGCCGCCGCTTCGATCTGCAAGCTGACGGCATCGGCATGGCTGGCCAGGTGGCGCAGGATCTCGCCGGCTTCGAGCACCCCCAGGGGCTGGCCGCCCTCTTCCACCAGCAACCGTTCGAACCCGTGGCGGTTGAAGAGCAGCAGGGCGTCGAGCAGGGAACGTTCGCCATCCACGGCCATGGCCGGGAAGGTGGCCACCTCGGCCAGGGGCGTCTCCGGTGCACGGTCGCCGGCCAGTACCGCCCGGCGCAGGTCGGTGCCGGTGGCGATGCCCAGGGCGCCGCCGTCCTCGGCCGCGACCAGCACGAAGGCCACGCCCTGCTGGTCCATCAGCCGCGCCCCCTGGCGCAGCGTATGGCTGGCGGGAACGGTCAGGGGCGGGCGCAGCCGGGCTTCGCGCACCGGCAGCATGAGCAGGGTGCGGATGCTGGCTCGGGTGGAGCCGGGAGCGGTTGTCGTCATGTTCTTGTCCCTGAAGAAAAAAACCCCGGGACGCAGCCCGGGGTTGAAGTGGTTCGACCGAAGTCGATGTCGGAATTGTGCGTCGTTAGTGCGCGGAGGCCGCAGCGGCACCGTAGCCGGTTTCGGAGCGGACTTCCTGGGCGTCGTAGGACTCCCGTTCCTTCTGGGCCTGGGCGCTGGAGTCGAGGATCGAGAACAGCCAGATCCCGACGAAGCCCACGGTCATGGAGAACAGGGCCGGCGAAGCGTAGGGGAAGAGCTCCTTGGCGTTGCCGAACACGTCCACCCACACAGCCTTGGAGACGATGGTCAGGGCGACCGCGGTGATCAGGCCGAGGAAGCCCCCGATGAAGGCGCCGCGGGTGGTGCAACCCTTCCACAGCACGGACAGGAACAGCACCGGGAAGTTGGCCGAGGCGGCGATGGCGAAGGCCAGGGCAACCATGAAGGCCACGTTCTGCTTCTCGAAGGCGATACCGAGAATCACCGCCACCACGCCGAGCACCAGGGTGGTGATCTTGGACACGCGAATTTCGGAACCTTCGGGGGCGTGGCCCTTGCAGAACACCGAGGCGTACAGGTCGTGGGACACGGCGGAGGCGCCGGACAGGGTCAGGCCGGACACCACGGCGAGGATGGTGGCGAAGGCCACGGCGGAGATGAAGCCGAGGAACACGTCACCGCCCACGGCCTTGGCCAGGTGGACCGCCGCCATGTTGCCGCCACCCTTCAGCACGCCCTTGGCATCCAGGAAGTCGGGGTTGGTACCCACGAGCACGATGGCGCCGAAGCCGATGAAGAAGATGATGATGTAGAAGTAGCCGATCCAGGTGCAGGCCCAGGCCACGGACTTACGGGCTTCCTTGGCATCGGGCACGGTGAAGAAGCGCATCAGGATGTGGGGCAGACCGGCGGTACCGAACATCAGCGCCATGCCGAAGGAGATGGCGGAGATGGGGTCCTTGATGAAGTTGCCCGGGGCCATGATGGAGAAGCCCACCTTGGCGGCCTCTTCGGCGGACTTGCCGGCGGCCAGCGCCTTCTCGGTCTTGATCTGCACGGCCTTGGCGAACAGGGCTTCGGGAGAGAAGCCGAACTGGGCCAGGACCATGAAGGCCATGAAGGTCACGCCGGAGAGCAGCAGCACGGCCTTGATGATCTGCACCCAGGTGGTGGCGATCATGCCGCCGAAGGTGACGTAGAGGATCATCAGGATGCCGACCATGATCACCGCGGTGGAGTAGTCGAGGCCGAACAGCAGCTTGATCAGCTGGCCGGCGCCTACCATCTGGGCGATCAGGTAGAAGGCCACGGTCACCAGGGTCCCGGTGGCGGCCAGCGCCCGGATCGGGGTCTGGGAGAAGCGGTAGGCGGCAACGTCGGCGAAGGTGAACTTGCCCAGGTTGCGCAGCCGCTCGGCCATCAGGAACATGATGATGGGCCAGCCCACCAGGAAGCCGATCGAGTAGATCAGGCCGTCGTAGCCGTTGGCGAACACGGCGGCGGAAATACCCAGGAACGAGGCCGCGGACATGTAGTCGCCGGCGATCGCCAGACCGTTCTGGAAGCCGGTGATGCCACCGCCGGCGGTGTAGAAGTCAGACGTGGTCTTGGTGCGCTTGGCCGCCCAGTAGGTGATGCCCAGGGTACCGATCACGAAGGCGACGAACATGCCGATGGCCAGCCAGTTGGTGGCCTGTTTCTCGATCGCGCCTTCCAGGGCGCCCGCGGCCAGGGCCACGGAGCTGCCGCCGAGCAGGACGGCGGAAAGGAGGATTTGGGTGAGGCGGCTCATTACTTCACCTCCTTGAGAATTTCATCGGTGAGGCTGTCGAACTCCGCGTTCGCCCGCCGCACGTAGTAGATGGTAATGGCGATGGTGAACACGATCAGACCGAAGCCGACGGGGATGCCGAGGGTGGTGACGCCCTCGCCCACGCGCTGGGCGAACAGTTCCTTATCGAACGCGATCACGCCGACGTAGCCGTAGTAGGCGATCAGCATGATGACGGTGAGCACCCAGCCAAACGCGTTGCGCTTGGACTTGAGCTGGTGATACTTGGGATTCGCCTGAATCTTGGCGACCAGATCGTCCCGCATATGACTCCTCCTTTGGATTTCTCGATGCCACACCCGCCCGGGATGGACAGGAATGTCGGTAATCTAGGAGGGAAACCTTACGTTTCACTTACGCGCAACGAATTGTTTACTGTGCAACTGCAGCAAAAACCGGCCGGCCGGGAGCGATCGCCCCGCACCAACCCACTGCCGGCCCGCTGTGGGAAACCGGCGTTGCACCTATCGTCGCGGCGTCACGCCAGGCCCGCCATGATCGGGCTGGGGGGTGCCGGCTCTTCCGGGGGATGGTAGAGGGGGAAGGATACCGCCGCCACGGTACCCTTTTCCAGGGGATTGGGCACCAGACTGGCGGTGGCGTCGTGCAGGGCGGCAATCTCGCGCACGATGGGCAGGCCCAGGCCGCTGCCCTTGCTGTCCACCACCCCGCCGGTGACTTCCTCACTGCGGTAGAAGCGCTCGAACACCAGTTCGCACTCCTCGGGGCGGATGCCGATACCGTTATCCTCGACCTCAAGCACGGCCCGGTCGCTACCGCTGCCCTCCCCCAGCTCGCGCCGCATCCGGCAGGTCACCCGGCCGTGGGCCGGGGTGTAGCGCAGGGCGTTGTCGAGCAGGTTGTTGATCAGCTCACGCAGCCAGAAGGGGTAGCCGCGCACCGCCACCGGCTCGCCGGCATCCTCGAAGCCAAGGTCGATCTGCTTGTCCAGGGCGGCGAACACCCACTCGCTGGCGCACTCCTTGAGCAGTTGATTGAGGTCCACCACCACCAGGTCCGCGTCGCCGGTCACCCCTTCGGCCCGGGCCAGGGCCAGCAGCTGGTTCACCAGGTGGGAGGCCCGATCCACGCTGATGTCGATCTGCCCCAGGGCGTGGCGCACCTGCTCGGCGTCGTTCTCGCGTAGGGCCAGCTGCACCTGGGCCTTCAATCCGGCCAGGGGGGTGCGCAACTGGTGGGCGGCATCGGCGATGAAGCGAGTCTGCACCTCCAGGTTGCGCTGCACCCGCTCCATCATGGCGTTGAAGGCGTCGATCAGGGGGCGCAACTCTTCCGGCACCCGGCGGTTGGGGATCGGCGACAGGTCGTCCTCGGGCCGGGCCTCGATGCGCTCGCGCAGCCAGGTGAGGGGCCGCAGCCCCTGGGACAGGCCGAACCAGACCAACACCACCGCCAGGGGAATGATGACGAACTGGGGCAGGATGACGCTGGCGATGATCTTGTTGGCCAGCTGGGAACGCTTTTCCAAGGTCTCGCCCACCTCGACGATCAGCCAGCGGTCCTTGGCCACCGCCGGGTCGCCCATGATCGAGTAAGCCACGCGCAGGTCCTGGCCGCCGATTTCGGTGTCGCGGAACTGGATTTCGCCCAGTTCCCCGACCAGGGTGGCCGGATCGTCGGGCATGGGTAGTTCCGGGTCGCCGACGATGCGCTGGCCCTGGCGGGTGATGACATGGAAGTAGACGCTGTCCACCTCGTCGGCGCGCAGGATGGCCCGGGCCGAAAGGGGCAGATTCACCACCGGCTTGCCGTCCACGAACTTGATCTGGCGGGTGACCACGTTCACGTGCTCGCGCAGCGACTGGTCGTAGGGGTAGGCCGCCACCGTGTTGGCGAAGTAGTGGGTGATGGCGATCGACACCGGCCAGACGAACAGGAGCGGCGCCAGCATCCAGTCCAGGATCTCGCCGAACAGGGAGCGCTGGCCGCCCCCGCCGCGCCGCTTGCCGCCCCCCGCCTCCGGCGCGGCGTCCGCCTCAGCGGACGCGGGAGTCGTCCTGGGGTTTTTCAAGGCAGTAGCCCAGGCCACGGACCGTGGCGATGCGCACGCCCGGTTCGAGCTTCTTGCGCAGGCGGTGGATGTAGACCTCGATGGCGTTGTGCGACACCTCTTCGCCCCAGCCGCACAGGTGATCCACCAGCTGGTCCTTGGACACCAGCCGGCCGACCCGGGAGAGGAGGATTTCCAGCAGGCCCAGCTCCCGGGCCGACAGGTCCAGGCTGGTGCCATTCAGCTGGGCCACCCGGCCCACCTGGTCGTAGCTCAGGGCGCCACACTGGATGAGCGGCGCGGTGCCCGAGGAACGTCGGGTCAGGGCGCGCACCCGGGCTTCCAGCTCTTGCAGGTCGAAGGGCTTGCCCATGTAGTCGTCGGCCCCCAGGTCCAGGCCCTTGACCCGGTCGGTGGTGCCGTCCAGGGCGGTCAGGATCAGGACCGGCACGGCGCTCTGGCGGCCGCGCAGACGCTTGAGCACTTCCAGGCCGGGCAGCCGGGGCAGGCCCAGGTCGAGGATCACCAGGTCGTAGGTGTTGGCCACCAGGGCGTTGTCCGCGTCCAGCCCGTTGGCCGCCACGTCCACGGCGTAGCCGGCGGCCTTGAGGGAACGGACCAGTCCGTCGGCGATGATCTTGTCGTCTTCTGCTACGAGGATGCGCATGGAAACCTGGAGAGGAGGTGCGGGCGAAACAATGGAACGGGTGGAGCGGGCGGCGGCAAGGCTGGGAAAGCGTCCGTGCGCGGCGGTAAGCACCGGCCGCCCGCATGGCGTAAGCATGGCGTAAGGGCTTGAGCGTAGCCTGACCGGCGCTGTTCTCCTTTTATGGTCTTGGGGTCGGCGGCCTGGCTAGGGTCGTCGCCTGGGGAGCGGATGGAGCGGTTCGCCTGGCGAACTCCCCTATCTGGAAAAGGCGGTTTTCCGCCATCACCACGCTCCCCGCCGTTTTTTCCCCGGCTCGCGAGTATTCATCTCGCCCCCCAGCCGGTCGGCCCGGCCATCATCCCCCTTATTATCCCTGCTGTCTGTGGGCCTTTTCACGCCCGGCCCGTCGTTGCCGGTGCAGCCCCATTCATGTTGCGGAATGGCCGCATCGGCCCGCCGGAGCGTTCTTCGCGCTTTTTCCACGCCCCCCGCAAATTGCCGGCGGGATATTGCGATTGAGTGTAGCAAATTGCCCCGCTCCCGGTTGCCGCGCTGCAACACGGCGCCCCGGTCGCGCAGCGTGCTGGATCAGGCGAAATACCCGGCCAAGCGTTGTTGGTAGGCGGCCGCACCGGGGTCGCCCTCGGCCGGCGCCCAGGCGGCCTTTTCGTCCGGCCGGATCGGCACGTATGGGCCGGCCTTGGCCTCGAAGAAGACGGTGCCCGGCACCAGCCCCAGCACCGAATGCCAGGTGCCCGCCGGCAGGTCCACGCCCACCGCCGCCCCGCCGGGGGTCAGGCGATGGGTCGCGGCCACCGCTCCCGCGTCGTCGAACAACACCAGCCCCAGTTCGCCGCGCACCACCACGATGGTCTCGGCCTTGTCTCCGTCCAGGTGGCGGTGGGGCATGACGTAGGAGCCGGGCTCGATGGCGTTGAGCAGCCGGTGGGCGGGGAAGTCGTCCGCCGGGTGGAAGTTGCGGTTCTTGCGCCCCCGAGGAGCCTGGCGGGCTTCGGCGGACAGGGCGTCGAGCAGGGTCTGGTCGATCAGGGTCATGGCGGTGGCGGATCAGGGGATCAGGGGATCAGAAAAAAAGCCGGGGGCGGCCGGGTCGTCGAAGCGGGGACAGGGCCGCAAGCATCGGGATAGGGCGAGCCCGCGCCCAGCTTGGTTCTACACGGCCGCTGCTTCAAGCTCCGCGCCAGTCCTCGCTCTCCAGGCAGGCACCTCGGAAAGCCAATACTGGCGCGGGGTTTGGTAATTAGATAAACGCCAAAAACGGCAGACTCAATCGCCGGCGTAGGCCACCGTCACGCCGTCGTCCCCCAGCCAGCGGCGGAACTCGGCGAGCAGGGGTTCTTCCAGGCGCACCCGGGACGTTTCGCCCAGGATCAGCTCGCAGCTGGCGGCGTCGTTGCGGTAGCGCACCCGCACCGGGCAGGGGCCGGGCACGTAGGGGGCGAGCAGGGCGCGCAGCTTCTTGGCGTCGGCCTGGCCGTTCATGGACAGGGCCAGGTAGCGGGCAAATTCGCTGCGGGCGTCGGCCAGGGTCATCAGCCGCTCGGCGACGAAGCGGATGCCGTCGCGGAAGTCGTCGCGGCTGACCTTGCCCTCGACGATCAGCAGTTCGTCTACCTTGAGCTTGTTCCGGCTGGCGTCGAACAGTTCGGAGAAGACCGTGACCTCCACCTGCTTGGTGCCGTCGTCGAGCAGGATCAGGGCCATCTTGCCGCGCTGGCTCATGCGCGTGCGCACGTCGGCGACGATGCCGGCGGCCATCTGGAGGTCCCGGGCCGGCTCCAGCTGGGACAGGGATTTTTTGACGAAGCGGCGGGCCTCGTGTTTGACCGAGTCGAACAGGTGGCCCGAGTAGAAGAAGCCCAGGGCGATCTTCTCTTCGGTGAGGCGCTGCTTCTCGTCCCAGGGGGCGGCCGGGCGCACGTAGTCGGGGGCGTGCTCGGTGGCCTCGCCGCTGGCGGCGAACATGTCGAACAGGCCGCCCTGGTGGGCCGAGGCGGCGGCCTGCTCGGCGGCCTCCATGGCCACGCCGACGGAGGCCAGCAGCAGCGCCCGGTCGCCGCCTTCCGGGGCGATCGAATCGAAGGCGCCGGCCCGCACCAGGGCCTCGATGGTGCGGCGGTTGACCAGGCGCTTGTCCACCCGGCGGCAGAAGTCGAACAGGTCGGTGAACGGCCCATCCGCCGCCCGGGCGGCGAGGATGCAATCCACCGCCTGCTGGCCGGTGCCCTTCACCGCGCCCAGGCCGTAGCGGATGGTTTTGGCGTCCACCGGCACGAAGCGGTAGTCGGAATGGTTCACGTCCGGCGGCAGTACAGTGATGCCGTTGGCCACCGTGTCTTCGTAGAAGATTTTCACGGTGTCGGTGTTGTCCATGTCCGAGGACATGGTGGCGGCCATGAAGGCGGCGCAGTGGTGGGCCTTGAGCCAGGCGGTGTGATAGGTGACCACCGCGTAGGCGGCGGTGTGCGACTTGTTGAAGCCGTACTCCGCGAACTTGGTCATCAGGTCGAACAGCTGTTCGGCCAGGGCCGGGTCGTAGCCTTTCTTCTTGGCGCCCTCGGCGATGGTCTCCCGGTGCTTGGCCATTTCCTCGGGCTTCTTCTTGCCCATGGCCCGGCGCAGCATGTCGGCGCCGCCCAGGGTGTAGCCGCCGATGATCTGGGAGATCTGCATCACCTGTTCCTGGTACACGATGACGCCGTAGGTGGGCGACAGGCTGGCTTCCAGGTCCGGGTGGAAATAGTCGATGGCCTGCTGGCCCTTCTTACGCAGGATGAAGTCGTCCACCATCCCCGAGCCGAGCGGGCCGGGGCGGTACAGGGCGAGCACGGCGATGATGTCTTCGAAACGGTCGGGGCCGAGCTTCTTCAACAGCTTCTTCATCCCGTCCGATTCCACCTGGAAGATCGCCGTGGTGTTGGCTTCCTTCAGGATGCGGTAGGCGGCCGGGTCGGTGAAGGGCAGGGCCGCCAGGTCCGGGCGGGTGCCGGTGAGCCGGGCCACGTAGTCCAGGGCCAGCTCGATAATGGTCAAGTTGCGCAGGCCCAGGAAGTCGAACTTCACCAGACCGACCTTTTCCACGTCGTCCTTGTCGTACTGGGACACCACCGACTCGCCGCCGGGCTGGCAGTAGAGGGGGCAGAAGTCGGTGAGCTTGCCCGGGGCGATCAGCACGCCGCCGGCGTGCATGCCGACGTTGCGCGACAGGTTCTCCAGCTTGCCGGCCAGGGCGAACAGTTCGCTGACCTCTTCTTCCTGCTCGATCCGCTCCTTCAGTTGCGGTTCGGCCTCGATGGCCTCCCGGAGCCCCAGGGGCTTGTTCTGCTCCACCGGGATCAGCTTGGACAGCTGGTCGCAGAAGTTGTAGGGCATGTCGAGCACGCGCCCCACGTCGCGGATCACCGCCTTCGACGACATGGTGCCGAAGGTGGCGATCTGGGACACGGCGTCGGCGCCGTATTTGCCGCGCACATACTCGATCACCCGCCAGCGGTTGTCCTGGCAGAAGTCGATGTCGAAGTCGGGCATCGACACCCGCTCCGGGTTGAGGAAGCGCTCGAACAGCAGGGCGTAGGCGAGCGGGTCCAGGTCGGTGATCTTGAGCGAGTAGGCCACCAGGGAGCCGGCGCCGGAACCCCGGCCCGGGCCCACCGGCACACCGTTGTTCTTGGCCCACTGGATGAAGTCGGCCACGATCAGGAAGTAGCCGGGGAAGCCCATCTGCACGATGGTGTCGCACTCGAACTTGAGCCGTTCCTCGTAGCGCGGCCGCTGCCGTTCCCGCTCCTCCGGGTCCGGATAGAGGTGGGCGAGGCGCTCTTCCAGCCCCTTTTTGGCCTCGTCGATCAGGAAGTCATCGAGGGTCATGCCCTCGGGGGTGGGGAAGAGGGGCAGGTAGTTCTTGCCCAGGGTCAGCGACAGGTTGCAGCGCTTGGCGATCTCCACCGTATTGGCCAGGGCCTCGGGCAGGTCCTTGAAGCGCTCGGCCATGTCCTCCTGGGTGAGGAAGTACTGCTGCTCCGTATAGGGCCGGGGGCGCCGGGTGTCGGCCAACACGTAGCCCTCGGCGATGCACACCCGGGCCTCGTGGGCGAGGAAATCGTCCGGAGAGAGGAACTGGATCGGGTGGGTGGCCACCAGGGGCAGTCCGGTTTCCGCCGCCAGATCGGCGGTAGCCGAAACCAGCAACTCCTGCTGGGGCTGGCCGTAGCGCTGCACTTCCAGGTAGAAGGCGTCCGGGAACAACGCGACCCAGCGCTCGGCACGCCTCTTCGCTTCGTCCCTGTTGCCCGCCAACAGGGATTCGCCCACGTCGCCCAGGTGGGCCGACGACAGGGCGATCAGCCCGTCGCAGCCGATTTCGGCGAACCACTCGCGCTGGACTTCGGCCCGGTCGCGCCGGCTCGGCTCCAGGTAGGCCCGGGAAAGCAGTTCGCACAGTTGCAGGTAGCCGGCGTGGCTGCGCACCAGCAGCAGCAGCCGGCTGGGCCGGTCCGGCTCCTGGGGGTTGGCGATCCACACGTCCGCGCCGGCGATCGGCTTGACCCCCTTGCCCCGCGCCGCCAGATAGAACTTGACCAGCCCGAAGCCGTTGGCCAGGTCGGTGAGCGCCAGGGCCGGCATACCGTCGCCGGCGGCCTTGGCTACGGCGTCGTCGAGGCGGACGATGCCGTCGGTGATGGAATACTCGCTGTGGAGACGGAGGTGGATGAAGCGCGGGTCGGTCATGGGGGCGATTTTACTCCACCCCTCGGACCCATTCCTTCCATCTCGTCCTTTCACCGTCGGCTCACCTTGCCTGGCCCGTTCCGTGTCATGCCCCGTGCCGATGATGCTTCCGGCCGCCTCGCCAAACCCCGCGCCAGGCGCGGAGTTTCAGCAGGGCATCGCCAAGAGCGAGAACTGGCGCGGACTTGTGTGGTGCCTCCGCGCCCCCCCGCCCTGCCCTCATCCCGCCCTCGGTTGGCCGCCCTTGCCGCAGCGAGACGAAAGCGGGGCGGGCGGGGCATACTGCGCTTGACGCCCCTCCCCGGGCACCGCCCGTCTGCGCCGTCCGCCGCCTGCTTAAGCTTGCCCGTGCCGGCCGCCCTTTCCGCCGTTCCAGCCCTATCGCCCCATGCGCCGCTCCCATTCCGCCCACCCGGCTCCCGCCGGCCCCGCCCCCGAATTGCACGTGCTCGCCACCCTGCGCACCCTGCTGCCCTACGTCTGGCAGTACCGGGGCCGGGTGGCCCTGGCCATGGCCTGCCTGATCGCCGCCAAGTTCGCCAACGTCGGCACGCCGATCATCTTCAAGCACATGATCGACGACCTGTCCGGCCCCCAGCAGGCCCTGGCCCTGCCGGTGCTGCTGTTGCTGCTGTACGGCCTGCTACGCTTTTCCACCGCCCTGTTCACCGAACTGCGCGAGATGCTGTTCACCCGGGTGACCCAGCGCATGGTGCGTTCCATCGCCTTGCAGGTGTTCAGCCACCTGCACTCCCTGTCGCTGCGCTTCCACCTGGAGCGGGAGACCGGCGGCGTGTCCCGGGACATCGAGCGGGGCACCCGTTCCATCGGCAGCCTGATCAGCTACCTGCTCTACAGCATCCTGCCCACCCTGGTGGAGCTAGCCCTGGTGATGAGCATCCTGTTCGTCAAATACGACGTGGGGTTCGTGCTCATCACCCTGGTGTCGCTGGCCGCCTACATCGTGTTCACCGTGGTGGTGTCCAACCGGCGCATCGCCATCCGCCGGGCGGTGAACGAGTCGGACTCGGCCGCCAACAGCAAGGCCATCGACAGCCTGCTCAACTTCGAGACGGTGAAGTACTTCAACAACGAGCAGTACGAGGCCAGCCGTTACGACAGCGCCCTGCAAAAGTGGGAGGGCGCTGCGGTGAAGAGCCAGCTATCCCTGTCGGCCCTCAACCTGGGCCAGCAGGCGATCATCGCCCTGGGGGTGACCGCCATAATGTGGCGCGCCGCCAACGGCGTGGCCGAGGGGCGCATGACCGTGGGCGACCTAGTGCTGGTCAATGCCTTCCTGATCCAGCTGTACATGCCGCTCAACTTCCTCGGCATCGTTTACCGGGAGATCCGCACCGCCCTGACTGACATCGAGCGCATGTTCAAGCTGCTCGGCGAGAACCGGGAGATCGCCGACCGCCCCGACGCCCGGGACCTGCCCAGCGGCCCCCTGGAGGTGCGCTTCGAGAACGTGCACTTCCACTACGACGCCAAGCGGCCGATCCTGCACGGGGTGTCGTTCACCGTGCCGGCCGGCCACAAGGTAGCGGTGGTGGGCCATTCCGGCGCCGGCAAGAGCACCCTGTCGCGCCTGCTGTTCCGCTTCTACGATGTGACCGGCGGCGCCGTACGGGTCAACGGCCTGGACATTCGCGACTTCCGCCAGGAAAGCCTGCGCGGCGCCATCGGCATCGTCCCCCAGGACACGGTGCTGTTCAACGACACCCTGCTCTACAACCTGCGCTACGG
Organism: Oryzomicrobium sp.; assembly: GCF_036820405.1. Taxonomy (NCBI): domain Bacteria; kingdom Pseudomonadati; phylum Pseudomonadota; class Betaproteobacteria; order Rhodocyclales; family Rhodocyclaceae; genus Oryzomicrobium; species Oryzomicrobium sp. Next base: position 35,316 of record NZ_DAISLS010000008.1, read on the forward strand.
CCGGCCCGAGGCCAGCCGCGAGGAGATCGTCGCCGCAGCGCGCACCGCCCAGCTGCATGAGTTCATCGAGAGCCTGCCGGACAAGTACGAAACCCGGGTGGGGGAGCGGGGCCTCAAGCTTTCCGGCGGCGAAAAGCAGCGGGTGGCCATTGCCCGGGCGCTGCTGAAGCAGCCGCGCATCCTGATTTTCGACGAGGCCACCTCGGCCCTGGACAGCAAGACCGAGCAGGCCATCGGCGAGAGCCTGCGCGCCGCGGCCCGGGGCCACACCACCCTGGTGATCGCCCACCGCCTGTCCACCGTGATGGACGCCGACGAAATCCTGGTGCTCGACGGGGGACGTATCGTCGAGCGCGGCAGTCACGCCCAGTTGCTCGCCGCCGACGGGGCCTACGCCCAGCTGTGGGCTTTGCAGCAGCGTGAGGAAGGCAGCCAGGCCGACGGCGCCATGGCCCTCGCCTGAGCGCCCGTCGTTTGGTGCGGCGCGGTACGACGGGCGCGCCGTAACTGGTTAGAATCGCCGGAATTCCTGGAATCGCCGCATCCTTGGGCCATCATGGAAGAATGGCAGGCAGCACCGGCCCGCGTTTCGGGGCGAGAGGGCAGAAGGTTCTGCAACTTTTTGCCCCTTGCCCGCTCATTTGTCGAAGAACATTCAATAACGAGAGGAAACCCAGATGAACAAGATCGCAACGTCCCTCGCCCTCACATTCGGCCTGTCCGCCCTGGCGGTTTCGGCCACGGCCGTGGCGGCCCCCCAGGACCTGGGCCCGACCCTGAAGAAGATCAAGGAAACCAACGCCATCACCCTGGGGCACCGGGAATCTTCCATCCCCTTCTCCTACTACGACGACAAGCAGCAGGTGATCGGCTACTCCCAGGAACTGATGCTGAAGGCGGTGGATGCGGTCAAGGCCGAGCTGAAGGCCCCCAACCTGCAGGTCAAGATGATGCCGGTGACCTCTGCCAACCGCATCACCCTGGTGCAGAACGGCACGGTGGACATCGAGTGCGGCTCCACCACCAACAACAGCGAGCGGGCCAAGCAGGTGTCCTTCTCGACCACCATCTTCATCATCGGCACCCGGCTGATGACCAAGAACACTTCGGGCATCAAGGACTTCCCCGACCTGGCCGGCAAGAACGTGGTGACCACCGCCGGCACCACCTCCGAGCGTCTGCTGCGCAAGATGAACGAAGAGAAGCAGATGAAGATGAACATCATCAGCGCCAAGGACCACGGCGAGGCCTTCCTCACCCTGGAAACCGGCCGCGCCGTCGGCTTCATGATGGACGACGCCCTGCTCTACGGCGAAATGGCCAAGGCCAAGCGCCCGGCCGACTGGGTGGTGGTGGGTACGCCCCAGTCTTTTGAAGCCTACGGCTGCATGCTGCGCAAGGACGACCCTCAGTTCAAGAAGCTGGTGGACGCGGCCCTGACCAAGGCCATGACCTCGGGCGAGGCGGAGAAGATCTACGCCAAGTGGTTCCTCAACCCGATCCCGCCCAAGGGGCTGAACCTGAACTTCCCCCTGTCCGACGCCATGAAGGCGCTCTACAAGGCGCCCAACGACAAGCCCTTCGAATAAGCGCGAGGCGCGTCACCACGGCGCATGGAGACGGAAGGGCCTGCGCCCTTCCGTTTTTCTTTCAATCCCCTGAAAGTCGATTCCCATGAGTTACAACTGGAACTGGCCGGTCTTCCTGCAGACGGTGCCGTCCGGCGAGACCACCTACCTGGGCTGGCTGGGGGTGGGCCTGCAATGGACCGTCACCCTCTCCCTCTCGGCCTGGGTCATCGCCCTCCTGGTCGGTGGGCTGATCGGGGTGCTGCGCACCGTGCCGAGCAAGCCCCTGTCCTTCCTCGCCACCTGCCACGTCGAACTGTTCCGCAACGTGCCCCTGCTGGTGCAATTGTTCGTCTGGTACTTCGTCGTGCCCGAATTGCTGCCCTTCGGCTGGGGCGACGCCTTCAAGCAGATGAATCCGCTGTCCCAGCAGTTCCTGGCGGCGGTGCTGTGCCTGGGGCTGTTCACCTCGGCCCGGGTGGCCGAGCAGGTGCGCGCCGGCATCCTCTCCCTGCCCAAGGGGCAGCAGAACGCCGGCCTGGCCCTGGGCTTCACCCTGCCCCAGACCTACCGCTACGTGATCCTGCCGATGGCCTTCCGCATCGTCATCCCGCCCCTCACCTCCGAGTTCCTCAACATCTTCAAGAACTCGGCGGTGGCCACCACCATCGGCCTGATCGAACTGTCGCGTCAGGCCCAGCAGCTGGTGGACTACACGGCCCAGCCCTATGAGGCGTTCATCGCCGTCACCCTGCTGTACATGCTGATCAACGTCACGGTGATGTTCCTGATGCGCCGCCTGGAAAAGAACGTCCAGGTGCCGGGCTTCATCGGAGGTGGCAAATGAACTACGACTTCGACTGGAGTTCGATCCCCGGCGCCCTGCCCCTGCTCGCCAAGGGCATGGCGGTGACCCTGGAGATCACCCTCACCGCCATCGTCATCGGCATCCTCTGGGGCACGGTACTGGCCGTGGCGCGGCTGTCGTCCAACCGGACGGTGGCCTTTCTCGCCGCCGGCTACGTAAACCTGTTCCGCTCGGTGCCCTTGGTGATGGTGATCCTGTGGTTCTACCTGATCGTGCCGCAGCTGCTGAAGAGCATTTTCGGCGAGGGGCTGTCCGACATCCGCTTCGTCTCGGCCCTGGTGGCCTTCACCCTGTTCGAGGCAGCCTACTATTCGGAGATCATCCGCGCCGGCATCCAGAGCGTGTCCAAGGGGCAGGTCAATGCCGGCCTGGCCCTGGGCTTAACCCCGGGCCAGACGATGCGGCTGATCGTGCTGCCCCAGGCTTTCCGCAACATGGTGCCCCTGCTGCTCACCCAGGCGATCATCCTGTTCCAGGACACCTCCCTGGTGTACGTCATCGGTCTGGCCGACTTCTTCGGCACCGCCCAGAAGATCGGCGACCGGGACGGGCGCATCGTCGAGCTGCTGCTGTTCGCCGGGGCCGTCTACTTCGTGCTCTGCTTCAGCCTTTCCCAATTCGTCAAACGCTTCCACAAGAGGATCGGTCAATGATCTCCATCCGCAACGTTTCCAAGTGGTACGGTCAGTTCCAGGTGCTGACCGATTGTTCGACCGAGATCCGCAAGGGCGAGGTGGTGGTGGTGTGCGGCCCCTCCGGCTCGGGCAAGTCCACCCTGATCAAGTGCGTCAATGGGCTGGAGCCGTTCCAGCAGGGCGACATCGTGGTCAACGGCACCTCCATCGCCGATCCCAAGACCAACCTGCCCAAGCTGCGTGCCCACGTGGGGATGGTCTTCCAGCACTTCGAGCTGTTCCCGCACATGACCATCACCGAGAACCTGACCATCGCCCAGGTCAAGGTCCTGGGCCGATCCAGGGACGAGGCCCGCGCCAAGGGCCTCAAGTTTCTCGAACGGGTCGGCCTCAAGGCCCATGCCGAAAAGAATCCCGGCCAGCTCTCCGGCGGTCAGCAGCAGCGCGTGGCCATCGCCCGGGCCCTGGCCATGGACCCGATCTGCATGTTGTTCGACGAACCGACCTCGGCCCTCGACCCGGAGATGATCAACGAGGTGCTCGACGTCATGGTCGAGCTGGCCCAGGAAGGGATGACCATGATGTGCGTGACCCACGAGATGGGCTTTGCTCGCAAAGTGGCAAACCGGGTGATCTTCATGGACCAGGGACGGATCGTCGAAGATGCCGGCAAGGAGGAGTTCTTCGGCACACCGCGCTCGGAGCGGGCCCAGCAGTTCCTCTCCAAGATCCTTCAGCACTGAGGCACTGCCGCCACGGTGGGGAAGCCCGCCGTGGCGGCCTGCGAGCGCCGATGCGGCAAGCAACGGCGGTGCAACAGGCAGAATGGCAAAGAAAAAAGCCAGGCAGAACGCCTGGCTTTTTTCTTGATGCTTGTGGGCAGAGAAGGCTTAGGCCTGCTCGACCACTTCGCCTTCCACGGCTTCGCCGCCTTCGGGACGATCCAGCAGTTCGACGTAGGCCATCGGCGCATTGTCGCCGGGGCGGAAGCCGCACTTCAGGATGCGCAGGTAGCCGCCGGGGCGGGTCTGGAAGCGGGGGCCCAGCTCGTCGAAGACCTTCACCACCATCTCGCGGTCGCGCAGGCGGTTGAAGGCCAGGCGGCGATTGGACAGGCTCGGGGTCTTGCCCAGGGTGATGATCGGCTCGACCACCCGGCGCAGTTCCTTGGCCTTCGGCAGGGTGGTGCGGATGGCTTCGTGACGCAGCAGGGCGTTGGTCAGGTTGCGCAGCAGCGCCTGGCGGTGCGCGCTGGTACGGTTCAGTTTGCGAAGACCGTTACGGTGACGCATGGTTGAGTTCCTTTATCGATGCGCTGGGTCAGACCTTCTCGAGGCCGGCCGGAGGCCAGTTCTCGAGCTTCATGCCCAGGGTGAGGCCGCGGGCGGCCAGCACTTCTTTGATCTCGTTAAGCGACTTGCGACCCAGATTCGGGGTCTTGAGCAGCTCGTTCTCGGTACGCTGGATGAGATCACCGATGTAGTAGATGTTCTCGGCCTTGAGGCAGTTGGCGGACCGGACGGTCAGCTCCAGGTCGTCCACCGGGCGCAGCAGGATGGGGTCCACCTGCATCGGCTTGGCGGCTTCCACCGGGGCGGGGGTGCCTTCCAGATCAGCGAACACCGACAGTTGCTCGACCAGAATGCGGGCCGCGTTGCGGATCGCTTCTTCCGGATCGATGGCACCGTTGGTCTCGATGTCGATCACCAGCTTGTCCAGGTCGGTACGCTGTTCCACACGGGCGCTCTCGACGCTGTAGGCGACGCGGCGCACCGGGCTGAAAGAAGCGTCGAGCACCAGGTTGCCGATGCTCTTCGAACCGTCCGGGGACTGGCGCATGGTACCGGGGACATAGCCGCGGCCCTTTTGCACCTTCATCTGCAGGTTGAGCTTGCCGCCGGCGGAGATATGGGCGACCACGTGATCCGGGTTGATGATTTCCACGTCGTGGGAAATCTCGATATCACGGGCGCGCACCACACCCTCACCCTCTTTCTTCAGGGTGAGGACCGCCTCTTCGCCACGGTGCAGCTTGAACACCACACCCTTGAGGTTGAGGAGGATGTCCACGACATCCTCCTGCACACCGTCAATGGTGGAGTACTCGTGCAGCACGCCGTCGATGCTCACCTCGGTGGGAGCATAGCCGGGCATGGACGACAGCAGGATGCGGCGCAGCGCGTTACCAAGGGTGTGGCCGTAGCCGCGTTCAAACGGCTCCATGACCACCCGCGCCTGGACCGGCGAGAGGTTCTGCACATCGATGATGCGCGGTTTCAGAAGTCCACTGCTTTGCATTGGCTGTCCTTTGGCTGCTCGTCGAACCTACTCGGATTACTTCGAGTACAGTTCGATGACGAGGCTCTCGTTGATGGTGGAGGGCAGTTCGCTGCGTTGCGGGCGAGCCTTGAAGGTGCCCTTGCCAGCCTTGACGTCCACTTCGAGCCACTCGGGGAAGCCGCGGGATTCGGCAGCCGCCATCGCAGCCTTGACACGCAGGTGGCCCTTGGTCTTTTCAGCCAGTTCCACGACGTCGCCCGGGCGAACGATGAAGGAGGGAATGTTCACGCGCTTGCCGTTCACCAGCACGCCGTTGTGACGCACCACCTGGCGGGACTCGGAGCGGGAAGCACCGAAGCCCATGCGGTAGGCCACGTTGTCGAGACGGGATTCGAGCAGTTGCAGCAGGTTTTCGCCGGTCTGGCCCTTTTTGGCAGCGGCGCTCGCGAAGGTGCGGCGGAACTGGCCTTCCAAGACGCCGTAGATGCGGCGGATCTTCTGCTTTTCACGCAGGTGCACGCCGTAGTCGGACAGACGGGCACCAGACTTCTGGCCGTGCTGACCGGGCGCGTAGGAACGACGCTCGATGGCGCACTTGTCGGTGAAGCACTTTTCGCCCTTGAGGAAAAGCTTTTCACCTTCGCGGCGGCACTGACGGCACTTCGGATCAAGATTTCTTGCCACGGCAAACTCCTGTTAGATGCGGCGCTTTTTCGGCGGACGGCAGCCGTTATGCGGAACCGGAGTCACATCGGTGATCGCGGTGATCTTCATGCCCAGCGCGTTGAGCGCACGGACAGAAGATTCGCGGCCAGGGCCGGGGCCCTTGATGCGCACTTCCAGGTTCTTCACGCCGCACTCGACCGCGACGCGGCCAGCCGCATCGGCAGCGACCTGGGCAGCGAACGGGGTGCTCTTACGGGAGCCCTTGAAGCCGGCACCACCAGCGGTCGCCCAGGACAGAGCGTTGCCCTGGCGGTCGGTGATGGTGATGATGGTGTTGTTGAAAGAGGCGTGGATGTGGGCGATGCCCTCAGCAACGTTCTTTTTGACTTTTTTGCGAACTTTGGCGGCAGTTTTGGCCATGATTCGTCCCTACTTATTTCTTGCCAGCGATGGGCTTACGCGGGCCCTTGCGGGTCCGAGCGTTGGTACGGGTCCGCTGACCGCGGCACGGCAGGCCACGGCGGTGGCGCACGCCACGGTAGCAGCCCAAGTCCATCAGGCGCTTGATGCTCATGGTCACTTCACGGCGGAGATCACCCTCAACCGAGAACTTGCCCACCTCGTCACGCAGCCGCTCCATCTCGGCCTCGGACAGATCCTTAACCTTGGAAGAACGGTTGACGCCAGCCGCGTCGCAGATTTGCTGCGCGCGGGTACGGCCAATGCCAAAAATCGCGGTCAGCGCGATCTCAGCATGCTTATGGGCCGGAATGTTAACCCCTGCAATACGGGCCATGGATTCACCCTAGAAAGCGAAACTACTGATTATATTTCACAATCGCCTTGCGTATCAACGCAAATGCGATCAGCCCTGGCGCTGCTTATGCCGAGGATCGCTGCAGATCACCCGAACCACGCCGTGGCGACGGATGATTTTGCAGTTACGGCAGATACGCTTAACCGAAGCCAGCACTTTCATGATCAACTCCTAATCGTCGATGACTTGCGACGCAGCCAGTCGCTTGCCACCTAAGTTACCGCGTAGAGATTCTTTACCAATGGGAGCTTGCGCTCCCAACTCATTTGGTCCGGAAGACGATCCGAGCCTTGGACAAGTCGTACGGTGTGAGCTGAACCGTCACCTTGTCGCCGGGAAGGATGCGGATGTAGTGCATACGCATCTTTCCCGAAATGAAACCGAGTACCATGTGCCCGTTTTCCAGCTTCACCCGAAATGTTGCGTTGGGGAGGTTCTCAACTACCTCGCCCTGCATTTCGATAACGTCTTCCTTGGCCATTTTTGTTCAGTTATTTCGCAGCCAGACCGCCTTTGAAGTTAGCCTTCTTGAGCAGACTCTCATACTGATGAGACATGATGAAGGCCTGAACCTGGGACATAAAGTCCATGGTCACCACCACGATGATCAGCAGCGAGGTGCCGCCGAAGTAGAACGGCACGTTCCACTTCAGGATCAGGAACTCGGGCAGCAGGCACACCAGGGTGATGTAAGCAGCCCCAATCAGGGTCAACCGCATCAGGATCTTGTCGATGTAGCGGGCGGTATGGTCACCGGGGCGAATGCCGGGGACGAAGGCGCCGCTCTTCTTCAGGTTGTCGGCGGTCTCCTTGGAGTTGAAGACCAGGGCCGTGTAGAAGAAACAGAAGAACACGATGGCGGCTGCATACAACATGACGTACAGCGGCTGGCCAGGGCTCAGGGTAGCGGCCACGTCCTTGAGCCAGCGCGCCTTGTCACCGGAACCGAACCAGCCAGCCACGGTGGCCGGGAAGAGGATGATCGACGAGGCGAAGATCGGCGGAATCACACCAGCCATGTTGAGCTTGAGCGGCAGGTGGGAGCTCTGGCCTCCGTAGATCTTGTTGCCAACTTGGCGCTTGGCGTAATTCACCAGGATCTTGCGCTGGCCGCGTTCGACGAACACCACGAAGGCGGTCACGGCACCGACCAGCAGCACGATGAAGATCGCGGTGATCGGATGCATGGCACCGGTGCGCACCAGTTCGAGCAGGCCGCCGATCGAATTCGGCAGGCCGGCGGCGATACCGGCGAAAATGATGATCGAGATGCCGTTGCCCAGACCGCGCTCGGTAATCTGCTCGCCGAGCCACATCAGGAACATGGTGCCGGTAACCAAGGTGGTCACGGCGGTGAGGCGGAACATGAAGCCCGGGTCGATGACCAGACCGGGCTGCGCCTCAAGGGCCACGGCAATGCCCAGACCCTGGAACAGGGCAAGCAGCACGGTGCCGTAGCGGGTGTACTGGGTGATCTTACGCCGGCCGGCCTCGCCTTCCTTCTTGAGGGCTTCGAGCTGCGGGCTGGCGACGCTCATCAGTTGCATGATGATCGATGCCGAGATGTACGGCATGATCCCCAGTGCAAAAATCGTAAAGCGCGACAGGGCGCCCCCGGAGAACATGTTGAACATGCCCAGGATGCCGCCCTGCTGCGAGCGGAAAAGATCGGACAGCGCGTTGGGGTCGATGCCCGGAACGGGGATGTGCGCCCCGATCCGGTAGACCACCAGCGCGCCGAGCAAGAACCACAGCCGCCGCTTCAAATCGGCAAACTTACCACCTTGCTTGATGAGCGGATTGTTCGAAGCCACCGTCCGACTTTCCTATAAAAACGAGTAACGAATTACTCGGCAATGCTGCCGCCGGCAGCTTCGATGGCCGCCTTGGCACCCTTGGTGGCGCCGATACCCTTCAGCACGACCTTGCGGGACAGCGCGCCGGAGAGAATCACCTTGACGGACAGGGCGTGGATGTCCACGAGGCCGGACTGCTTCAGGGTCAGCAGGTCGATTTCATCAACCGGCAGAGCCTGAAGGTCGGACAGGCGGATTTCCACGTTGCGTGCGTTGGTCAGGGACTTGAAGCCACGCTTGGGCAGGCGACGCTGCAGCGGCATCTGACCGCCTTCGAAGCCAACCTTGTGGAAGCCACCGGCACGGGACTTCTGACCCTTGTGACCGCGAGTCGCGGTCTTGCCGAGGCCGGAGCCGATACCGCGGCCGACACGCTTGGGAGCATGCTTGGCGCCGACGGCGGGCTTGATGGTATTCAGTTCCATATCAACCCTCGTACTTCAGCAGGTACGCGACCTTGTTGATCATGCCGCGGTTGGCCGGGGTATCGATCACTTCAACCGTGTGGTTGATGCGACGCAGGCCGAGGCCGCGCACAGTGGCGCGGTGCGACTGCTTGGTGCCGATCAGGCTCTTGATGAGCGTGACCTTGATTTTGTTGTCAGCCATGACTTACCCCAGAATCTCTTCAACGGATTTGCCACGCTTGGCGGCGATCTCGGACGGGGTGCTCATGGAGAGCAGGCCGTTGATCGTCGCGCGGACAATGTTGTAAGGGTTGGTGGAGCCGTGGGCCTTGGCCACGATGTTGGTCACGCCCATCACTTCGAAGACGGCACGCATGGCGCCGCCGGCGATGATGCCGGTACCTTCGGGAGCGGGCATCATCAGCACCTTGGAGGCGCCGTGCTCGCCGACGACCGGGTGGTGCAGGGTGCCGCTCTTCAGAGACACCTTGGCCATCTTGCGGCGGGCTTCTTCCATCGCCTTCTGCACGGCGACGGGCACTTCGCGGGACTTGCCCTTGCCCATGCCGATACCACCATCGCCGTCGCCGACCACGGTCAGGGCAGCGAAGCCCATGATCCGACCGCCCTTGACGACCTTGGTGACGCGATTGATGGAGACCATCTTCTCGCGAAGACCGTCGTCACGCTCGTCAGCCTGCTGAACTCGTTTGCTTTGCGGTTTAGCCATTTTTAACCTCTACTCGTACCGGGCCTTAGAACTGCAGGCCGTTTTCACGGGCAGCATCGGCCAGGGCCTTGACGCGGCCGTGGTACTTGAAGCCGGAACGGTCGAAGGAAACGGTTTCGACACCGGCCTTCTTCGCGCGCTCGGCGATCAGCTTGCCAATCAGGGTGGCAGCCTGAACGCTGCCGCCGTGGGAGAGGTCCTTGCGGACTTCGGGCTCGAGGCTCGAAGCCGCGGCCAGAACCTTGGAACCGCAAGGGGAGATCACCTGGGCGTAGATGTGACTGTTGGTGCGATGCACCGACAGACGCACGGCTTTGAGCTCGGCAATCTTGGCCCGGGTTTTGCGGGCCCTGCGCAGTCGCGCCTGCTTCTTGTCGATCATGATTAGCCCTTACTTCTTCTTCGTTTCCTTGAGCACGACCACTTCGTCGGCGTAGCGCACGCCCTTGCCCTTGTAGGGTTCGGGGGAGCGGTAGGCGCGGACTTCAGCCGCCACCTGGCCGACGACCTGCTTGTCGATGCCCTTGATCACGATTTCCGTCTGGGACGGGGTTTCGACCTTGATGCCAGCCGGCATCTTGTGCGCCACCGGATGAGAGAACCCCAGGGAGAGGTTCAGGGTCTCGCCCTGAGCCTGGGCACGGTAGCCCACGCCCACCAAGGTCAGCTTGCGCTCAAACCCCTTGGAGACGCCGGTCACCATATTGTTCACCAGGGCGCGGGTGGTGCCGGAGAGGGCGCCGGCATTGATGGCGCCTTCGTTCGGCTTCACCAGCAGCTGGCCACCTTCTTGTTCAACACGCACGGCGGGGTTGACCGCAATCTTCAAGGAGCCCAGAGGCCCCTTCACGGTCACGTCCTGGCCGGCCAGGGTGACTTCAACACCCTGGGGCAGCGTAATCGGATTCTTACCAACGCGGGACATGTTGACTCCTTACGCCACGACGCACAGCACTTCGCCGCCAACCTTGGCAGCCCGCGCCTTGCGGTCGGTCATGACACCCTTGGGGGTGGACACGATGGCCACGCCCAGGCCGTTCAGGACGCGGGGAATGTCCTGGGAGCCCTTGTAGACGCGCAGGCCGGGGCGGGAGACGCGCTCGATGCGCTCAATCACCGGGCGGCCGGCGTAGTACTTCAGGCCAATCTGCAGCACGGGCTTCTCGGCTTCGCCGCGCACGGCGAAATTGTCGATATAGCCTTCGTCCTTCAGCACTTGTGCAATCGCCACTTTCAGCTTGGAGGAAGGCATTTCAACTTCGGCCTTCTCTGCCATCTGGGCGTTGCGGATGCGGGTCAGCATGTCCGCGATCGGATCGCTCATCGCCATTTACAAATCCTCCTGCTTACCAGCTGGCCTTGGTCATGCCCGGGATTTCCCCCTTGAAGGCAATCTCGCGGATCTTGTTGCGGCACAGACCGAACTTGCGGAACACGCCACGGGGACGACCAGTCATCTGGCAACGATTCACCAGACGCACCGGGCTCGTGTTGCGGGGCAGCGTCTGAAGCTTCAGTCGGGCTTCGAAACGCTCGGCATCGCTCAGGGTCGCGTTGTCGATGATCGCCTGGAGCGCTTCACGCTTCTTGGCAAACTTGGCAACGAGGGTGCGACGCTTGTCTTCGCGGTTGATCAGGGCTTTCTTCGCCATAATCGCCTCAATTCTTGAACGGGAACTTAAAGGCCACGAGGAGCGCACGGGCTTCCTCATCGGTCTTCGCCGTGGTGGTGATGCTGATGTTCATCCCGCGGAGCGCGTCGATCTTGTCGTACTCGATCTCGGGGAAGATGATCTGCTCTTTCACACCCATGTTGTAGTTGCCACGGCCGTCGAAGCCCTTGCCGGAGATACCGCGGAAGTCGCGGACGCGGGGCAGAGCCACGGTCACCAGACGATCCAGGAACTCGAACATGCGGGGACCGCGCAGGGTCACCATGCAACCCAGAGGGTAGCCGTCGCGAATCTTGAAGCCGGCGATGGACGTGCGGGCCTTGGTCACCACCGGCTTCTGACCGGCAATCTTGACCATATCGCCAACGGCGTTGTCCAGAACCTTCTTGTCGGCCACAGCCTCACCCACACCCATGTTCAGGGTGATCTTGGTGATGCGGGGCACTTCCATGACGGACTTGTAACCGAACTGCTTGGTCAGCTCGGAAACGACGGTCGTCTTGTAAAAATCAGCCAAACGCGCCATGTCTGTTCCTTAAGCGTCCACGACCTCGCCGGTCGCCTTGAACACGCGCACCATGCGGCCGTCTTCCAGCTTCTTGATGCCGACACGGCCACCCTTGCTGGTCTTCGGGTTGAAGAGCGCGACGTTGGAAATGTGGATGGGCATGTCCTTTTCGACGATGCCACCGACTTCGCCGCGGATCGGATTGGGACGAACGTGCTTCTTGGCACGATTCACACCCTCAACCACCACGTGGTCGGCGTCGAGGCGACGCAGAACGGCGCCACGCTTGCCCTTGTCCTTGCCGGTCAGAACGATGACTTCGTCACCCTTGCGAATCTTTTCCATGGCGCCTCCTTAGAGCACTTCGGGGGCCAGGGACACGATCTTCATGAACCGCTCGCTACGCAGTTCGCGAGTGACCGGTCCGAAGATGCGGGTGCCGATGGGCTCCAGCTTGTTATTGAGGAGCACGGCGGCATTGCCGTCGAACTTGACAAGGGAGCCGTCCGGACGGCGCACGCCCTTGGCAGTGCGAACGACGACGGCGTTATAGACGTCACCCTTTTTCACACGACCACGGGGAGCAGCATCCTTGATGCTGACCTTGATGATGTCACCAATGCCGGCATACCGGCGCTTGGATCCACCCAACACCTTGATACACATGACCGAACGCGCACCGGTGTTGTCGGCGACATCCAGAATCGTCTGCATCTGAATCATTGATTAACTCCAACTTATCCCGCGAAGACCGCGGTCAGTCTTGGATCCCGTATATGGGGAAGATCCCTTCGGGGCAGGCACCAGATAGGCACCCAGACTTGCGATCCCCTCGGGGTCGAGGCAAATGCAACGGTGCCCGGAAGACCGGGCACCGCAGAAAAGAAGTCGAATATAGCAGGACTTCTAGATACGCGCAAGCGTTAGGCCACAACTGCCTTTTCAAGCAGCTTGGTCACACGCCAGGCTTTGGTACGGGACAGCGGACGGCACTCCTCGATCTGGACCAGATCGCCGGCTTGCGCCTCGTTGTTCTCGTTGTGCGCGTGGTACTTCTTGGACAGCTGGATCACCTTGCCGTACTTCGGGTGGTTCACACGACGCTCGACCAGGACGGTGACCGTCTTGTCCATCTTGTCGCTCACCACGCGGCCGATCAGCGTCCGCTTAATGCTGCTGGTGGTCTCGGTCATTGCTGCACCGCCTTTTCACGAAGAATGGTACGGACACGGGCGATGTCGCGACGAACCTTGCCGATCTGACTGGTGTTCGCCAGCTGCTGCGTCGCCTTCTGCATACGAAGGGAGAACTGAGCCTTGAGGAGCTCAACGAGCTCCTTGTTCAGTTCCTCAACGCTTTTCGCTTTGAGTTCATTGGCTTTCATGATTATCCCAACTGACGGGTCACGAAGGTCGTCGCGATGGGGAGCTTGGCCGCGGCGAGCTTGAAGGCTTCGCGGGCCAGCTCGACGCTGACGCCATCCATTTCATAGAGGACCTTGCCCGGCTGGATCTCGGCCACCCAGTACTCCGGGTTACCCTTACCGTTACCCATACGGACTTCGGCAGGCTTCTTGGAGATGGGCTTGTCCGGGAACACGCGGATCCAGATGCGGCCGCCGCGCTTGATGTGCCGGGTCATGGCACGACGAGCGGCTTCGATCTGGCGGGCGGTCAGACGACCGCGGCCGATGGCCTTCAGGCCGAATTCACCGAAGGACACCTTGGCGCCACGAGTCGCCAGGCCGGTATTGCGGCCCTTGTGTTCCTTGCGGTACTTGCGACGTGCGGGTTGCAGCATTTACGCACCTGCCTTTCTGACACGCTTGGCCGGAGCCTTGGCGTCACCCTCACCCTCGGCCTTGGCCGGACGGGAACGGGGCTTGCCTTCGCCGTCACCGGGGCGACCGCGCCGGGCAGGGCGCTTCTCTTCGCCTTCGGGGGAAGCGGCGGGCTGCTCGTTGCGGCCCATGTTTTCACCCTTGTACACCCAAACCTTGATACCAATCACGCCGTAGGTGGTGTGGGCTTCGGAAGTACCGTAGTCGATGTCGGCGCGCAGGGTGTGCAGGGGCACACGACCTTCGCGATACCACTCGGTACGAGCGATTTCAGCACCGTTGAGACGGCCGGAGCTCATGATCTTGATGCCCTGGGCGCCCAGACGCATGGCGTTCTGCATCGCGCGCTTCATGGCGCGGCGGAACATGATGCGCTTTTCCAGCTGCTGAGCGATAGAGTCGGCGATCAGCTTCGCATCGATTTCCGGCTTGCGGATTTCTTCGATGGAAACGTGCACCGGCACACCGAGAATGCCCTGCAGACCCGAACGGAGCTGATCGATCTCCTCGCCCTTCTTGCCGATGACCACGCCCGGACGGGCGGAATAAACGGTCACACGGGCGTTCTTGGCGGGGCGCTCGATCACAACGCGGCCAACGGACGCGTGGGCAAGCTTCTTTTTCAGATACTCACGGACTTCCGCATCCTCGTTCAGCATGGACGCGAAATTCTGGTTATTCGCGTACCAGCGGGAGGACCAGTCGCGGGTCACCGCGAGGCGGAAGCCGGTCGGATGAATCTTCTGTCCCATAGCCTATCCTCAGTTGCCGACGGTCAGGAAAATGTGGCAAGTCGGCTTGAGAATCCGGTTGCCACGACCCTTCGCACGAGCCGTCCAGCGCTTGAGCGTTGCAGCCTGCTCGACGTACACGGTCTTCACCTTCAGCTCGTCAATGTCGGCACCATCATTGTGCTCAGCATTGGCAATGGCCGATTCGAGGACCTTCTTCATGATTTCCGCGCCCTTCTTCGGGCAGAAAGCCAGGACGTTGAGCGCCTGGTCGACCCGCTTGCCGCGGATCAGGTCAGCCACGAGGCGACCCTTCTGGGCCGAGAGGCGGACGCCGCGCAATACAGCACGAGTTTCCATATCCACTCCTTAACGCTTGGCTTTCTTGCCCGCGGTGTGACCCTTGAAGGTACGGGTCAGCGCGAACTCGCCCAGCTTGTGACCAACCATGTTCTCGGTGACGAACACCGGGATGTGTTGCCGGCCGTTGTGGACGGCAATGGTCAGGCCGATGAAGTCGGGCAGGATGGTCGAGCGGCGGGACCAGGTCTTGATCGGCCGCTTGTCGTTACCCGTGCGAGCCGACTCTACCTTCTTCCAGAGGTGCGCGTCGACGAACGGGCCTTTCTTGAGAGAACGTGCCATTCTTTACCTCTTAGCGTTTGTGACGACGCTGCACGATCATGGAAGTCGTGCGCTTGTTGCTGCGGGTGCGGTAACCCTTGGCCGGGGTACCCCAGGGGCTGACGGGAACACGACCCTCGCCGGTGCGGCCTTCGCCGCCACCGTGCGGGTGGTCCACCGGGTTCATGGCAACGCCGCGAACCGTCGGACGGACACCACGCCAGCGGGTGGCACCAGCTTTACCCAGCTTGCGCAGGTTGTTTTCCTCGTTGCCCACTTCGCCGATGGTGGCGCGGCACTCGATGTGCACGCGGCGGATTTCACCGGAGCGCAGGCGCAGCTGGGCGTAGGAGCCTTCACGGGCAAGCAGTTGCACGGAGGTACCGGCGGCGCGAGCCAGCTGGGCACCCTTGCCGGGCAGCATTTCCACGCAGTGAATGGTGGAGCCCACGGGGATGTTGCGGATGGGCAGGGTGTTACCAACCTTGATCGGAGCCTCGGAACCGCTCAGCAGCTGCTGGCCAACCACCAGACCCTTGGGGGCCACGATGTAGCGACGCTCGCCGTCGGCGTAGCACAGCAGGGCGATGTGGGCGGAACGGTTGGGGTCGTACTCCAGACGCTCAACCTTGGCGGGAATACCGTCCTTGTTGCGCTTGAAGTCGATCACGCGGTACTGCTGCTTGTGACCGCCACCTTTATGGCGAACGGTGACGTGACCGTTGTTGTTACGACCCGAACCGCGAACCTGCTTTTCGAGCAGAGAGGCAACGGGGCGGCCCTTGTACAGCTCGGGGCTCACCACCTTGACGACCGCGCGGCGACCGGCGGACGTGGGTTTGACTTTCATCAGTGCCATGACTTACTCCCCGGCCACGAAATTGATTTCCTGGCCCGGCTTCAGGCAAACGAAGGCTTTCTTCCAGCCCTTGCGACGACCCAGCCCGTGGCGGGTGCGCTTGACCTTGCCCTTGACGTTCGCAACTTGCACGGACTCGACCTGCACCTTGAAGAGCAGTTCGACGGCAGCCTTGATCTCCGGCTTGGTGGCGTCAGAGGCCACGCGGAAGATCACCTGCTCGTTCTTGTCGGCCACATAGGTCGCCTTCTCAGAGATCTGGGGCGCCAGCAGCACTTGCATCAGACGTTCCTGATTCATCCCCACATCTCCTCAAACTTGGCCACGGCGCTCTTGGTGAGCAGGACCTTGGGGAAACGCACCAGGGACACCGGATCGGCTTCCTGCGGCTCGAGCACGAGCACGTTGAACAGGTTGCGCGAAGCCAGGAAGAGATTCTCATCCAGGTTGTCGGTGATCACCAGCACGGACTCCAGACCGAGGTTCTTCAGCTTTTCGACGAAGAGCTTGGTCTTGGGGGCGTCGACAGCAATGTCGTCCACCACGGCCAGACGATCTTCGCGGGCCAACTGGGAGAAGATCGCGGCCATACCGGCGCGGAACATCTTCTTGTTGACCTTCTGGCTGAAGTTTTCTTCCGGGGAGTTCGGGAAAATCTTACCGCCCCCGCGCCACAACGGGCTGGAGGACATACCGGCGCGAGCGCGACCGGTACCCTTCTGCTTCCAGGGCTTGCGGGTGGTGTGCTTGACGTTGGCGCGATCCTTCTGGGCGCGATTGCCGGAGCGGGCGTTGGCCTGGTAGGCCACGACCAGCTGGTGAATCAGCGCTTCGTTGTATTCGCGACCGAACAGGATATCGGAGGCCTGCAGACGGCTTGCCTCTTGACCCTTATCGTTGATGACTTTCAGTTCCATTGTCGCCCTCGCTTAGGAGCCAGCCTTGACCGCAGGCCGAACGATCACGTCCGAACCCTTGGAGCCCGGCACAGCGCCCTTGACCAGCAGCAGCTGGCGCTCGGCATCCACGCGAACCACTTCAAGGTTCTGCATGGTGCGCTGAACGGCGCCCAGATGGCCGGCCATCCGCTTGCCCGGGAACACGCGACCGGGGTCCTGCGCCATACCGATGGAGCCGGGGGCACGGGTGGTCACGGAGTTACCGTGGGATGCGCGGTTGGAGCTGAAGTTGTGACGCTTGATCGCGCCTTGGAAACCCTTACCCTGGGTGGTACCGGTCACATCGACCAGCTGCCCAGCGGCAAAGAGGGTCACGGCGATTTGGTCGCCGGGCTTCAGATTGGCGAGGTCCGCGGGAGTTACAGCGAACTCCTTGAGGACGTGACCAGCCTCAACCCCAGCCTTGGCCAGGTGGCCGGCAAGGGGCTTGACCACGCGCGAAGCGCGGCGCTGGCCGAAAGTCACCTGGACCGCGGCATAGCCGTCGGTTTCAGGGGTCTTGATCTGGGAGACGCGATTGTTCGACACATCAAGCACCGTCACCGGGATGGTTGCACCATCATCGGCAAAGATGCGAGTCATGCCGACCTTGCGCCCGACAAGGCCTAGACTCATGGTTTTTCTCCTGACGCCGGCTACGGTTGGCCGGCGAGCATTCAAGTCAAACCGGGCGAATCCCGAAGGAAACGCCCGCCGAAAAGCTGCGGATTATAACTGCAATTAATCCGCCAGCGCAAACTCTTGTTACTGCAGCTTGATTTCCACGTCGACGCCAGCCGGCAGATCCAGCTTCATCAGCGCATCGACCGTCTTGTCGGTCGGGTCGATGATGTCCATCAGGCGTTGATGGGTGCGGATTTCGAACTGGTCGCGGGACGTCTTGTTGACGTGCGGGGAACGCAGGATGTCAAAACGCTGCTTGCGGGTGGGCAGGGGCACAGGGCCACGCACCACGGCGCCGGTCCGCTTGGCGGTCTCGACGATTTCCTGAGCGGACTGATCGATCAGGCGGTAGTCGAAAGCCTTGAGGCGGATACGGATTTTCTGGTTTTGCATGATTGTTCCTAAAGAGCGAATCAAAGAGCAGGGAAAGAACTGAGCCGGCGGAGTACGCCGGCTCAGTCAGATCAGGCCGAGATTACTCGATGATCTTGGAGACGACGCCGGCGCCGACGGTGCGGCCGCCTTCGCGGATGGCGAAGCGCAGACCTTCTTCCATGGCGATCGGGCAGATCAGCTTCACGGTCATCTGGATGTTGTCGCCCGGCATCACCATCTCGGTGCCTTCCGGCAGGCTGATGGCACCGGTCACGTCCGTGGTCCGGAAGTAGAACTGGGGACGGTAGTTGTTGAAGAACGGGGTGTGACGGCCACCTTCGTCCTTGGACAGAACGTACACTTCACCGGTGAAGTGGGTGTGCGGGGTGATGGAGCCCGGCTTGGCCAGCACTTGGCCGCGCTCGACTTCTTCACGCTTGGTGCCGCGCAGCAGCACGCCGACGTTGTCACCGGCCTGACCTTGGTCCAGCAGCTTGCGGAACATTTCCACGCCGGTGCAGGTGGTCTTGACAGTGGGCTTGATGCCGACGATTTCGATTTCTTCGCCAACCTTGACGATGCCGCGCTCGACACGGCCGGTCACCACGGTGCCGCGGCCGGAGATGGAGAACACGTCTTCGATGGGCAACAGGAAGGGCTTGTCCACAGCGCGCTCAGGCGTCGGGATGTAGCTATCCAGGGCGTCGGCCAGGGCCAGGATGGCGGGCTCGCCGATTTCGGACTGGTCGCCTTCCAGGGCCTTCAGGGCGGAGCCCTTGACGATGGGGATGTCGTCGCCCGGGAAGTCGTACTTGGACAGCAGGTCGCGCACTTCCATTTCCACCAGCTCGAGGAGCTCGGCGTCGTCGACCATGTCGCACTTGTTCAGGAAGACGATGATGTAGGGCACGCCGACCTGACGGGCCAGCAGGATGTGTTCGCGGGTCTGCGGCATGGGGCCGTCAGCAGCGGAACAGACCAGGATGGCGCCGTCCATCTGGGCGGCACCGGTAATCATGTTCTTCACGTAGTCGGCGTGACCCGGGCAGTCCACGTGGGCGTAGTGACGGGTCGCGGTTTCGTACTCGACGTGAGCGGTGTTGATGGTGATGCCCCGGGCCTTTTCTTCCGGAGCAGCGTCGATCTGGTCGTACGCCTTTGCTTCGCCACCGAACTTCTTCGACAGAATGGTGGTGATCGCCGCCGTCAGCGTGGTCTTGCCGTGGTCAACGTGACCAATCGTGCCAACGTTCACGTGCGGCTTCGTACGTTCGAACTTTTCCTTAGCCATTACGCTTCCTTATCTTTCAATAAACTGGATTACTTCTTGTTGCTGATGACAGCATCAGCAACGTTCTTGGGGGCTTCCACGTAGTGCTTGAACTCCATGGAATAGGTGGCGCGGCCCTGGGTCAGGGAGCGCAGCTGGGTGGCGTAGCCGAACATTTCGGCCAGCGGCACTTCGGCCTTGACTTCCTTGATCCCGCCCGGCAGGTCGTCCATACCCTGGACGATGCCACGGCGGCTGGACAGGTCGCCCATCACGTTGCCCATGTACTCTTCGGGGGTTTCCACCACCACGGCCATCATCGGCTCGAGCAGAACCGGGCTGGCCTTGCGCATGGCGTCCTTGAAGGCCATCGAAGCCGCCATCTTGAAGGCGTTTTCGTTGGAGTCCACGTCGTGGTAGGAACCGTCGAACAGGGTGACCTTGACGTCCACCACCGGGAAGCCGGCCAGCACGCCGTTCGGCAGGGTTTCCTGCAGGCCCTTGTCCACCGCGGGGATGTACTCGCGGGGCACCACACCACCCTTGATGGCATCGACGAACTCGTAGCCCTTGCCGGCTTCGTTCGGCTCCAGCTTGATCCAGACGTGGCCGTACTGACCGCGGCCGCCGGACTGCTTGACGAATTTACCTTCCTGTTCCACCGCCTTGCGCACGGCTTCGCGGTAGGCCACTTGGGGAGCACCCACGTTGGCTTCCACGCCGAATTCGCGCTTCATGCGGTCGACGATGATCTCGAGGTGCAGCTCGCCCATGCCGGAGATGATGGTCTGACCGGACTCTTCGTCGGTGCGCACGCGGAAGGACGGATCTTCCTGAGCCAGACGGTTGAGGGCCAGGCCCATCTTTTCCTGGTCGCCCTTGGTCTTCGGCTCGACAGCCACGTGGATCACGGGGTCGGGGAATTCCATGCGCTCGAGGATGATCGGAGCGTCCGGATCGGACAGGGTCTCCCCGGTGGTCACTTCCTTCAGGCCCACGCAGGCGGCGATGTCGCCGGCGCGCACTTCCTTGATCTCTTCGCGATCATTGGCGTGCATCTGCAGCAGACGACCGATCCGCTCCTTACGACCCTTGATCGGGTTGTAGATGGTGTCGCCGGAGTTCAGCACGCCGGAGTAGAC
Source organism: Oryzomicrobium sp. (assembly GCF_036820405.1). Classification (NCBI taxonomy): domain Bacteria; kingdom Pseudomonadati; phylum Pseudomonadota; class Betaproteobacteria; order Rhodocyclales; family Rhodocyclaceae; genus Oryzomicrobium; species Oryzomicrobium sp. The sequence goes on from NZ_DAISLS010000008.1 coordinate 55,787, forward strand.
GCGGATGAAGGTCAGCTGGCCGACGTACGGGTCGGTCATCAGCTTGAAGGCCAGAGCGGAGAACTTGGCGCCATCGTCAGCCGGACGGGTGTCGGGATCGCCGTTTTCCTTTTCGCCCTGCACCGGGGGAATGTCCACCGGAGACGGCAGGAACTGGATCACCGCGTCGAGCATGCGCTGCACGCCCTTGTTCTTGAAGGCGGTGCCGCACAGCATCGGCTGGATTTCGCAGTTGATGGTGCGGGTGCGCAGGCCGATGACCACGTCCTCCTCGGAGAGCTCGCCCTCTTCCAAGTACTTGTTCATCAGGTCTTCGCTGGCTTCGGCAGCCGCTTCAACCATCTGGGCGCGCCATTCCTCGGCCTTCTCCTTGAGGTCGACCGGGATGTCTTGGTACTCGAACTTCATGCCCTGGGAAGCTTCGTCCCAGATGATGGCCTTCATCTTGAGCAGATCGACCACACCGGCGAAGGTATCCTCAGCGCCGATCGGCAGCACGACGGGCACAGGATTCGCCTTCAGGCGCATCTTCATCTGGTCATAGACCTTGTAGAAGTTGGCACCGGAACGGTCCATCTTGTTCACGAAGGCGAGACGGGGCACCTTGTACTTGTTGGCCTGGCGCCACACGGTCTCGGACTGGGGCTGCACACCACCTACGGCGCAGTACACCATGCAGGCACCGTCCAGGACGCGCATGGAACGCTCCACCTCGATGGTGAAGTCCACGTGCCCCGGAGTGTCGATGATGTTGAACCGGTGCTCAGGGAGGGACATGTCCATGCCCTTCCAGAAACAGGTGGTGGCGGCGGAGGTGATGGTGATACCCCGCTCCTGCTCCTGCTCCATCCAGTCCATGGTGGCGGCGCCATCATGCACTTCACCCAGCTTGTGGTTCACGCCGGTGTAGAAAAGAATCCGCTCGGTAGTGGTGGTCTTGCCGGCGTCGATGTGGGCGCTGATACCGATGTTGCGGTAGCGCTCGATGGGAGTCTTGCGAGCCACGATTTAACCCTAGTGGTAAAGATTAGAAGCGGAAGTGGGAGAAAGCCTTGTTGGCTTCAGCCATCCGATGCACTTCGTCGCGCTTCTTCACGGCGCCGCCACGGCCTTCGGCCGCTTCGAGCAGCTCGTTAGCCAGACGCTGACCCATGGACTTCTCTGAACGCTTGCGAGCAGCGTCGCGCAGCCAGCGCATGGCCAGGGCCATACGGCGGGACGGACGGATTTCCACGGGGACCTGGTAGTTGGCACCGCCGACGCGGCGGCTCTTCACTTCGACCATGGGACGGGCGTTGCCGAGGGCCGCCACGAACACTTCGACCGGGTTCTTGCCACCCTTGGTCTCGATCTGGGAGAAAGCACCATAGACGATGCGCTCGGCAACAGACTTCTTGCCGGACTGCATGATGGTGTTGATGAACTTGGAGACGTCCTGATTACCGAACTTGGGATCGGGCAGAATCTCACGCTTGGGGACTTCGCGACGACGAGGCATCTTGCTTCCTTCGATTGAATATGAACCGACCGCTTAGGCGGCTTTCGGGCGCTTGGCACCGTACTTGGAGCGGGACTGCTTACGGTCCTTGACGCCCTGGGTGTCGAGGGAACCGCGCACGGTGTGGTAACGCACACCCGGCAAGTCCTTCACACGGCCGCCACGGATCAGGACCACGGAGTGCTCCTGCAGGTTGTGGCCTTCACCGCCGATGTAGGAGATGACTTCGTAGCCGTTGGTCAGACGGACCTTGCACACCTTACGAAGCGCGGAGTTCGGCTTCTTCGGGGTGGTGGTGTAGACACGGGTGCAGACGCCACGCTTCTGCGGGCAGGACTGCAGCGCCGGGACCTTGCTCTTGGTGACTTCCGCCACGCGCGGCTTGCGCACGAGTTGGTTAATGGTCGGCATAGTTCAATTCCCAAAAAGCCGCGCGGCGGCAGACACCGCACGGCACAGGCTTATTTTCCTAAGCAGAAGCAATGGTTAGCCTCTGCCGACAAAGACCGCAGATTCTATTTTTTTTCAACCCCCCAGTCAACGAAGGGACTGGGGGCCGAAATCATACATCCATCTGCGGAGCGTCTCCAGCGGTAGTTTCCACCGCCGCGGGAGTTTCCTCTTCGAGGGAACGGTCCGCCGCCAGGTCGTCCCCGGCGGACTGAGCCTTCCGGGTACGGTGGTAAGCGAGACCGGTGCCGGCCGGGATGAGACGGCCGACGATAACGTTTTCCTTGAGGCCGCGCAGCTCGTCGCGCTTGCCCATGATGGCCGCCTCAGTGAGCACCCGGGTGGTTTCCTGGAAGGACGCCGCCGAGATGAACGAGTCGGTGGACAGGGAGGCCTTGGTGATACCGAGCAGAACCGGCTCGAAGACCGCGGGCTGCTTGCCCTCGGCCATCATGCGGTCGTTGGCGATCAGCACCTCGGAACGCTCCACCTGCTCGCTGCGGATAAAGCCGGTGTCACCCGAGTCGGTAACCTGGACGCGACGCAGCATCTGGCGGACGATCACTTCGATGTGCTTGTCGTTGATCTTCACACCCTGCAGACGGTACACGTCCTGCACTTCGTCGGTGATGTAGCGTGCCAGCTCCTCGACACCCTTGAGGCGCAGGATGTCCTGCGGATCGGGTTCGCCGTCCACGATGGACTCGCCCTTGTTCACCACCTGGCCATCGTGCACCAGGACATGCTTGTCCTTGGGGATCAAGTAGTCGTGGGCCTGGCCTTCCAAGTCGGTGATCACCAGGCGCTGCTTGCCCTTGGTGTCCTTACCGAAGGAGATGGTGCCGGTGACTTCCGCCAGCATGCCGGCGTCCTTGGGGGTACGGGCTTCGAACAGCTCGGCCACCCGCGGCAGACCACCGGTGATGTCACGAGTCTTGGCCGATTCCTGGGGAATACGGGCCAGCACCTCGCCGCCGCCCACCAGCAGGCCGTCGGTCACGGTGATGATGGCGCCTACCGGGAAGGAGATAACCACCGGCTGCTCGGAGTTGGCGATCTTGACTTCCTCGCCGTTGCCGTCGATCAGCTTGACCTGGGGACGCAGCCCCTTGGACTGGGCCTTGCCGCCGCGCTTCGGATCGATCACCACCAGGGTGGACAGGCCGGTCACGTCGTCGATCTGCTTGGCGACGGTGACGCCCTCTTCCACGTTCTCGAACTTGGCGGTACCGGAGTACTCGGTGATGATGGGACGGGTGTGGGGGTCCCAGGTCGCCAGCTTGGTGCCGGCCTTGACCTGCTTGCCTTCGTCCGCCTGCAGCACGGCACCGTAGGGCACCTTGTGGCGCTCGCGCTCGCGGCCCATGTCGTCGGCGATGATGATTTCGCCGGAACGGCCGACCACCACTTTTTCACCCTTGTTGCTGGTGACGTAGCGCATGGTCGAGGTGAAGCGCACGGTACCGTTGGACTTGGCTTCGACGTTGTCGGCCACAGCGGCACGGGAGGCCGCGCCACCGACGTGGAAGGTCCGCATGGTCAGCTGGGTGCCCGGTTCGCCGATCGACTGGGCAGCGATCACACCCACGGATTCACCGGTGTTCACCAGGGAACCGCGGCCCAGGTCGCGGCCGTAGCACTTGGCGCACAGGCCGTAGCGGGTTTCGCAGGTGAGCGGAGTGCGCACCTTGACCTCGTCGATGCCCAGGCGATCGATCAGATCGCAGGTATCCTCGTCCAGCAGCGTGCCGGCAGCGATGGCAACTTGCTGGGTCTCGGGATCGAGCAGGTCGTCGGCGGTGACGCGGCCGAGGATGCGCTCGCGCAGCGGCTCGATCACTTCACCGCCCTCGATCAGGGCCTTCATGACGAAGCCGTTGGCGGTGCCGCAATCGTCCTCGGTGATCACCAGATCCTGGGTCACGTCCACCAGACGGCGGGTCAGGTAACCGGAGTTGGCGGTCTTCAGCGCGGTATCGGCCAGACCCTTACGGGCACCGTGGGTGGAGATGAAGTACTCCAGCACGTTCAGGCCTTCGCGGAAGTTCGAGTAGATCGGCTCTTCGATGATCGAGCCGTCCGGCTTGGCCATCAGGCCCCGCATACCGGCCAGCTGCTTGATCTGGGCGGCGGAACCCCGGGCGCCGGAGTCGGCCATCATGTAGATGGAGTTGAAGGACTCCTGCTTGACCTTGGCGCCGGCGCGGTTGATCGTCTCTTCGAAGGAGAGCTGGTCCATCATCACCTTGGCGACCTGGTCGCCGGCACGGCCCCAGATGTCCACCACCTTGTTGTAGCGCTCGCCCTGGGTCACCAGGCCGTTCTTGTACTGCTCTTCGATCTCGCGCACTTCCTCACGGGCGGCGCCGATGATCTCGTGCTTCTGGGTCGGCACGCGCATGTCGCCGGCGCAGAAGGAGATACCGCCGCGGGTAGCGAGGCGGAAGCCGTTCTGCATCAGCTTGTCGGCGAACACCACGGTTTCCTTCAGGCCGCAACGGCGGAAGGATTCGTCGATCAGCTTGGAGATCGCCTTCTTCTTCAGCGGCTGGTCGATGGCCTTGAAGGGCAGGCCCTTGGGCAGGATCTGGGAGAGGATGGCGCGGCCGACGGTGGTCTCGACGCGCACCAGGCGCTCGGACCAGCCGCCTTCGGCGGTCTTGTCGTAGTGCTTGAGGCGCACCGCAATCTTGGAGTGCAGCTCCACTTCCTTGGCCGCGTAGGCACGCTCGACTTCGGCCACGTCGGCGAAGAACATGCCCTCGCCCTTGGCGTTGATGCGCTCACGGGTGGCGTAGTAGAGGCCGAGCACGATGTCCTGGGAGGGGACGATGATCGGGTTGCCGTTGGCGGGGGACAGCACGTTGTTGGAGGCCAGCATCAGGGTGCGGGCTTCCATCTGCGCTTCCAGGGACAGCGGGACGTGGACGGCCATTTGGTCGCCGTCGAAGTCGGCGTTGAACGCCGCGCACACCAGCGGGTGCAGCTGGATGGCCTTACCTTCGATCAGGGTCGGCTCGAAGGCCTGGATGCCCAGACGGTGCAGGGTCGGCGCCCGGTTGAGCATGACCGGGTGTTCGCGGATCACGTCTTCCAGGATGTCCCACACCACGGGTTCCTGGGATTCCACCATCTTCTTGGCTTGCTTGATGGTGGTGGCCAGGCCGAGCACTTCCAGCTTGTGGAAGATGAAGGGCTTGAACAGCTCCAGGGCCATCAGCTTGGGCAGGCCGCACTGGTGCAGGCGCAGCTGCGGGCCCACCACGATCACGGAACGGCCGGAGTAGTCGACGCGCTTACCGAGCAGGTTCTGACGGAAGCGGCCGCCCTTGCCCTTGATCATGTCGGCCAGGGACTTCAGCGGGCGCTTGTTGGCACCGGTCATGGCCTTGCCGCGACGGCCGTTGTCGAGCAGGGAGTCCACGGATTCTTGCAGCATGCGCTTTTCGTTGCGCACGATGATGTCCGGGGCCTTCAGCTCGAGCAGGCGCTTCAAGCGGTTGTTGCGGTTGATGACGCGGCGGTACAGATCGTTCAGGTCGGAGGTGGCGAAGCGGCCGCCGTCCAGGGGCACCAGCGGACGCAGGTCCGGGGGCAGCACGGGCAGCACTTCGAGGACCATCCAGTCGGGCTTGATGCCGGACTTCTGGAAGCCTTCGAGGATCTTCAGGCGCTTGGCGATCTTCTTGTTCTTGGCCTCGGAACCGGTGGTTTCCAGTTCCTGGCGCAGCCTCTCGACATCGCGGTCCACGTCAATGGTGCGCAGCAGCTCGCGCACGGCCTCGGCGCCCATCAGGGCCTGGAATTCGTCGCCGTATTCCTCGACCTTGGCCAGGTAGTCATCCTCGGTCAGCAGCTGGCCGCGTTGCAGCGGGGTCATGCCGGCCTCGACCACCACGAAGGCTTCGAAGTAGAGGACGCGCTCGATGTCGCGCAGGGTCATGTCCAGCACCATGCCGAGACGGCTGGGCAGGGACTTGAGGAACCAGATGTGGGCGACCGGCGAGGCCAGCTCGATGTGGCCCATGCGCTCGCGGCGCACCTTGGCCAGGGTCACTTCGACGCCGCACTTCTCGCAGATCACGCCGCGGTGCTTGAGGCGCTTGTACTTGCCGCACAGGCACTCGTAGTCTTTGATCGGTCCAAAGATCTTGGCGCAGAACAGGCCGTCCCGCTCCGGCTTGAAGGTGCGGTAGTTGATGGTTTCCGGCTTTTTGACTTCGCCGAAGGACCAGGAACGGATCTTCTCGGGGGACGCGAGACCGATGGTGATCGCGTCGAATTCCTCTTCCTGGGTTACCTGTTTGAACAGATCCAGCAGTGCTTTCATTGCTCACTCCTTGGAGGGGTGAATACTACAAATCCGGTGCCAATCAGGCCTTGTCGGTAGACAGGGCGGTACGGGCCGGCGTTCTTGGCTAAAACGCCGGCCCGGGGCGATGCTTAGTAGCGCTCCAGGTCCATGTCGATCGCCAGGGAGCGGATTTCCTTCACCAGCACGTTGAAGGATTCCGGCATGCCCGCATCGATGCGGTGCTCGCCCTTGACGATGTTTTCGTAGACCTTGGTCCGGCCGTTCACGTCGTCCGACTTCACGGTCAGCATTTCCTGCAGCACGTAGGACGCGCCGTAGGCTTCCAGGGCCCACACTTCCATTTCGCCGAAACGCTGGCCGCCGAACTGGGCCTTGCCGCCCAGGGGCTGCTGGGTCACCAGGCTGTAGGGGCCAGTGGAACGGGCGTGCATCTTGTCGTCCACCAAGTGGTGCAGCTTCAGGAAGTGCATGTAACCGACGGTCACCGGACGGTCGAAGGCTTCGCCGGTGCGGCCGTCGAACAGCACCAACTGGGTCTTGTCGGTCCACTCGCGGCCGGTCTGGGGATCGACCATCTTGCGGAAGCCCAGGCGCTCGGTGCGCTCGTCATCACTCGGGAAAGCGAAGTCGAGCATGGTGCGGATGTCCTGCTCCTTGGCGCCGTCGAACACCGGAGTGGCGAACGGCAGGCCACCCTTGAGGTTCTCGGCCAGCTCCAGCACTTCGGCGTCGTTCAGAGACTTGATCTCCTCGGACTTGCCGCCGGCGTTGTAGACCTTGTCCAGGTAGGCGCGGACCTCGGCAGCGTTGCGCTCTTGGCGCAGCATCTCGTCGATGCGCTTGCCGATGCCCTTGGCCGCCCAGCCCAGGTGGACTTCGAGAATCTGGCCCACGTTCATCCGCGACGGCACGCCCAGCGGGTTCAGCACGATGTCGACGGGGTTGCCGTCGGCCATGTGCGGCATGTCTTCCACCGGGGTGATCTTGGAGACCACGCCCTTGTTACCGTGACGGCCGGCCATCTTGTCGCCGGGCTGCAGGCGGCGCTTGACGGCCAGGTAGACCTTGACCATCTTCTGCACGCCCGGGGGCAGCTCGTCGCCCTGGGTGAGCTTCTTGCGCTTCTCTTCGAAGGCGACGTCGAAGTCCTTGCGGGTCTGCTCGATGCCTTCGCGCAGGCCTTCCAGCTGCTGGGCGACTTCTTCGTCGGCCATGCGGATGTCGAACCAGTGGTGCGGATCGATGGTGTCCAGGTAGGCCTGGGTGACCTCGGTACCGCGGGCCAGCTTCTTCGGACCGCCGTTGGCGACCTTGCCCATCAGCAGGCGGCCGACGCGCTCGAAGGTGTCGCGTTCGACGATGCGCATCTGGTCGGCCAGATCCTGCTTGTAGTGGCGCAGGTGCTCGTCGATGATCGACTGGGCGCGCTTATCGCGCTCGATGCCCTCGCGGGTGAACACCTGGACGTCGATCACCGTGCCGGCGATGCCGGAGGAAACGCGCAGGGAGGTGTCCTTAACGTCGGAGGCCTTCTCGCCGAAGATGGCGCGCAGCAGCTTCTCTTCGGGGGTCAGCTGGGTTTCGCCCTTCGGCGTCACCTTGCCCACCAGCACGTCGCCGGCTTCGACCTCGGCACCGATGTAGACGATGCCGGACTCGTCCAGGCGGGACAGCTGGGCTTCGCCCAGGGACGGGATGTCGCGGGTGATTTCCTCGGGTCCGAGCTTGGTGTCCCGGGCGACCACGGTCAGTTCCTCGATGTGGATCGAGGTGTAGCGGTCTTCGGCCACCACGCGCTCGGAGATCAACACCGAGTCTTCGAAGTTGAAGCCGTTCCAGGGCATGAACGCGATTAGCATGTTCTGCCCCAGTGCCAGCTCGCCCTTGTCGGTGGAGGCGCCGTCGGCCACCACGTCGCCCTTGGCGATACGATCGCCGCGCTTGACCATGGGCCGCTGGTTGATGTTGGTGTTCTGGTTGGAACGGGTGTACTTGGTCAGGTTGTAGATGTCCACGCCGACTTCGCCCGGCACGGTTTCATCGTCGTTGACCCGGACCACCACGCGGGAGGCATCCACGTAGTCCACCAGACCGCCGCGCAGCGCCTGGACGGCGGTGCCGGAGTCCACAGCCACGGTGCGTTCGATGCCGGTGCCGACCACGGGCTTTTCCGGGCGCAGGCAGGGCACGGCCTGACGTTGCATGTTGGCGCCCATCAGCGCGCGGTTCGCATCGTCGTGCTCGAGGAACGGCACCAGGGAGGCGGCCACGGACACGATCTGGGACGGGGCCACGTCCATGTACTGGACCTGGTCCGGCGAGGCCAGCATGAATTCGCCACGGTTCCGGCAGGACACCAGTTCACCGATCAGGGTGCCCTTGGCATCGACTTCGGCGTTGGCCTGGGCGATCACGTACTGGCCTTCCTCGATGGCGGACAGGTACTCGATCTCGTCGGTGACGCGCAGATCCACCACCTTGCGGTAGGGGGTCTCCAGGAAGCCGTAGTCGTTGGTCCGGGCGTAGATGGCCAGGGAGTTGATCAGGCCGATGTTCGGGCCTTCCGGCGTTTCGATCGGGCAGACGCGGCCGTAGTGGGTCGGGTGCACGTCGCGCACTTCGAAGCCGGCACGCTCCCGGGTCAAGCCGCCCGGGCCAAGGGCCGACACGCGGCGCTTGTGGGTAATCTCGGACAGCGGGTTGGTCTGGTCCATGAACTGGGAGAGCTGGCTGGAGCCGAAGAACTCCTTGATCGCGGCCGAGATCGGCTTGGCGTTGATCAGGTCATGGGGCATCAGGTTGTCGGACTCGGCCTGGGACAGGCGTTCCTTGACGGCGCGCTCGACGCGGACCAGGCCGGCGCGGAACTGGTTTTCGGCCAGTTCGCCGACGCAGCGCACGCGGCGGTTGCCCAGGTGGTCGATGTCGTCGATGTCGCCGCGGCCGTTGCGCAGTTCCACCAGCAGCTTGATCGATTCGACGATGTCGCGGGGCGACAGGGTCAGCTGCTCGCGCACCTCGTTGGCCACGCCCAGACCCTTCAGCTTGGCGGCCAGGGCGTCGGCCTCTTCCCGGGTCAGGTTCTCGGCAGCGGCACGGGGGCCGTACTGCATCTCGGCCAGGGTGTCGCGGATGTTGCCTTCCTTGGCGCCGGTGGCTTCGACCAGGGCGTTCACCACGGCGGTCTGGGCGTCAGCCTTGCCCGGCACATGGGTCATCATCACCTTGTATTCGACCACGTCCTTGCGGCTGAGGCGGCGGTTGAACTTCATGCGGCCGACGGCGGACAGGTCGTAGCGCTCGTCGGAGTAGAACAGGCCCTGGAACAGAATCTCGACGGCTTCCTCGGTGGGCGGCTCGCCGGGGCGCATCATGCGGTAGATGGCGACGCGGGCGGCCTGCTTGGAGGCGGTTTCGTCGGAACGCAGGGTCTGGGAGATGAAGGCGCCCCGATCCAGGTCGTTGGTGTACAGGGTCGGGATGGCGTCGATGCCCGACTCGAGCAGCTTGGCGAGCAGGGACTCGGTGATCTCGTCGTTGGCGTTGGCCACCACTTCACCGGTCTCGGTGTCGACCACGTTGCGGGCGACGGTGCGGCCGACCACGAAGTCCTCGGGCACGGCGATGCGCTTGATGCCGGCGGCGTCAAGGTCGCGGATGTGCTTGGCGGTGATGCGCTTGTCCTTGGGGACGATGACCTTGCCGGTGCGGTCCACGAAGTCGAAGCGGGCCACTTCGCCGCGCAGGCGCTCGGGTACCAGTTCGAATTCCAGGCCGCCCTTCTTGGTGACGTGGAAGGTGTCGAATTCGAAGAAGTTGGCCAGAATCTCCTCGGCGTTCATGCCGATGGACTTGAGCAGGGTGGTCACCGGCATCTTGCGGCGACGGTCCACGCGGAAGAACAGGGTGTCCTTCGGATCGAACTCGAAGTCCAGCCAGGAGCCGCGGTAGGGGATCACGCGGGCGGAGAAGAGCAGCTTGCCCGAGGAGTGGGTCTTGCCGCGGTCGTGCTCGAAGAACACGCCGGGGGAGCGGTGCAGCTGGGAGACGATGACCCGCTCGGTGCCGTTGATGACGAAGGAGCCGGTGGTGGTCATGAGCGGCAGTTCGCCCATGTAGACTTCCTGCTCCTTGACTTCCTTGATGGTGTCGGGGGTTTCCCGGTCCATGATCACCAGGCGCACGCGGGCGCGCAGGGCGGAGGCGAAGGTCAGGCCGCGCTGTTGGCATTCCTTGACGTCGAAGGTCGGCTCGGCCAGGTTGTAGCTGACGAACTCCAGACGAGCGTTCCCGGAATGGGAGACGATCGGGAAGATGGAGGAGAAGGCGGCCTGCAGACCCTGGTTGAGGCGTTTGCCGGGATGCACGTCCGCCTGCAGGAAGGACGTGTAGGACTCCAGTTGCGTCGCGAGGAGGAAGGGCACATCGAGCACGCCGGAACGCTTGGCGAAGCTCTTGCGGATGCGCTTTTTCTCGGTGAAGGAGTAGGTCATGGTCGCTCCGAGAGACTGAAATCGGGAATCCGCCGACGGCTTGCACCGCCCTGCGGCCGGCCCGCAAAGGGCCGCTCATGGTGAAACAGACAAACGGGAGAGCGTGGCACGGGCTGCTCCGCCCTCTCGTTTAACCGCTCGTACTGCACCTGCTGCTGCAAAAACCGCTTCCGGGAAAAATCTTTTCCAGAAAGCGCAAAAGGGCTGACGGCAAACGCCGCCAGCCCAAACACCCGGAAAGCGAGATTACTTGATCTCGACCTTCGCGCCGGCGTCTTCCAGCTGCTTCTTGATCGCTTCGGCGTCGGCCTTGGCGATGGCTTCCTTGACGGGCTTCGGAGCGCCGTCCACCAGGTCCTTGGCTTCCTTCAGGCCCAGGCCGGTCACAGCACGCACCACCTTGATCACTTCAACCTTCTTGTCGCCGGCGCCGGTCAGGACCACGGTGAACTCGGTCTGCTCTTCAGCAGCGGCAGCGGCACCGCCGCCAGCGCCCGGAGCGGCCACGGCCAGGGAGGCAGCGGAAACGCCGAACTTCTCTTCGAACGCCTTGACCAGGTCGTTCAGGTCCATAACGGTCATCGCGCCGACGGCTTCGAGGATGTCTTCTTTGGTGATAGCCATTTAAATCACTCCTAATTCGGAATTCAGTTGAGTTCTGTCGATAAGCTGAACAAGGGCCGGCCGTTAGGCGGCGGCGCCTTCTTCTTCGCGCTTCTTGGCGAGTGCGGCCAGGGCGCCGGCGAAGCCGGAGACCGGGGCCTGCATGATGCCCAGCAGCTTGGCCAGCAGCTCTTCGCGGCTGGGGATGGAGGCGAGCGCCTGCACACCGGCCTTGTCGAGCGCGTTACCGGCGTAGCAGCCAGCTTTGAGCACGAGCTTGTCGTTGGTTTTTGCGAAGTCGTTGAGCACCTTCGCCGCAGCGACCGGATCCACCGAGATGCTATAGATCAGCGGGCCGGTCATCTGGTCGGCGAGCGGGGCGAACGAAGTGTCCGCCACGGCGCGGCGCACCAAGGTGTTCTTCAGCACACGCAGGTACACGCCAGACTCGCGGGCCTTCTTGCGCAGCACGGTGAGATCGCCCACCTCGATGCCACGGTATTCAGCCACGACGATGGTCTGGGCGTTGGCAACCTGGGCCGACACCTCAGCTACGACGGCTTTCTTTTCGTCGAGATTCAGACTCAAGGTCTTTCCTCCTTTCAAGTCCACACACGGCAGGGTTCGCAAGAACCGCCACCGCACCCACGGCGACCTGAACCAGGAGCGCTGCCGGGGCGTCGCTGCCACGGCAAAAATCCTGTTTCGGGAACACCGTCTGCGCAGGCCGCGGGTCTTACGACCCGCCATTAAGCAGTCCCGTCGCCGGGCCCGCGCCTGCGGTCTTTGACGATCTGCCGCCCAAAAGGCGACAGCCCAAAGTACAAAACGGAGCTGCCTTCCGGCAGCTCCGCACAATCGTTACAGCTTACTGCGCCAGCAGGGAGGCGGCATCGACGCGAACGCCGGGGCCCATGGTGCTGGAAAGGGCGATCTTCTTCAGGTACACGCCCTTGGCGGCAGCGGGCTTGGCCTTTTGCAGCGCATCGATCAGCGCGCGCAGGTTCTGCTCCAGCTTGTCGGCTTCGAAGGAAGCGCGGCCGATGGTGGCGTGCACGATACCGGCCTTGTCGGTGCGGTACTGAACTTGACCGGCCTTGGCGTTCTTCACCGCAGTGGTCACGTCCATGGTCACGGTGCCAACCTTCGGGTTCGGCATCAGGCCACGGGGGCCGAGAATCTGGCCCAGGGCGCCCACCACGCGCATGGCGTCGGGGGTGGCAATGACCACGTCGAAGTTCAGGTTGCCAGCCTTGACCTGCTCGGCCAGGTCGTCAAAACCGACGACTTCGGCACCAGCGGCCTTGGCGGCCTCGGCCTTGTCGCCTTGGGCGAACACGGCGACGCGCACGGACTTACCGGTACCGGCGGGCAGCACCACGGAGCCACGGACCACTTGGTCGGACTTACGGGGGTCCACACCCAGGTTCACGGCCACATCGACGGACTCGTTGAACTTGGCGGTGGCGGTTTCCTTGACCAGGGACAGGGCGTCGGCCAGGGCATAGGCCTTGTTCCGGTCGATCTTGCCCGCCAGGGCTTTTTGCTTCTTGCTCAGCTTGGCCATGTTAGAGACCCTCCACCGTGATACCCATGGACCGGGCGGAGCCGGCGATGGTGCGCACCGCCGCTTCCAGGTCGGCGGCGGTCAGGTCGGGCGACTTGGTCTTGGCGATTTCTTCGCATTGGGCGCGGGTGATCTTGCCCACCTTGTCGGTATGGGGCTTAGCAGAACCCTTCTGGATGCCGGCGGCCTTCTTGATGAGGATGGTGGCCGGCGGAGTCTTCATCACGAAGGTGAAGGACTTGTCCGCATAGGCGGTGATCACCACGGGGATCGGCAGGCCGGGCTCGACGCCTTGCGTCTGGGCGTTGAAGGCCTTGCAGAATTCCATGATGTTGAGGCCGCGCTGACCCAGCGCGGGACCGATCGGGGGCGAGGGGTTCGCCTTGCCCGCCGGCACTTGCAGCTTGATAAAGCCGACGATCTTCTTGGCCATGATGGCTCCTGTTTCGTGAGTCTTAACGCGACTTCAGCCCCATACGGGGCTTACTCTCGCTCCTCTTCCGGGAACTTGCCGGCGCCGATTGCTCGACGCCGCGGGGGCCCGGCCCCAAATCCTTACTGCGGTCAGGCCTTTTCGACTTGGCCGAAATCCAGTTCCACCGGGGTGGCGCGACCGAAGATGGTGACCGAGACGCGCAACTTGCTCTTCTCGTAGTTCACATCCTCGACGCTGCCGTGGAAGTCGGTGAACGGGCCTTCCTTGACGCGAACCACTTCGCCGATCTCGAAAAGGATCTTGGGACGGGGCTTCTCCACCCCTTCCTGCATCTGCTGCAGGATCTTCTCCACTTCCTTCTCGGTGATCGGGGTGGGCTTAGTGGCCGTACCGCCGACGAAACCGGTGACCTTGGCGGTGCTCTTCACCAGGTGCCAGGTGTCGTCGTTCATTTCCATTTCGACGAGCACGTAGCCGGGGAAGAACTTCCGCTCGGTGATGCTTTTCTGGCCACCCTTCATTTCCACGACTTCTTCGACGGGAACAAGAATCTGACCAAAGAGGTCCTGCATGCCGCTACGGGCGATGCGGTCCACCAGCGCCCGCTGAACGCTCTTTTCGAAGCCCGAATAGGCGTGAACCACGTACCAGCGCTTGCTCATGATTTCTTCCATCCCAGAATCAGGTCGTACAGCGCCCATTCCAGGCTTTTATCCGTCACCCAGAGGAAGATCGCCATGACGACGACAAAGGCGAACACCGCCCCAGTCATCTGCAGGGTTTCCTTGCGGGTCGGCCATACCACCTTGCGGGCTTCGAGGGCCGCCTCTTGGGCAAAAACGAAAAAACGCTGCCCCGGTTCGGTATACCAGGCCAGCGCAGCAGCGGCAGCCACACCGACCAGCACCGCCAGGATGCGGATGATCAGCGCCTGCTCGGCCAGCAAATAAAAGCCGACCACGCCGGCCGCGAGGAGCGCGATCGCCAGCGCAAATTTGAGCTTATCGGCCATTGTGATCGTTCTGTAAAGTTGGCAGGGGCAGAGGGTCTCGAACCCCCAACCTTCGGTTTTGGAGACCGACGCTCTGCCAATTGAGCTATGCCCCTGCAGCAGAGACTACAAAGCGCCCCGGGGTTGGACCGGGACGCTTACTAACTACCGATCAGCGATTACTCGATGATCTTGGAGACGACGCCGGCGCCGACGGTGCGGCCGCCTTCGCGGATGGCGAAGCGCAGACCTTCTTCCATGGCGATCGGGCAGATCAGCTTCACGGTCATCTGGATGTTGTCGCCCGGCATCACCATCTCGGTGCCTTCCGGCAGGCTGATGGCACCGGTCACGTCCGTGGTCCGGAAGTAGAACTGGGGACGGTAGTTGTTGAAGAACGGGGTGTGACGGCCACCTTCGTCCTTGGACAGAACGTACACTTCACCGGTGAAGTGGGTGTGCGGGGTGATGGAGCCCGGCTTGGCCAGCACTTGGCCGCGCTCGACTTCTTCACGCTTGGTGCCGCGCAGCAGCACGCCGACGTTGTCACCGGCCTGACCTTGGTCCAGCAGCTTGCGGAACATTTCCACGCCGGTGCAGGTGGTCTTGACAGTGGGCTTGATGCCGACGATTTCGATTTCTTCGCCAACCTTGACGATGCCGCGCTCGACACGGCCGGTCACCACGGTGCCGCGGCCGGAGATGGAGAACACGTCTTCGATGGGCAACAGGAAGGGCTTGTCCACAGCGCGCTCAGGCGTCGGGATGTAGCTATCCAGGGCGTCGGCCAGGGCCAGGATGGCGGGCTCGCCGATTTCGGACTGGTCGCCTTCCAGGGCCTTCAGGGCGGAGCCCTTGACGATGGGGATGTCGTCGCCCGGGAAGTCGTACTTGGACAGCAGGTCGCGCACTTCCATTTCCACCAGCTCGAGGAGCTCGGCGTCGTCGACCATGTCGCACTTGTTCAGGAAGACGATGATGTAGGGCACGCCGACCTGACGGGCCAGCAGGATGTGTTCGCGGGTCTGCGGCATGGGGCCGTCAGCAGCGGAACAGACCAGGATGGCGCCGTCCATCTGGGCGGCACCGGTAATCATGTTCTTCACGTAGTCGGCGTGACCCGGGCAGTCCACGTGGGCGTAGTGACGGGTCGCGGTTTCGTACTCGACGTGAGCGGTGTTGATGGTGATGCCCCGGGCCTTTTCTTCCGGAGCAGCGTCGATCTGGTCGTACGCCTTTGCTTCGCCACCGAACTTCTTCGACAGAATGGTGGTGATCGCCGCCGTCAGCGTGGTCTTGCCGTGGTCAACGTGACCAATCGTGCCAACGTTCACGTGCGGCTTCGTACGTTCGAACTTTTCCTTAGCCATTTCAGCCCCTCAAATTTCGAGACAAAAGAGTGAAAAACCGTGGTGCCCATGGGCAGGATTGAACTGCCGACCTCTCCCTTACCAAGGGAGTGCTCTGCCACTGAGCTACATGGGCGATCCAACAAAACCTTGTTACCGCGCGCTGGAGCGGGTGAAGGGAATCGAACCCTCGTCATAAGCTTGGAAGGCTTCTGCTCTACCATTGAGCTACACCCGCCCAATTTCCAGCTTGGTTCCGAGAGAGCCTGACAACGGGCTTTTCGGTCTTCACCCTGCAACACGATCGACACCGATCGCGCCGCAAGCGGTTTGGTGGAGGAGGAAGGATTCGAACCTTCGAAGGCAGTGCCGTCAGATTTACAGTCTGATCCCTTTGACCGCTCGGGAACTCCTCCGGATCGAAACGGCTAATTGCATCTACCTGGCTTTGCAGCCAAGTAGTCGTTCGAGCCGAGAGGCAGAATTATAGCAACAATTCCTCCGACGTCTACTCTTTTTTGGCTTTCCTTCCCTTCCCGGGGCAGCGCTCCCCTTTTTGTCGCTTTTCCCCATGCGGAAGACGTCGGACACCCGTTGCAACCACCTTTCGGACACGTCCTTTTCAATCCTCGTAGAATGGCGCCCATAGCCAACGCGGCGCGGACGGGTGGCCGAAAGTACACCTTCCCGGCGACGCCGCAGCTCCCCCAACAAGTTGAAACGCTTCGATTATGACCTCGCACCAGCAGAATCCCGCTTCTCCGCCCCCGGAAGCCCTCATCGCCGCCCTGCGCGCCCGTTTCGGCGAACGCTTTTCCCAGGGCGAATCGGTCCGCCTCCAGCACGGCCGCGACGAGTCGGTGCACACGCCGATGCTGCCCGACGGCGTCGTCTTCGCCCAAAGCACCTCCGAGGTGGCCGACGCCGTGGCCCTGTGCCACGCCCATGGCGTGCCGGTGATCCCCTACGGCACCGGCAGTTCGGTGGAAGGCCACGTCCTCGCCCCCCGCGGCGGTATCACCATCGACCTGGCCGGCCTGAGCCAGGTCAAGCACATCCACGCCGAAGACCTGACCGCCACGGTGGAAGCCGGGGCCACCCGCACCCAGTTGAACGCTGCCCTCAAGGGCACCGGCCTGTTCTTTCCCATCGACCCGGGGGCCGACGCCTCCCTGGGCGGCATGGCCTCCACCCGAGCCTCCGGCACCAACGCCGTGCGCTACGGGACCATGAAGGAAAACGTGCTGCAACTCACCGTGGTGCTGCCCGACGGCCAGGTCATCAAGACCGGCAGCCGGGCGCGCAAGTCGTCGGCGGGCTACGACCTGACCCGCCTGTTCGTCGGCGCCGAAGGCACCCTGGGCATCGTCACCGAACTGACGGTGCGCCTGTACCCGGTGCCCGAAGCCATTTCCGCCGCGGTGTGCGCCTTCCCCAGCGTGGATGAGGCGGTCAACACGGTGATCGAGACCATCCAGCTTGGGGTTCCGGTGGCCCGGGTCGAACTGCTCGACGCGGTGACCATGGGTGCCATCAACCGCTTCTCCAAGACCGACTACCCGGAATCCCCCACCCTGTTCTTCGAGTTCCACGGTTCCGAGGCCGGGGTGGCCGAACAGGCCGAGACGGTGCAGGCCCTGGCCGCCGAGCACGGCGGGCAGAACTTCCAGTGGGCGGCTCGCCCCGAGGACCGCACCCGCCTGTGGCAGGCCCGCCACGACGCCTACTTCGCCTGCCTGCAGATGCAGCCGGGCTGCCGCGCCTTCCCCACCGATGTGTGCGTGCCGATCTCGCGCCTGGCCGAGTGCATCCACGCCACCAACGAGGATATCGCCCAGGTCGGCCTCAAGGTCGCCCTGTTCGGCCACGTCGGCGACGGCAACTTCCATCTAGTGGTACTGGTCGATCCGGACAGCGAAAAGGACATGGCCGCCGCCGAATGGCTCAACGAGCGGGTGGTCGGCCGCGCCATCGACATGGAAGGCACCTGCACCGGCGAGCATGGCATCGGCCTGGGCAAGCAGCAGTTCATGGTGCGGGAGCACGGCCAGGGCGCCGTGGACCTGATGCGCGTACTCAAGCGCGCCATCGACCCGGCCGACCTGATGAACCCGGGCAAAATCCTGCCCGCCGCCTGAACGGCTGCCGTCAGCTCCATACTTCGACACTCCAACGCGCCGACACGCCACCACCGCCGTGAAGCCCACCCGCCTCCAGCCGATCCTCCACCCGGCCGCCCTCCAGGTCGCGGTGGGTTATGCGTTGGCGGCCCTGGCCTGGATCGCATTGTCGGACTATGTGGTGGACCTCTTCGCCCCCCCGACCGCCAGCGGCGGCTGGCAAAGCCTCAAGGGCGGCGCCTTCGTCCTGCTCACCTCCCTGCTCCTCTACCGGCTGGTCCGCCATCAGTTGGTCCGGCGCGACGAGGGGGCGCCCCTGCCGCCCCAGCAACTGTGGCGCCCGGTGCTCTACTACCTGGTGTTCGCCGCCGCCCTGGGCGGGCTGGCCTTCAGCGTCTACCGCACCGCCGAGCAGGCCATCGACGATACCGTGGCCCGGGACCTGGAGGCGGTGGCCCAGCTCAAGACCAGCCAGCTCGTCCGCTGGCTCGACGAGCGGCAGCGCGACGCCCAGAGCATCGCCCTCAACCCTTTGTTCGTCGCCGCCCTGGAGCGCTGGCGCCACACCCCTGGCGGCCCCCGCCAGGCGGTGGACGACACCCTGCGAATGCTGCGCGACACCCTGGGCTACCAGGAAATCCACCTGTTCGCTCCAGACGGCCGAACCCTGCTGGCCAGCACCGGCAGCGAACCCCCAGGCCCCGACGATCTGCCGGCCGGCCTTCCCGGCCTGAACCGGCACCGTGCGGCGCTGACCGACTTCCACTACCGCGGCAGTGGCACGACCCGGCGCATCGCCCTGGACCTGTCGCTGCCCATCGCCGCCACCGACGGCCGGCCCCTGGCCATTCTCCAGCTGGAAATCAATCCCGAACGGGATCTGTACCCGGTGCTGCGCCAATGGCCCACCCCCAGCCGCTCGGCGGAGACCTTGCTGGTGCGGCGCGACGACGGCGACGACATGGTCTATCTGGGCGACACCCGCCTCAGCCACGACACCGCCCTGCGCTTGCGCCACTCGCTCAAGGACGACTGGCTGCTCGCCGTCCGGCTGCTCCTGGGCGCCACCGGCCCCCAGCGGGCCCTCGACTACCGCCGCGTGCCGGTGATCGGCGTCGGCAGCCTGATCCCCGACACCCCCTGGCTGCTCATCACCAAGATCGACATCGGCGAGGCGTTCGCCCACCTCACCCTGGTCGGGCGCATCACCGGGCTGGTACTGGCCTCCCTGCTGCTCGCCGCCGCCCTGGTCGGCATCGCCTCCTGGCGCAGCCTGCTGGCCCGCCACCATACCGCGCAGGAGCGCCAGCGCCTGCAACAGGAAGCCCTGCGCAAGCACTACGACCTGCTCTCCAAACACGCCAACGACATCATTTACCTGGCCGACAGCCAGGGCCGCCTGGTGGAATGCAACGACCGGGCCCTGGCCGCCTACGGCCGCAGCCGCGAAGAGTTCCTCACCCTCAACCTGAGCGACCTGCGCACCGAGCAGACCCGCCCGGAACTGACCGGGGTGCTCGACCGGCTGTGGCGCGAGCACCACCTGCTCTACGAAACGGTGCACCAGCGCCGTGACGGCACGCCCTTCCCGGTGGAAGTCAGCGCCCGGGCCCTGGCCATCGAGGGCGAGACCTTCCTCCACGCCGTAGTGCGCGACATCAGCGAGCGCAAGGCGGCCGAGGCGCGCATCGACTACCTGGCGGGCCACGACCCCCTCACCGGCCTGCCCAACCGCAGCCTGCTGGCGGACCGGGCCAGCCTGGTGCTGGACCTGGCCCACCGTTCCGGCAGCCAGGTGGCCCTCGTCTACCTGGACCTGGACCGTTTCCAGGCAATCAACGACACCCTGGGCCACAACCTGGGCGACCGGCTGCTCCAGGAAGTGGCCCAGCGCCTGGAAGCCCAGATCCGCTCGGCGGACACCCTGGCCCGCCTGGGAGGCGACGAGTTCGCCCTGCTCCTGCCCGACACCGACGCCGACGACGCCGCTCACATCGCCGGCAAGCTGCAACAGGCTCTGCGCACCCCCATCGCCCTGGACGGCCACACCCTGCGGGTGTCGATCAGCCAGGGCATCAGCCTCTACCCCCTGGACGCCGACGCCTACAGCGACCTGGTGCGCAACGCCGACGCCGCCCTGCTCGCCGCCAAGAACGCCGGCCGCAACGGCTACCGCTTTTACGAGGCGGCCATGAACGCCCGCATCGCCGAGCAGCTGGCCCTGGAGATGGACCTGCGCGACGCCCTGGAGCACGACGCCCTGCACCTGCACTTCCAGCCCCAGTTCGACCTGGACGACGGCCGCCTGGTGGGGGCCGAGGTGCTGGCGCGCTGGACCCACCCGGACCACGGCCCGATCTCGCCGGCCCGCTTCATTCCCCTGGCCGAGGAAACCGGCCTGATCCTGCCCCTGGGCAACTGGGTGCTGCGCCAGGCCTGCCGCCAATGGCGCACCTGGAGCGACGCCGACCTGATGCCGCCGCCCCTGGCGGTGAACCTCTCCGCCGCCCAGTTCCAGTCCCAGGGACTGCCCGAGGAAGTGGGCGGCATCCTGGCCGACGCCGGCATGGCCGCCGCCAACCTGGAACTGGAACTGACCGAGAGCATCGTCGCCGAGGACGCGGCCCGGGCCGAGGCCACCATGCGTCGCCTCGCCGCCCAGGGCATCCGCCTCTCCATCGACGATTTCGGCACCGGCTATTCGAGCCTGGCCTACCTGCGCCGCTTCCCCCTCGACAAGCTGAAGATCGACCAGTCCTTCGTCCGCGACCTGGCCAATCCCGGCGGCAGCGACGTGATCGTCATCGCCATCATCCAGCTGGCCAAGGCTCTGGGCCTGGCGGTGATCGCCGAGGGGGTGGAGACCCCCGCCCAGGGCGATTTCCTGCGCCTGCACGGCTGCGACGAGGTGCAGGGCTACCTGTACGGGCGCCCCATGCCGTCGGCCGACTTCGCCACCCTGCTCGCCGCCCGCCGACCGGCCGCCCGCACCACCGCGCCCTGACCCCGCCGGGGCGTTTCCAGCGGCTCCTGCCGCCCCCCCATCCCGGGCCGCGACCGGCGCGAAGTTCTACCCATAAGTCCCCTCCCCGTCTCCCCCTGCTGCGACGCAACGTTACGGCGCCGGCGAAGTCCAATAAAGTGATCCCCGCCGCACACCCGCGGCATCCACACAATGGCCGGCGGGGCCCACAAGGCCCCGACCGAATCGCTAACCCCCGCCGCCCGTCGCTCACGGGACGGATCACCGGAGGAGACACCCATGAGCGATCTCTCGTCCTTCACCCTCGAGGACAAATACACCGCCACGTCCGGCCGGATCTACTTGACCGGCATCCAGGCCCTGGTCCGCCTGCCCATGTTGCAGCGGCTGCGCGACGAGGCCGCCGGGCTCAACACCGCCGGTTTCATCTCCGGCTACCGGGGCAGCCCCCTGGGCGCCCTCGACCTGACCCTGTGGAAGGCCCGCCCCCACCTGGAACGGCACCACGTCGTCTTTCAGCCCGGCATCAACGAGGACCTGGCCGCCACCGCGGTGTGGGGCAGCCAGCAGGTCGGCCTGAGCCCGGGGGCCCGCTACGACGGGGTGTTCGGCATGTGGTACGGCAAGGGGCCCGGGGTGGACCGCTGCGGCGACGTGTTCCGCCACGCCAACGCCGCCGGCAGCTCCCGCTACGGCGGGGTGCTGGTGGTGGCCGGCGACGACCACGCCGCCAAGTCATCGACCCTGCCGCACCAGACCGAACACCTGTTCAAGGCGGTGATGATGCCGGTGCTCTACCCGGCCAACGTCCAGGAGTACCTGGAGCTGGGCCTGCACGGCTGGGCCATGAGCCGCTACTCGGGCTGCTGGGTGGCCTTCAAGGCCCTGGCCGACACGGTGGAGACCTCGGCCTCGGTGAACGTGGACCCGCTCGGCGTGGACATCCGCCTGCCCACCGACTTCGCCCTGCCCGAGGGCGGCCTCAACATCCGCTGGCCCGACCCGCCCCTGCTCCAGGAAGCCCGCCTCACCCAGCAGAAGCTCTACGCCGCCCTGGCCTACGTGCGCGCCAACAAGCTCAACCGGGTGGTGCTCGACTCCCCGGCGCCGCGCCTGGGCATCCTCACGGCCGGCAAGTCCTACCTGGACGTGATGCAAGCTCTCGACGAACTGGGCATCGACGCCGAACTGGCGGCCCAGATCGGCCTGCGCGTGTTCAAGGTGGCCATGGTCTGGCCCCTGGAGTCCGACGGGGTGCGGCGCTTCGCCGAAGGGCTGGAAGAGATTCTGGTGGTGGAAGAAAAGCGCCAGATGCTCGAATACCAGCTCAAGGAGGAGCTGTACAACTGGCGCGAAGACGTGCGCCCGCGCATCGTCGGCAAGTTCGACGAAAAGGGCGAATGGGCCCAGATTCCCAAGGCCAACGGCATCGTGGACCACGGCGAATGGCTGCTGCCGGCGGCCGGCGAGCTGTCGGTGGCGCGCATCGCCCAGGTGATCGCCCAGCGCATCGAGCGCTTCTTCACCTCACCGGTGATCGAGGCGCGGCTGAAGCTGATCGAGGCCAAGCAGAAATCCCTGGAAACTCCCCTGGTGCTGGCCGAGCGCAAGCCCACCTTCTGCTCCGGCTGCCCGCACAACACCTCGACCAAGGTGCCCGAGGGCTCCCGCGCCGTGGCCGGCATCGGCTGCCACTACATGGCCACCTGGATGACCGACCGGCCCACCACCACCTTCACCCACATGGGCGGCGAGGGCGTGCCCTGGGTCGGCCAGGCGCCCTTCACCAACGAGAAGCACATCTTCGCCAACCTGGGCGACGGCACCTACTTCCACTCCGGGATTCTGGCGATCCGCCAGGCGGTGGCAGCCAAGGTGCCGATCACCTACAAGATCCTCTACAACGACGCGGTGGCCATGACCGGCGGCCAGCCCCTCGACGGCACCCTGACCGTGCCCCAGCTGACCCGCCAGCTGGAGGCCGAGGGCATCGCCAAGATGGTCATCGTCACCGACGAGCCGGAGAAGTACGACGGTGTCACCGACCTGGCCACCCCGGGCGGGCAACCGATCCCGGTGCGCCACCGGGACGAGCTGGATGCGATCCAGCGCGAACTGCGCGAGTATCCGGCCCCCTCGATTCTCATCTACGACCAGACCTGCGCCACCGAGAAGCGCCGCCGGCGCAAGCGGGGCAAGATGATCGACCCGCCCAAGCGCGCCTTCATCAACGAGCTGGTGTGCGAAGGTTGCGGCGACTGCTCCCGGGAATCGAACTGCATGGCGGTGGTGCCGGTGGACACCGACTTCGGCCGCAAGCGGGCCATCGACCAGTCCGCCTGCAACAAGGACTTTTCCTGCCTGCGCGGCTTCTGCCCCTCGTTCGTCACCGTGGAAGGCGGCACCTTGAAGAAGGGCCGCGCCGTGGCCGGCACCGAAGCCCCTTTCCCCGAGCCGCCCCAGCCGACGCTGCCGGACACCACCCGGCCCTTCAACCTGCTGGTGACCGGCGTCGGCGGCACCGGGGTGGTGACCCTGGGCGCCCTGATCGGCATCGCCGCCCACCTGGACGGCAAGGGCATCTCGGTGCTCGACATGACCGGGCTGGCGCAAAAGTTCGGCGCCGTCTTCTCCCACATCCGCATCGCCGACCGGCCCGAGGACATCCACGCCACCCGCATCGCCACCGGCGAGGCGGATGCGGTGCTGGGCGGCGACCTGATCGTCACCGCCGGCAGCGAGGCCCTGGCCAAGATGCTCAAGGGCACCACCCGGGTGGTGGCCAACGTGGCCGAGACGCCCACGTCCGACTTCCTGCTCGACCCGGACTGGCAGCCCCCCACGGAAAAGCTCGACCGGCGCCTGGAAGACACGGTGGGCGAGGACAACGTCTGGTTCCTCGACGCCCAGAAGCTGGCCACGGCCCTGATGGGGGACGCCCTATACACCAACATGTTCCTGCTCGGCTACGCCTGGCAGAAGGGCCTGATCCCCCTGACGCTGCCGTCCCTGCGCCGGGCCATCGAGTTGAACGCCACTACGGTGGACAAGAACCTGTCCGCCTTCCTGTGGGGCCGCCGCGCCGCCACCGACCTGGCGGCGGTGCAGCGCATCGCCGAGCCGCCGGAGGTGGTGCACCTGCATCCGTCCCAGTCTCTGGACGACTTGGTGCAAAGCCGCGCCGCCTTCCTCACCGCCTACCAGAACGCCGCCTACGCCGAGCGCTACCGTCGCCTGGTGGAACGGGTGCGCGCCCTCGAAGGGCCCCTGGGCGGCAGCGCCCTGAGCGAGGCGGTGGCCCGCTACTACTTCAAGGTGCTGGCGATCAAGGACGAGTACGAAGTGGCCCGGCTGTACACCGACGGCACCTTCACCGAGCGCCTCCAGGAAGTGTTCGAGGGGGTACCGGGCAAGGACTACCAGGTGCATGCCTACCTGGCTCCGCCCCTGTGGGCCAAGCCCGACCCGATCACCGGCAAGACCCGCAAGCACCGCTACGGCCCGTGGATCTGGCCGGCGCTGCACGTCCTGGCCCGGCTGCGCTTTCTGCGCGGCACCGCCTTCGACGTCTTCGCCCGCAGCGAGGACCGGCGCCAGGAACGGCAGCAGCTGGCCGACTACGAGGCCGACGTGGAACTGATCCTGGAGCGGCTGGCCGGTGCACGGGGCGACGGCGCGGCGGAGGCGCGGGAATCGTCCTGGGAAAGCACCCGAGAAAGCGCCCAGGCCGCGGCTCTGGCCCTGGCGCGCCTGCCGGAAAAAATCCGCGGCTACGGCGCGGTGCGCGCCGCCAGCGCCAGGCCGGTGGCCGAGGAGCGGGTCCGGCTGCGGGCCGCCCTGACGGCGCCGGCCCAGCCCCAATCCCGGACCGGCCGGCCGGTGCCGGTGCGGGTGGTGGCGGCCTGACCCCGCCGCAACGGGCTCCCCGGCCGGCGCCGGGGAGCCCGGGCCCGCATCGTCCGCCGGATTGTCGGGCGAAAGCGTCGGGCGGTGTCGTGACCGGCCCTGCGGATGTGGGATCGCCCATCGGCAGAGCACACCGGGTAGCGCCGCCCGGCTTCCGCCTTCTCCGCCGACGGGGCACGCACGGTCCGCCAAGCGGCCCGGGTACAATCGCCCCCCATGTCCGCCCCTCCCCTGCCCCCCGCCGACGCGCCCGCTACGTCCGACGCCTCTGCGTCGCCTGACGCCCCCGACGCTGTCGAAACTGCCGAAATCGCCGACGGCGCCTCCGCCGAGGCCGCCCCCTACCCGACGCCGCGCCGCCAGCTGGCGCTCCAGGGCGGCGCCATCTTCCTCGTGCTGTGCATCGCCGTGCCCGCCTTCGGCCTGGGGAGCACGCCCTGGCCCTGGGGCGGCATCGCCCTGGCCATTGGCGCCACCGCCTTCGTCCTGGCGGTACTGACCCGCCAGCCCTGGTGGTGGAAAGCCATCCACGCCGTGTTCTTTCCCCTGGCCTGGAGCGTGGCCCACCTGGGCATCGACCCGGGCTGGTTCCTGCTCGCCGCCATCCTGCTGCTGCTCGTCTATCGCGGCGCCCTCACCGGCCAAGTGCCCCTGTTCCTGTCCAACCGGGCGACGGTGCACGCCCTGGCCGAGCGTCTGCCGCAAGGCGCCCGGGTGGTGGACCTGGGAGCCGGCATCGGCAGCGTGGTCTTTCCCCTGGCCCGGCTACGCCCGGACCTGCGCCTGACCGGCATCGAGAACGCGCCCCTGACCTGGTTCGCCGGCCGCCTGCGCCGCACCCTGTCGCCCCGCACCCGGGTGGACTGGCGCTATGGCAGCCTGTGGGATGCCGCCCTAGGCGACTACGACGCGGTGTACGCCTTTCTCTCCCCCGCCCCCATGCCGGCCCTGTGGGACAAGGCGCGGGCGGAGCTGCCCCCGGGCGGGCTCCTGGTATCGAACAGTTTTGCCGTGCCGGACGTGGCCCCGGACGAAGAGATCGTGGTGGCCGACGGCAGCCGGCAGCTGTTCGTGTACCGGGTGGCCCCCGCCTGAGCGGGCCGGCGGCATGCAATAAGAAAAGGGGGCCTCGGCCCCCTTTTTCATTGTGCAGCGACGGTCTGGCCTACAGGCGGATGCCGTAGCGGCTGGCGGTAACCAGGGCCTGGGTGCGGCTGGAGACGCCCAGGGCCTTGAAGATGGCGGTGATGTGAATCTTCACCGTGCCCTCGGAGAGGCCGAGGATCTGGGCGATGTCCCGGTTCGACTTGCCCCGGGCCATCAGGCCGAGGACCTCGGCCTGGCGTTCGGTGAGGCCGTAGTCGGCCGGCGAGGCATCCTTGCCCACCTGGCCGGGGGGCACGTCCACCTGGCCGCGCTGCACCGGCGGGCGGCTGGGGGTGAAGATCTGGCCTTCGAGCACCAGGCGCAGGGCGGCCAGCAGGGCCTCGGAAGAATAGGACTTGGGCACGAAGCCGGAAGCGCCGACCTTGAGCGCCCGGGTGACGGTGTGGGTGTCGTCGTAGGCCGAGACGATCACCACCGGCAGGGCCGGGAAGCGATCGCGGAACATGGTCAGGCAGCTCAGGCCCTCGACCCCGGGCAGGGCCAGGTCGAGCAGCACCAAGTCCAGGTCAGGGTTGGACTCGACCAGGGACATGCCGAGCACGCATTCGCCGGCCTCCAAAACCTTCACTTCGTCGTCGAGCTGGCGCACCACATTGGCCAGTCCTTCACGGACGAGAGCGTGGTCTTCGATGACGAGCAACTTGAGCATGGTTCCCCCGGGACGGCCTATTCATGACGTTCGGCTGGCCGCGATTGTATCACCTCGCACACCCCATGCTCGGCCCCGTAATGGTTGGGTTAATATGACAATTCCCATCACAGAGGAGGCCCGTCATCATGTCAGACCCCATCTCCGCTTCGGATCCCATGGAGTTCATGCGCAACATGTGGGGGCAGCTCGGCTTCTCCCTGCCCGGCATGGTCGCACCGACCCTGGATGTGGACGAACTGGAAAAACGCATCAAGGACCTCAAGGCGGTCGAAGGCTGGCTGCGCATGAACCTGTCGATGCTGCAACTGACCATCCAGGGCCTGGAAATGCAGCACTCCACCCTGGGCGCAGTGCGCGCCATGGGCACCATGGCCAAGGCCAACACACCCCAGTCCACCGGCGAGAACGGCGCCGGCGGCGAGGCCGCCCAGGCCTTCACCGCCGCCGCGACCCAGGCCGCCCTGTGGCCCCTCAACCTGATGAGCCAGATGCAGGCCCAGGTCCAGGACCACCTGGAACAGCACTTCGCCAACGAGCCGGCCCCGGCCGAGCCCGCCGCCGCCAAACCGGCCCAGGCCGCCAGCGCCAAGAAGGCGGCGCCGCGCAAGCCTGCCGCCAAGGCGGGCAGCAAGTCCGGAGGCGGCAAGGCCGGCTGAATCCGCCGCCACGGCGGCACCTGCGCAATGACGAAAGCCCGGGCGTGCCCGGGCTTTTGCTTTGGCGGAACCGATACCCGCCGGCGCCCAGGCCAACGCCTCAGGCCGCTGCCGGGCATGGCACATGACACGGCGGAGGTCGACAACGACGGCGGACGGCGGACGACGGCGTCCGCCGTACTCCCCTCAGCTCCCCGCCAGCCAGCCGGCCCACAGGGGCATGGTGAACATGGAGGCCACGGTGGTGGCGGAAATCAGCCAGGCCACGCTCTGGCCGTCACCGCCCATGCGCATGGCCAAGATGTAGGCCGACGAGGCGGTGGGCAGGGCGGCGAACAGCACCGCCACTTGCAGGTTGAGGCCGTCCAGGCCCAGGGCCCGGCCGAGCAGCAGGGCGGCCACAGGCAGGGCGAACAGTTTGACCGCCACCAGGTAGACGCCGGCGCCGCGCAGGGGCGTGCCGCCGCGAAAGCGCAGCGCCGCCCCCACCGCCATCAGGCCCAGGGCCACTGAGGCGTCCCCCAGGCGGCCGAGGAAGACCTGCAAGGGCTTGGGCGGGACGAAACCCAGCAAGTTGAGGGCCAGGCCGGCCAGGGTGGCCCAGATCAGGGGGTTGCGGGCGATCTCGCGCCACACGTTGGCCTCGGCGTGGCGGGCCAGCATCCACACCGCCACGGTGTTGGCCAGGGGCACGGCGCAGCCGGTGACCAAGGCCATGGTGGCGATGCCCGGGGCGCCGAACAGCAGCCCGGCGCTGGCCAGGGCCACGTAGGTGTTGAAGCGGAAGCTGCACTGGAAGACCGAGGCGAACACCATCGGCGTCGGGCGGAACACCGGCCGCACCAGGGCGCCCAGCACCATCCCCACCCCCATCGCCAGGTAGGCGGTGAGCACCAGGGGCGCGGCGGCCCCCAGGTCCAGGGGGGTCTTCATCACCGCGTTGACCAGCAGGGCGGGGAAGAGGACGTAGTAGACGACCTTTTCCAGGCCGGTCCAGAAGTGGTCGCCCAGGTGCAAGTGGCGGCGCAGGCCGTAGCCGAGCAGGATCAGGGCGAAATCGGGAAGGAGCAGGAGAGCGGCGGACATGGGGCGATTCTACGCAATGCGCGTCCCGGGGACACACCGGCCGATGGACGGAGATCGGCCATGGGCGCGGCGTTCGGCCAGGTCGGCGCACCACGGGGGGCATCCGCCCGGCTGACGGTGCGGGCCTGTGGTGGCGGTGACAAGCGGTGACAAGCGGTGGCAGCCGGTCCGGCGGCCCGGGCCTGTGCTGCCGGACCGGCGGCGCCATGCAGGCGTGGCGCCGCACCGATCCATTAATTTTCTTCAAGTGTCGTGAAGCGCCAGCCGCCGAACTCAGCGACTGGCGCGGACCTTTGATTTCCTCCCGACCGGATACTTGAATATTTTTAATATATCGCCCGGCCGGGCGGGTAATCCGGCACTGAGCGACCGCCAACCTCTGGCGTCCTACCGCCGACCGGCGTCCTAAAGGATGCCCTGGGCCAGCAGGCCGTCCACCTCGTCCATGGCGAAGCCGGCGTCGAGCAGGATGGCCCGGCTGTCCTGGCCCGGGGCCGGCGGTTCCCCTCCGGCGGTCAGGCGCATCCCGTCCATGACGAAGGGGGAGGCGGCGGCGCCGCTGCGCAGCTCGTCCCCGGCCAGCCCCCGGGCCTGGAACTGGGGCAGGTGCAGGGCTTCCTCCGGGGTCAGCACCGGGGTGACGCAGGCGTCCACCGTGGCAAAGCGTTCGGCCCAGTGGGCCAAGGGGCGGCTGGCGATCAGGTCGGCCACCGCGGCGCGCAGGGCGTCGCGCTCGGTCCCGTCCAGATGCTGCTGGCCGGCCCACTCGGGCCGCTCCACGGTGGCGCAGAAGGCCGCCCAGAACTTGGCTTCCAGGGCGCCCACCGCCAGGTGGCGGCCGTCCTGGGTGGCGTAGACGCCGTACCAGGGCAGCCCGCCGGTGAGCATTTCCTCGCCCCGGGGCGCGGCGGCGCCGGCCTCGGCGAGCAGGGGGGTCATGTGGTGGGTGAGCACCACCTCGGCCATGGCCACGTCGAGCATCCGCCCCTGGCCGCTCTGCCGGGCGCCGTAGAGGGCGGCGACGATGGACAGGGCGGCCGGCAGGGCGCCGCCGAGCAGGTCGCCGATTTGCAGGCTGGGAATGGCGGGCTGGACGGCGCCGGTGCTGGCGGTGCGCTCCAACACGCCGCTCACCGCCAGGTAGTTGAGGTCGTGGCCGGCCAGGTCGCGCCAGGGGCCGTCCTGGCCGTAGCCGGTGATGGCGCAATAGACCAGGCGCGGATTGACAGCCTTGAGCGCCTCGTAGCCCAGGCCGAGGCGGTCCATCACTCCGGGGCGGAAGCTTTCCACCAGCACGTCGGCGGATTCGGCCAGGCGGCGCAGCACGGCCTTGCCCAGGGGATGCTTGAGGTCCAGGCGCAGGGCGCGCTTGCCCCGGTTGAGGGCGCGGAAGAAGCGGCTGTCGGCATCGCGCAAGCCAGGAGGCGGCGGGCCCATTTCCCGGGCGTAGTCGCCGGCGCCAGTGTCCTCGATCTTGACGATCTCGGCCCCCAGGTCGGCCAGGTGGCGGGTGGCCAGGGGGCCGGGCAGCAGCCGGGTCAGGTCGAGGACGCGCACACCGTGCAGCGGGGCGGCGGCGGATGATGTGGGGGAGGAAGGGCGGGTCACGGCAGCGACTCCAGGCAGGGCCGGATGAAAAACCCCGGGACCGCAGCGATGACGGGCCCGGGGTTGCGGAAAGGCATGGAAGGGCGGAGCGGGATCAGTCGTACTTGCGGGCGTCCTCGATCACCTTGCCGTCGTTGGGCAAGGCGCCGGGGGCGGCCAGGACGACCTCGCCGCGCAGCTTGGTGATGTCGCGCACGCTGCCCACCAGGGCTTCGGCCAGGCCGTCGGGCCGGCTGTCGACCTCGCAATGCACCACCATGTTGTCCTGCCCCGTGGCGTTGTCCACCACGATGCGGGCGCGGCGCACCTCGGGGTGGCGCTTGACCAGGGCCGCCACCTGGGAGGGATGGACGAACATGCCCTTGATCTTGGTGGTCTGATCGGCGCGGCCCATCCAGCCCTTGATGCGGGTGTTGGTGCGGCCGCAGGGAGAGACGCCGGGCAGCACCGCCGACAGGTCGCCGGTGGCGAAGCGGATCAGCGGGTAGTCCGGGTTGAAGGTGGTCACCACCACCTCGCCCACCTCCCCTTCGGCCACCGGGTCGCCGGTGCCGGGGCGGACGATCTCGACGATGATGTCTTCGTCGATGACCATGCCTTCCATGGCCGGGGTCTCGTAGGCGATCAGCCCCAGGTCGGCGGTGGCGTAGCACTGCAACACCTGCAATCCCCGCTCCTGGAAGCTCTTGCGCACCGCCGGCAGCAGGGCCTCGCCGGACACCAGGGCCGTCTTCAGGCTGGAGATGTCGGCGCCCTGCTCGTCGGCCTTGTCGGCAATGATCTTGAGGAAGGACGGGGTGCCGACGTAGCCGGCCGGGCGCATCAGGGTGATGGCCTCGACCTGCTGGTCGGTCTGCCCCACCCCGGCGGGGAACATCGGACAGCCCAGGCGGGCGATGCCGCCGGCGAAGATGAAGGCCCCCGGGGTGAAGTGAAAGGAAAAGCAGTTGTGCACCAGGTCGCCGGGGCGAAAGCCGGCGGCGTAGAGGGCCCGGGCCATGCGCCAGGGGTCCTGGCCCTTGCCTTCCGGCTCCAGGATCGGCCCGGGGGAGCAATAGACGTGGCGCAGGTTGCCAAGCGGCGTGGCGGCCAGGCCGCCAAAGGGCGGGGCCGCCTTCTGCCGCTCGATCAGGTCGGACTTGTGGATCACCGGCAGGGCGGCCAGGGCCGCCCGGTTGTGGATATCGGCCGGGTCGATGTCGGCCAGGATCTCGGCGAAATAGGGGGCGTGGGCCTTGGCATGGGCCACCTGGCGTGGCAGGCGGTCGAACAGGGAACGCTCCCGCTCGGCGAGGTCGCGGGTTTCGAGAGAGTCGTAGTGGGGCATGGCAGCCTCGCGAAACGAAAGGGTTGGGCCGGTGCTGGTTGGGGGATGCGGGGTCTGGCGACGGCTTTCGCGGCGAACCGGGTCCGCTCCGGCGGCAACAGGGGAGCCACGGGCCGGCCGCTGCCGGACCCGGGGCGCTGCGCCGTGCCGCGGGAGGGGATCAGGAAAGCCAGCGCTTGCGCCGGCGGTAGTGCTTGACGTCGCGGAAGCTCTTGCGCCCGGCGGAGGACAGGCCCAGATAGAACTCCTTGACGTCCTCGTTGCTGCGCAGCTCTTCGGCGGCGCCTTCCATGACGATGCGCCCCGATTCGAGGATGTAGCCGAAGTCGGCGTAGCGCAGGGCCACCATGGTGTTCTGCTCGGCGAGCAGGAAGCTGACGTTTTCCCGGGCGTTGAGGTCCTTCACGATCTCGAAGATCTCCTCGACGATCTGGGGCGCCAGGCCCATGGAGGGCTCATCGAGCAGGATCATTTCCGGGCTGGCCATCAGCGCCCGGCCGATAGCGCACATCTGCTGCTCGCCGCCGGAGGTGTAGCCGGCCTGGGACTTGCGCCGGGTCTTGAGGCGCGGGAAGTAGTGGTAGACCTTCTCCAGGCTCTCGTTGAGCTGGCCCCGGGAAATGGACTGGGTGTAGGCCCCGGTGAGGAGGTTCTCCTCGATGGTCAGGTGGCCGAAGCAGTGGCGCCCTTCCATCACCTGGATGACGCCCTGGCGCACCAGGTCGGAAGGCGTCAGCTGGTCCACCCGGGAGCCCTTGAATTCGACGCTGCCCTTGGTGACGTCGCCCCGTTCGGCGCGCAGCAGGTTGGAGATGGCCTTCAGGGTGGTGGTCTTGCCCGCGCCGTTGGCGCCGAGCAGAGCGACGATCTTGCCCTTGGGCACGGTCAGGGAAACCCCCTTCAACACCAGGATCACGTGGTCGTAGATGACCTCGATGTTGTTGATGCTCAGGTAGTCGGCACCGGGTACTGCGGCAATGTGTGCGGTCATGTGTCGTCCCGTTTCACAGGTGGCGGGGCGGGCGCGGCGCCCGGGGGCGCCGCGCCGCTTTCCTCGCGGCTTACTTTTCCTTGGAGCAGTCGCGCGGGGTGATGCCCTTTTCCTTGGCGTACTGCTTGGCCGAGGCTTCGAACAGCGGGTGGATCAGGGACTTGTTGCCCTCGATCCAGTCGGACACGGGTACCCACTTGGCGCCGTCCCACTGCTGGATCTTCACCTTGCCGGAACCCTCGTGGTTGCTGCAGGAGGTCTTCACCTCGGGCAGCAGGCCGGTGGCGCCCAGGGTCTTGATGCGGGCGTCGGTGACGTTGAGGTTCTCAAGACCCCAGCGCACCTGCTCGCCGCTCATGGACTTGCCCTTGCCGTACTTTTCCTGGGCCTTGTAGATGGCCTCCACCGACACCACGGCGGCGGATACGCCGCGGTTGTAGAGGATGGTGCCGAGCTTGGACTTGTCCTTCAGGTTGCCGTGGCCGCCGGCATAGACCACCTTCTCGATGTCGGCGATGAGGGGCACGCTCTTGCCGGCCACGTTCCAGGTGGCGGACATGTAGCCCTTGGCGGCGTCGCCGGCGGGCACGGTGTCCTCCTCGGAGCCGGCCCACCAGGAGCCGACGATCTTGTCGCGGGGGTAGCCCACCTTCTGGGCGGCCTTCAGGGCGGTCTGGTTCATCACGCCCCAGCCCCAGAAGATCACGTAGTCGGGCTTTTCCTGGCGGATCTTGAGCCACTGGGCGCCCTGCTCGTTGCCCGGGTGGGCCACGGGGATCTGCACCAGGTTGAACTTGTTCAGGCGGCTCTCGGCCTCCAGGGCGACGATCGGCTCCTTGCCGTAGGCGGAGTCGTGGTACAGGAAGACGATCTTCTTGCCGTCCAGGCTGCCCTTTTCCTTGTCCTTGAGGAACTTGACGATGGCCGAAGCCTGCATCTGGTAGGTGGTGATCAGGGGGAAGGCGTAGGGAAAGACCGAGCCGTCCACCGCATCGGTACGGCCGTAACCCATCATCGCCAGGGGCAGCTTGTCCTGGGCGGACTTGTCCACCAGGGCGTAGGAGATGCCGGTGGACATGGTGTGGATCGGACCGGCAGAAACCTTGGCCTTGGACTTGAGGCGCTCGTAGCACTCGACGCCCTTGGCGTTGTTGTACTCGGTTTCGCACTCTTCCCAGGTGATCTTCACCCCGTTGATCCCGCCGTTCTTCATGTTGACGTAGTTCAGGTAGTCGATGAACCCGCCGTAGAAAGCCTCGCCGTTGGCGCCGTAGGGGCCGACGCGGTAGGAGGGGATGGGGAAGAACTGGTCGTCGGCCATAGCAGCGCCGGGAGCAGCAAACACGGCGGCCACGGCAGCGGCGCAGGCAACGGATTTGAATTGCTTGAACATGATGTGTCTCCTCTTCGTTGGTATGGAACTACACGGCGGAGGGGCCGCCCCTTCGATACGGATTCGCTTTCGGCCGGCCAACGCGGCGGTGCGACGCCGGCCGGTTGAAGCGAAGCCGTATCAGTGGGGGAAAGGCCACAGCCGCAGTTTCTCCTTGGCGATCTGCCACAGACGGGCCAGCCCGTGCGGCTCGACGATCAGGAAGAACATGATGAGCGCGCCGAAGATCATCGTCTGGATGTGGGAGATGGACGCCCCATCCACCGGCAGGCTCAGGGTTTCGGACAGGGCCGGCAGCAGCACGTCGAGCAGCACCGGCAGCAGCAGGATGAAGGCTGCGCCGACGAAGCTACCGAGGATGCTGCCCACCCCGCCGATGATGATCATGAACAGGATCTTGAACGACAGCTCCAGGGAGAAGCCGTCCGGCTCCACCGAGCCCAGGTAGCAGAAGGCGTACAGGGCGCCGGCCACGCCACAGTAGAAGGAACTGACGGCGAAGGCGGTGAGCTTGGTGCGCATGATGCGAAAGCCGATCACCTCGGCGGCCACGTCCATGTCGCGCACCGCCATCCAGGAGCGGCCGACGTTGCCGCGCACCAGGTTCTTGGCGGCCAGGGCCAGCACCACGACGATGCCCAGCACCAGCAGGTACTTGTCCTGGGGCGAGTTGAATTCGTGGCCGAAGATGATGATCTTCTGCGCCGAGATCACACCGGAGGAGGAGTTGTTGGACAGCCAGGGGAACTTGGTCAGGCACCAGACGATGAAGAACTGGGCCGCCAGGGTCGCCACCGCCAGGTAGAAGCCCTTGATGCGCAGGGACGGCAAGCCGAACAGGATGCCCACCCCGGCGGCGACGACGCCGCCGAGCAGGAAGGACACCAGGATCGGAATGCCCTCGATGCGCAGCTGGAAGTTGTAGGCGGCGTAGGCGCCCACCGCCATGAAGGCGGCGGAGCCCAGGGACAGCTGGCCGGCGTAGCCGGTCAGGATGTTCAGCCCCAGGGCCGCCAGGGCGAAGATCAGGAAGGGAATGAGGATGGCCGAGAACCAGTATTCGCTGGCGAACATCGGCACCCCGAGGAAGGCCACGGCCAGCAGCACGGCCATGCCGATGCGGTCCTGGCGGATGGGCAGAATCTGCTGGTCGGCCCCGTAGCTCGTCTTGAACTGACCGGCTTCACGATAAAACATGGGTTGTCTCCGTCTTGTTCTGGGGGTCGATCACACGCGGTCGATGTGCTTCTCGCCGAACAGGCCCTCGGGCCGCACCAGCAGGAAGAGCAGGGCCAGCACGTAGGGGAACCAGCCTTCGATGCCGCCGAAGTTGCCGCCGAACATGGCCTGCATCACCGGAGGGATGTACACCTCGGCGAGCTTCTCGCTGGCGCCGATGATCAGGCCGCCGACGATGGCGCCGGGCACCGAGGTGAAGCCGCCCAGGATCAGCACCGGCAGGGCCTTCAGGGCAGTGAAGGTGAGGGCGAACTGGACGCCGTTGCGGGCACCCCAGAGCATCCCCGCCACCAGGGCGACGAAACCGGCCACGCCCCAGACGATGGCCCAGATGCGTTCCAGCGGGATGCCGATGGACAGGGCGGCCTGGTGGTCGTCGGCCACGGCGCGCAGGGCGCGGCCGACCCGGGTGTATTGGAAGAACAGGGCCAGGCCGGTGACCAGCAGGCCGGCGATCAGCGCCGCCACCAGGTCGAAGCGGGAGACCACGATGCCCAGGCTGTCGAGCACGCTCTCGATCGGCTCGTCCACGATGCCGATGTCCAGGCCGCGCACCGAGTGCCCCCACACCAGGGGCGCGAAGCCCTCGACGAAAAAGGTCAGGCCGATGGTGGCCATGAACAGGGAGATGGGCGTCTGGTTGACCATCTTGCGCAGCACGAACTTCTCGGTGGCCATGCCGAACAGCAGCATGATGAAGAAGGCCAGGATCAGGGCCAGCCACAGGGGGGCGCCCTTCTCCATGCAGCCGACCACCGACAGGGCGGCGAAGTACACCATCGCCCCCTGGGCGAAGTTGAACACGCCGGATGCCTTGTAGATCAGCACGAAGCCCAGGGCCACCAGGGAGTACATCACCCCGGAGAGCAGGCCGCCGATGAGGATTTCAAAAAAGAACTGCATGGTGTCCGTCCTCTTTCCTATGTCTCAGTGCTGGGTGCCCAGGTAGGCGGCGATCACCTCGGGATTGTTCTTCACCTCGTCGGGCACGCCGTCGCCGATCTTCTTGCCGTAGTCGAGGACCACCACCCGGTCGGAGATGTCCATCACCACGCCCATGTCGTGCTCGATCAGGACGATGGTGGTGCCGAACTGGTCGTTCACGTCGAGGATGAAACGGCACATGTCCTGTTTCTCTTCCACGTTCATGCCGGCCATGGGCTCGTCGAGGAGCAGCAGGTTGGGCTCGGCGGCCAGGGCCCGGCCCAGTTCGACCCGCTTTTGCAGGCCGTAGGGCAGGCGGCCCACCGGGGTCTTGCGGATGTGCTGGATTTCGAGGAAGTCGATCACCTCTTCCACCTTCTTGCGGTGCTCCAGCTCCTCGTTGCGCGCCCGGCCCCAGAAGAAGGCCTGCTCCACCAGGGTGGCCTTCATCTTCAGGTTGCGCCCGGTCATCAGGTTGTCGAGCACGCTCATGCCCTTGAACAGGGCGATGTTCTGGAAGGTGCGGGCGAAGCCCTGGCCGGCGGCCTCGTAGGGTTCCATCTTGCGACGCTCCTCGCCCCGGTAAATGATCTTGCCCTCCTGGGGGTGGTACACGCCGTTGATGACGTTGAGCATGGAGCTCTTGCCCGCGCCGTTGGGGCCGATGATCGAGCGGATTTCGTGCTCGCGGATGTTGAAGCTGATGTCGGTCAGCGCCTTCACGCCGCCGAAGCGTAGCGAGATGTTCTGCAGGTCAACAATGACCTCGCCGATTTGTCGAGCCACTGTGGTGTCTCCTCCGTGGCGGCGGTAGCGGCCGTCCCCTTTGGGCCGGCCGGTCCGCCGTGATGAACTCGGATGTGCGGATCGGGAAAGGATCGGAAGGGGCGCTCAGGCGGCCTGGCGCTGCGGCACCGCGAACACCTTGGCGTCGCCGATGCGCAGGTCGGCGGCCACCATGCCGGTGCGCCCGTCCTCGAACTTGACCTGGGTTTCGATGTACTGGCTGGCGCGGCCGGCGTAGAAGGCCTCCACCAGCACCCCGTACTTTTCGGCGATGAAGCCGCGGCGCACCTTGCGGGTGCGGGTCAGCTCGTCGTCGTCCGGGTCCAGCTCCTTGTGCAGCACGAGGAAGCGGGCCACCTGGGAATCGGCCAGCATCGGGTCGTGGATCAGCTCCGCGTTCACCTTCTCGATGCACTCCTGGATCAGGGCGTACACCTCGGGCTTGGCCGCCAGGTCGGTGTAGCCGGCGTAGGCAATGCCGCGCTTCTCGGCCCAGTTGCCCACCGCCTCCATGTCGATGTTGATGAAGGCGCACACCTGGCCCCGGTTGTGGCCGAAGCACACCGCTTCCTTGATGTAGGGGAAGAACTTGAGCTTGTTCTCGATGTAGTTGGGGGCGAACATCGCGCCGTTGGCCAGCTTGCCCACGTCCTTGGCCCGGTCGATGATCTTCAGGTGGCCGTCCTCGTCGAAGAAGCCGGCGTCGCCGGTGAGGAAGTAGCCGTCGGCGTCGATCGACTCGGCGGTGGAATCGGGCCGCTTGTAGTACTCCTTGAGCAGCATCGGCCCCTTGACCAGGATCTCGCCCTTGTCGGAGATCTTCACTTCGACGAAGGGCCCGGGCTTGCCCACGGAATCGAGCTTGATCTCGCCGCTGGGCTGGAGGCAGACGTAGGCGCAGGTTTCGGTCTGGCCGTAGAACTGCTTGAGGTTGATGCCGATGGAGCGGTAGAAGCGGAACAGGTCCGGGCCGATCGCCGCGCCGGCGGTGTAGCCGACCCGGATGCGGCTCAGGCCGAGCACGTTCTTGAGCGGGCCGTAGACCAGCACGTTGCCCAAGGCGTAGAGCAGGCGGTCGCCGCCGCCCACCGGCTTGCCGTCCAGGATGTCGGCGCCGCAGCGCTTGGCCACGTCCATGAAGAAATGGAACATGCGGCGCTTGATCGCTCCGGCGTCCTCCATGCGGATCATCACCTGGGTGAGCAGGTTCTCGAAGATGCGCGGCGGGGCGAAGTAGTAGGTGGGCCCGATCTCGCGCAGGTCGGACATGACCGTGTCGGACGATTCGGGACAGTTGATGGTGAAGCCCGCCACCAGCGCCTGGGCATAGGAGAACAGGTGGTCGCCGACCCAGGCCATGGGCAGGTAGGAGAGCACTTCCTCGTCGGCGGTCAGCGCGTCGAACTGGCAGGCGCCCTTGGCGGCGCTGATGAAGGCGTGGTGGGTCTGGCAGACGCCCTTGGGCTTGCCGGTGGTGCCCGAGGTGTACAGCATCACCGCCGTGTCGTCGCTCCGCCCCTTGTCGATCTCGGCGGCGACCACCCCGGCGTGGGCGGCGTTGTACTCGCGGCCCAGGTCCATCGCCGCTTCGACGAAGTGCAGGTAGGGCTGGTCGTAGTGGCGCATGCCCCGGGGGTCGTCATAGACGATGTGGGCCAGGGCCGGCAGGCTGTCGCGGATCTCCAGCAGCTTGTCCACCTGCTCCTGGTTCTCGGCGAAGGCGAAGGTCACGCCCGCGTCCAGCAGGGCGAACTGCATCTCGGTGGCCACCGCGTCCTGATAAAGGGGCACGGGCACCGCGCCCAGGCACTGCACGGCCAGCATGGCCTGGTACAGGCGCGGCCGGTTGTCGCCGATGATGGCGACGTTGTCGCCGCGTTGCAGGCCCAGCTTAGCCAGGCCGCCGGCCAGGGCCACCACCTGTTCCCGGGCATCCTCCCAGGTCCAGGTCTGCCAGATGCCCAGGTCCTTTTCCCGCATGGCGGGCTGGTTGCCCCGGACCCGGGCATGGTGCATCAACAGTCGGGGAAAGGTGTCGAGCCCTTCCACTGCCTTGCTCGCCTTGTCAGGCATGGTCGTCTCCTCCGTTGCCACCTCACCGCGCCAGACCTCGCCGGGCGGTTGGAACAATTCGGGGGCGGGTGGGGCGGCTTGTCTGCCGCGCCGGCCGTTTTCGGTCTCACCCGCCGGTGTCGTTGCTGCCGGAAGCCTGTATCCGTGCCGGTCCTGCCTTGGGCCATGTTAGGCGCGGGGCCTGACACGGCACTTACGGCATAGTAAAACCATTTACCGAAACAGCTTCTGGGAACGCAGTCTAGTGACAAGTGGCGCCTATAATTGTCGTCTGGCTGACATTTGCGAAAAAAAATGCAAACGCTCAAAGAAGCAATCCGAGGTGCCGTCTGGGCGAGGGAACTGGACGAGGAAGCCCTGGCCCGCGTCGAGGCGGGCACCGTCGAACGCAAGATTCCCGCCGGCGGTTTCGTCTGCCATCGCGGCGAACCCACCGAGCACTGGATCGGCGTGGTGGAGGGGCTGGCCAAGATGAGCAGCCACTGGATCACCGGCAAGACCATGACCTTCACCGGCGTGCCCACCGGTGGCTGGTTCGGCGAGGGCTCCCTGCTCAAGCGCGAAATCCGCAAGTACGACGTGCTGGCCCTGCGCGAATCCCGGGTGGCCTACATGGGGGCGGGCACCTTCTACTGGCTGCTCGACCACAGCATTCCCTTCAACCGCTTTCTGCTCACCCAGCTCAACGAGCGCCTCGGCCAGTTCATCGGCATGGTGGAGTACGAGCGCATGCTCGACACCGATGCGCGCATCGCCCGCTGCATCGCCGCCCTGTTCAACCCGGTCCTGTACCCGGGCACCGGCGCCGAGCTGGGGATTTCCCAGGAAGAAATCGGCTACCTGGCCGGGGTTTCCCGGCAGCGGGTGAACCAGGGACTGAAGGTCCTGGAGGACGCGGGCCTGCTCTCCCTCAACTACGGCAAGGTCACCGTCCTCGACGTGGACGGCCTGCGCCGCTTCGGGCTCTGAAGCCCCCGGATCAGCCGGCCGGGCCGGCCACCTGGACCCGGTTGCGGCCTTCCGCCTTGGCGGCATAGAGGGCCTCGTCGGCGGCCTGGAAGAGGCGCCGCCAGGCCCCTTCCCCGGGCGGGCATTCGGCCACGCCGAAACTGCAGGTGACCGGCACCGCCAGCCCCTCCTCCACCGCCACCGGGCGGGACTCCACCGCTTGGCGCAGCTTTTCGGCCTTGGCCCGCAGGGTGGGCAGCCCGGGGCTGGGCTGGGCGAGGAAGGCGAATTCCTCGCCGCCGTAGCGCACCAGGATGTCCGAATCCCGGGTCAGGGCCTGGATGCGCCGCGCCACCTCCTGCAACACCCGGTCCCCGGCCAGGTGGCCGTGGGTGTCGTTGATGCGCTTGAAGTAGTCGATGTCGAACAGGATCAGCCCGGCCGGCGGCCCTTCGGCCTCGGGCAGGGACAGGTCCTCGCCGAACTGCTCCAGGGCGCGGCGGTTGAAGAGGCCGGTCAAGGCGTCGGTCTCGGCCTGACGGCGCAGCCGCTCGCTCAGCACCTGCCGTTCCCGGTCCCGGGCCAGGGCCTCGCGCTGGCGCAGGCGCAGCACGGCGATAGCCTCGAACAGGGCCGACATTTCCCGCCCGGGCGCCGGCGACGCCGGCACTTCCCGGGTATCGCCGGCGGCCAGGGCAATGATTTCCTCCCGGGCGCGCAGCAGCGGGCGGAACACCTGGCGGTCGGCACCGAGCAGCAGCACCAGCAGCACCACCAGGCTGACCAGCGCCGCCAGCAGGGACAGCAGCATCTCGTTGCGCGCCGCGTCCCGGGCCTCCACAGCCCGGGCCATAGTGAGAACGATGACCCGGTCGCGCAGGGTTTCCAGGGGGCGGAAGTCGGGCACGATGCGCTCGGTGAACTGGCCGGCGCTGAGCGGATAGGGCCGCCCCGCCATGCTCGCCTGCAGTACCTCGTCCACCAGCCCCAGGGCCGTGCCCAGGCGACGCCGCACCTGATCCAGGAGGCGCACCGCGCCGGCGTCGTGGAGCAGCACGTCCACGTGCTGATCGAGGGTCGTGCCGATCTGCTCGACCCGGCCGCGCAGACGGCTCACCGCATGGCGCTGCACGGGGTTGAGGGGCTGGGCGGTGATCAGGGCCGGCACCAGCTCGGAGCCGATGCGCCCGGCGTTCTCGCGCAAATCGCCCATCAGGCGGGCGATGATCACCGAGCCGGCCATGCGGCTGTCGTTGTCGATGACCCGGGCGCCGGTGGCGTTGACCACGGGGGCCAGGGCATCCACCACGGCGAACATGCCGCCGATGGCCTGGCGGATCTGCTCGGCACTGCGCTCGCGGCGCGACAGAGCGGCCACCCGGTCCACCTCGCGGCGGGCCTCCGTCAGTTGCTCGCGCAGCCGGGGCAGTGCCTCCAGGGCGGCGCGGCCGGCCTCGTCGCGGCCGTCGATGTTCTCGGCCAGATCCCGCGTCAGTTCGTTCAGGGCCAGGTCGGCGCTTTCCCGGTAAGTATGCAGGCGCGCCAGGTAGGCGCTGTCGGGATCGTTGCCGTCGCCCATGACACTGTTGGACGGTCCCCGCTCGGCGGAGATCAGGTTGGCGACCCGCAGGGCGGCGTGGAACACTTGGAGGCGTTCGAGGCTGCGGGCGTTACGGCGGTAATCCTGGAACGAGGGTGATACGACCTGGGCGGCCAGCGTCAGCGCCCCGAGCACGATCACCGCGGCTCCCAGGCGAAGCTTGCGGCTGAGCATTGCGAATCCGATTCCGGTATCCACCTCCCCGGGTGGTCTTGGCCCTGTGGGCTCTTCTTTGGCTAGGTGCATCTGTCTAATTTCGGGCGCCATTCTCCCTGAAAACCACTGCGTTCCCCTGACAAAAAAGAGCCCCCACACTCGCTCACTGCGCTTCGCTCGCGGCCCCCCAGGGGGCGTTTTTGTCTTGGGGCGGCCCGGCGATAAAAAAAACGGCCCCAGGGGGGCCGGGCGCCAGCGAGGCGCGGAGGGGTAGGTCGTCGGCGCGGCGCGCCGGAAAACCCGGCCCGCCGCCGCCACACCGTTCTACCGGAGGAAACTACTGTTTGAAGCCCAGGGCGGCGGATTCCTTGTAGATCGCCTCGATGGTGTCCTTGCCGACGCGGCCGGCCATTTCCTTGTGCACCGGCAGCAGGGCCTGGCGCCAGGCTTCCCGCTCCTTGTCGGTCAGGGTGATCACCTTGACCCGGCCGGACGCCTGGATCTTGCGCAGGGCCTCGTCGTTCTCCTGCTGGGCGATGGCGTTGGTGTACTTGGTGGCGTCCTTCATCGCGCCTTCGAGGATGGTGCGGATGTCGGGCGGTAGGCCGTCCCAGAACTTCTTGTTGGTGATCACCGCGTAACCGATGTAGCCGTGGTTGGACACG
This sequence comes from Oryzomicrobium sp., assembly GCF_036820405.1. Lineage (NCBI taxonomy): Bacteria > Pseudomonadati > Pseudomonadota > Betaproteobacteria > Rhodocyclales > Rhodocyclaceae > Oryzomicrobium > Oryzomicrobium sp. Next base: position 97,769 of record NZ_DAISLS010000008.1, read on the forward strand.
GTCATGTCCTTCTGCACCTCGTGGGTCTTCTGGGTCCAATAGTTGGACGGGGTGTTCTCGGTGCCGTCCACCACGCCGGTCTGCAAGGCCTGGTAAACCTCGGAGAAGGCCATCACCTGGGGCAGGGCGCCCAGGGCGCGCATCTGGGCCTCGAGGATTTTCGAGGACTGGATGCGCATCTTCAGGCCCTTGAAGTCCTTCACTTCGCGCAGGGGCCGGTTGGCGCTCATTTCCTTGAAGCCGTTGTCCCAGTAGGCCAAGCCGACGATGCCCTTGGGTTCGAGCTTCTTGAGCATGGCCTGGCCCACCGGGCCGTTGGTCACCCGGTCGAGCACCGCGGCGCTGGGGAAGATGAAGGGCAGGTCGAAGACCTCGAATTCCTTCACGCCCAGGGGGCCGAACTTGGACAGGGACGGGGCGAGCATCTGCACCGAGCCGAGTTGCAGGGCCTCGACCTCTTCCTTGTCCTTGTACAGCTGGCTGTTGGGGTACACCTCGACCTTGACCCGGCCGCCGGTACGCTCTTCGGCCAGTTGCTTGAAGCGCTCGGCCCCCTTGCCCTTGGGGGTGTCGGGCGCCACCACGTGGCTGAACTTGATGACGATCGGGTTGGCGGCGGTCTGGGCCAGGGCCACGGCGGGAAGCGCCGCGGCCAGGGCCAGGGTGACGGCGGTCTTGCGGATGGTGTTCAGTATCTTCATGGTCTCCTCCGTTTATGCACGGTTGTTTTAGGCTGGGTTGGGGTTGAGGGTGCTGCGGGAACAACAGGTGCTACTGGTTCTACTGGTGCTACTGGTACTGCGAAAAACTCAGGACGCCAGGGCGGCGGCGACGAGCAGGCGTTCGGCCCGGGCGATCACCGGGGCGTCGATCATGCGGCCGTCCACCACCGCGGCGCCGCCGCCGGCGGCCTCGGCCGCGGCGATCACCGCCTTGGCCCAGGCCACCTCGTCGGCGCTGGGGGTAAAGGCCTCGGTGACCGTGCCCACCTGGTTGGGGTGAATCAGCAGCAGGGCGCCGTAACCGTGGTTGCGCGCCCGGTTGGCGTAATAGGACAGAGCCTCGCCGTCGCCGATGGCGGTGAACACGCCGTCCACCGGCAGGGGCAGGCCGGCGCGGCGGCTGGCCAGAACAATCATGGCCCGGTAGGGAAGGAAGACCAGTTCCTCACGGTCGCTCTCGTCCGGGGTCAGGCTCAAATCCACCGCCAGGTCGAGCTTGCCGAACACCAGGCGGGTCGTGCCCGGGGCGGCGGCGATCTCGGCCAGGGCGTCCATGCCGCGGCCGGTCTCGACGATGGGCAGCACCGGCTTGCCGCTGACCCGGTGGCAGTGGCTCACCGCGTCGGCGGTCTCGGCCTTGGGCAGGAGCAGACCGGCCACCCCCGGGTGGCGGCAGGCGGCCAGGTCAGCCTCCATCCAGGCGGTGCCGGTGCCGTTGATGCGCACCACCACGGCGGCCTGGGGATTGGCGTCGAGCCAGGCGGTGAGCAGGCCCCGGGCGGTGTCCTTGTCGGCGGGGGCCACCGCGTCCTCCAGATCGACGATCACCACGTCGGTGCCGCTGGCCAGGGCCTTGGCGATGCGCTCGGGGCGCGAGGCGGGGACGAACAGGAAGGTGCGGGCGTCGGCCAGGGAAGTCTTGAGCATGGGGTTCTCCGGGTATCCAGGGGGTTAGACCACGCCCTTGGCGTGCAGGTCTGCGGCCCGCCCGGCAAAGCCCAGCTCGGCCAGGATGGCGTCGGTGTGGGCGCCCAGGGCGGGGATCGGGTCCATGCGCGCCGGACGGTCCGGGCCGGTTCCCGGGGGGTAGAGGGCAGGCAGCGGGCCCACCGGCGAGTCCACCGTGGTCCAGCGGCCCCGGGCCTTGAGCTGGGGGTGCTCCCACAGGTCGGCCATGGTGTTGACGTGGGCGTTGGCGATGTCCGCCGCGTCGAGCTTGGCGATCACCGCCTCGGCGCTGCTGCCGGCGAACTCGGCCACGATCAGGTCGTGCAGCTCGGTGCGGTGGGCGGTGCGGGCGGCGTTGTCCACGAAGCGCGGATCGGTCTTGAGGTCGGGGCGCTCCAGCACCTTGTCGCAGAAGGTGGCCCATTCGCGCTCGTTCTGCAGGCCGAGCATGACGGTACGGCCGTCGCCGGCCTTGAACGGGCCGTAGGGGTAGATGGTGGCGTGGGCGGCGCCGGAGCGGCGCGGCGGCTGCTGGCCCTTGTAGGCGTAGTAGAGGGGGAAGCTCATCCACTCCATCATGGTGTCGATCATCGCCACCTCGACGCGCCGCCCCCGGCCGGTGCGGGCCCGCTCCAGCAGGGCGGCGAGGATGCCCGAATAGGCGTACATGCCGGCGGCGATGTCGGCCACCGAGATGCCGGACTTCACTTCTTCTTCCGGGGTGCCGGTCACCGAGAGGAAGCCGCCCTCGCTCTGGATCAGCAGGTCGTAGGCCTTCTTCTCGGTGTACGGGCCGCCGTCGCCGTAGCCGGAGATATCGCAGACGATCAGGCCCGGATAGGTGGGCGAGAGGGCCTCGTAGGACAACCCCAGGCGGGCGGCGGCGCCCGGCGCCAGGTTCTGCACCAGCACGTCGGCCTTGGCCAGGATGGCTTCCAGGATGTCCCGGGCCTCGGGCTGCTTGAGGTCGAGGCAGAGGCTTTCCTTGGAGCGGTTCACCCAGACGAAATGGGAGGCCAGGCCATCGACGCGGCGGTCGTAGGCCCGGGCGAAATCGCCCACGCCGGGACGCTCGATCTTGATCACCCGGGCGCCCTGGTCGGCCAGGTGGCGGGTGGCCAGGGGCGCGGCGATGGCGTGCTCCAGGGAGACGACGGTGACGCCCTCGAGGGGCAGATTGGTTGCGGCGGTCATGGTCAATCCAGAAATACGGTGGAGCGGATCAGAACAGGGAAGCGAGGGAAGAGGCGTCGTGCAGGCCCCACACCCGGGCGATCAGGGCGTTGGCTTCGACCTCGCTGGCGGCGCCGGAGAAACGCGCCAGGCGGCGGGCCTTGTCCTCCAGCTCGGCACGGGAAAGCGGATTGCCCGGGTCGCCCTTGGGCTCGTCTAGGGCGCCGCGCAGGGTGCGGCCATCCACGGTGGTGACCTCGACCCGGCCCAGCCAGCGGCGCGGATAGGCGCCGTCCACTTCCGGGTCCAGCGCCATGCGCACCTTGGCGCGGAACTCGGCGACGCGAGGGTCGGTCAGGGCGTGGTCGCGGAATTCCTCCAGGCCGGCCTTGCCATGGACGGCGATCAGGCCGAGCACGGTGCCCATGGAAAACTTGGCCTGGTGCACCGTCACTGGCACGTCCACCGCGCCGAGCACGTCGATGGCGCCCTGGTGCACCCGGGCGGTGACGGCGGCGATGTCGGAGGCGGCCAGCCCCTCGCGCTGCATCAGGTCGAGCAGGGCGTCGGCGGCCGGGTGGGTGTGGCGGCACGACGAGTGGAACTTGAACGAGGTTTCCAGCAGGGCCCAGCGGCTACCCAGGCGATCCACCAGGCGGGCCGGGTCGGCGTCCGAGGACATGCCGGCGGCCAGGCCCTGGGCGCCTTCGAGAATGCGCCGGGCGCCGGTGACGCCGGACTTGGCCAGGTAGGCGACGGCCAGGCCGTTGGCGGCAGCGTGGGCGGTGTGCAGTTGCTTGGAATCGGCGGCGTCGCGCAGGAACTCCCACAGGCCGGCGGCCTGGGTGCCGGCGGAGCCCAGGGCGTTCACCATTTGGGCCGGGGTCAGGTCGAGCAGGCGGCCCACGGCCACGGCGGCGGCCAGGGTGCCGACGGTGGCGGTGGTGTGGAAGATGCGGTAGTGGGAGCGGCCAAGGAACTCGCCGATGCGGATGCCGGCCTCATAGCCGGCCACCGATGCGGCGATCAGCTCGGCGCCGCTCTTGCCCAGGTCCTGGGCCGCCGCCAGGGCGGCGGGAAAGACCACGGTGGCCGGGTGCAGCACCGAGCTGTTGTGCAGGTCGTCCTGCTCCACCAGGTGGGACGAGGCCGCATTCACCCAGGCGGCGAAGAAGGCCGAGCTGCGCGCGCGGCTGACCAGGATTTCCGCCGCCCCGCCGGCCGGGCCCATGGCCCGGGCGAAGCCCTCGAACTGGGGAATCGGATGCAGGCCCTTGGCGGCCAGGGCCGAGGCGGCCCAGTCGAGGAACAGTTCCTCGGTGCGGGCGACCACCGCCGGAGGCAGCTGGTCGTAGCGCAGGCCGGCAACGAATTCGGCCAGTTCTTGGGTGTAGGCGCGGGGAGCGGTCATGGCGTGTCCTCGGGTCTCGGGGTCAGAAGGAGCGGGGCAGACCCAGCAGGTGCTCGGCCACGTAGGACAGGATCAGGTTGGTGGAGATCGGCGCCACCTGGTACAGGCGGGTCTCGCGGAACTTGCGCTCGATGTCGTATTCGCAGGCGAAGCCGAAGCCGCCGTGGGTTTGCAGGCAGGCGTTGGCCGCCTCCCAGGAGGCCTTGGCGGCCAGGTGCTTGGCCATGTTGGCGGCGGGGCCGCAGGCCAGGCCGGCGTCGAACTGGGCACAGGCCCGGTAGCGCATCAGGTTGGCGGCCTCGATCTCCATGTGGGCCTCGGCCAGGGGGAACTGGACGCCCTGGTTCTTGCCGATGGGGCGACCGAACACCACCCGCTCGTTGGCGTACTTCACCGCCCGGTCCACGAACCAGTAGCCGTCGCCGATGCACTCGGCGGCGATCAGGGTGCGCTCGGCGTTGAGCCCGTCGAGGATGTACTTGAAGCCCTTGCCCTCTTCGCCGATCAGGTTCTCTTCCGGGATCTCCAGGTTGTCGAAGAACAGCTCGTTGGTCTCGTGGTTCACCATGTTGGGGATGGGACGCACGGTCAGGCCCTTGCCGATGGCCTCGCGCAGATCGACGAGGAAGATCGACATGCCCTCGGTCTTCTTGGCGCACTGGTCCCGGGGCGTGGTGCGGGCCAAGAGGATCATGTAGTCGGAGTGCTGGATGCGGCTGATCCACACCTTCTGGCCGTTCACCACGTAGCGGTCGCCCTGCTTCACGGCGGTGGTCTTGAGCTGGGTGGTGTCGGTGCCGGTGGTGGGCTCGGTCACGCCCATGGACTGGAGGCGCAGCTCGCCGCTGGCGATCTTGGGCAGCAGCATCTGCTTCTGGGCGTCGGAACCGTGGCGCAGCAGGGTGCCCATGTTGTACATCTGGCCGTGCACCGTGCCCGAGTTGCCGCCGCAACGGTTCACCTCTTCGAGCACCACCGAGGCCTCGGTCAGGCCCAGGCCGGAACCGCCGTACTCCTCGGGGATCATGGCGGCCAGCCAGCCGGCTTCGGTCAGGGCGTTGACGAATTCCTCGGGGAAGCCGCGGGCCTCGTCCACCTTGCGCCAGTACTCGTCCGGATAGTGGCTGCACAGGTCGCGCACCGCTTCGCGGATTTCCATGTGGGTTTCGTTGAGGTTGAAGTTGAGGAAGGGGGTCATCGGGGCGCTCATTTCGGTCATGTCGGCTGCCGCCTCTGGGCGGTCGGGATCTGTTGGGGTTGGGGTGTCGTCGTTATGCGTTGTTATGCGTCGTTACTCGTCGTTCTGGCCGGCAAGTCTTCGCTTACTCGGCAAACGTCACGTCGGCCTTCATCGTCAGCCGGCCGGCGCAGTCGGTCCACAGCTTGGCCTGGCCCGGGCCGGTGATCTCGCCGCAGACGTCGAAGGTCTGGTTGTCGTAGATCGGCCCCACGGCGCGGAAGGCGAAGCCGGTGACGCGCTTGCCCGGGTTGGCCTGCTGAAAGCCCTGCAACAGCAGGGTGGCGGTGAGGGGACCGTGCACCACCAGGCCGGGATAGCCCTCTTCCTGGGTGACGTAGGGGTAGTCGTAATGGATGCGGTGGCCGTTGAAGGTCAGGGCCGAGTAGCGGAACAGCAGCACGCTGTCGGGCTTGCACAGCTGGCGGAACTGGCCGGGGGCAGCGGCCGGGGCCACCTCGCCGCCCGGGGGCGTGCCCTTGGGGGCCGGGTTGCGGTAAACGATGTCGTGCTCTTCTTCCACCGCCAGGCCGTTGGCGCCGGAAATGGCGTGGTGCACGGTGACGAACACCAGGTCGCCGGCCTTGCCGCTCTTGCGCTCGGCGCGGATCAGGCGGGAGACGCGGGTGACGGCCTCGCCGACCATGAGGGGCTGGTGGAAGGTCAGGCGGCCGCCGGCCCACATGCGGTTGGGCAGCTCCACCGGAGGCAGGATGCCGCCGGCGGCGCCGCGGCGCGGGTGGCCGTCGGTGCCCAGTTCGGACTGGCGGGCGGCGGGGGTGAAATAGACCCAGTGCCACAGGGGCGGCAGCTCCCGCTCCGGCGCGGCGGGCCAGTCCAGGGTGGCGGCCAGGGCGATCACCTGGCGCGGGTCGATGCGATCCTCGCGGGTTTCGCTACGGCCGATCCAGTCGGCCAACGTGTCGGTGGCGGCGGTGCTCATCTTGTCTCCTCGGTCCTGCTGGCCCCGGTCCGGGGCGCGGTGTGGGACGCATCATCGCCGCCGCCCCCTGCCGCTACAATTCACCATTTCGAGAGCCTGCCTTCGGCATTGCCGAATCGCAGTGCAACATCGCCCGCTGCTTTCCGGATTCGCCATGCACTTCGACCTGACCGACCTGCGCCTGTTCATCCACGTCGCCGAGAGCAAGAGCCTGACGCGGGGCGCCGAGCGCAGCCACCTGTCCCTGCCCGCCGCCAGCGCCCGGGTCAAGGAACTGGAAAACCAGGCCGGGGTGCGCCTGCTCTACCGGGCGCCCCGGGGCGTGGCCCTGACCCCGGCGGGGCAGAGCCTGCTCCAGCACGCCCGCATCCTGCTCGCCCAGATCGAATACCTGAAGGGTGACCTGCAACGCTTCGGCGAAGGAGTCACCGGCCACATCCGGGTGTTCGCCAACACCACCGCGGTCACCGAATTCATGCCCGAGGTGCTGGCCACCTTCCTCAACGACCACCCCCAGGTGGACGTGGACCTGCAAGAGCGCCTCACCGGCGAGATCATCCGCGGCGTGCTCGACGGCACCACCGACCTGGGCATCGTCTCCGGCCCGATCGACGACGCCGGGCTGGAAAAGCACCACTTCTCCACCGACCGGCTGGTGCTGGCGTTGCCCCTGGGCCACCGCCTGGCCGGCGCCGGCAAGGTGCATTTCGCCGACACCCTGGAGGACGACTTCATCGGCCTGCACGAGGGCAGCACCTTGCAGACTTTCCTCAACCAGCTGATGCGCGACGTGAAGCGCCAGCTGCACATCCGCGTCCAGGTCAGCAACTTCGAATCCCTGTGCCGCATGGTGGAGGCCGGGGTGGGCATCGGCGTGGTGCCCGAATCGGCGGGCATCCGCCACAGCCGGACGATGAAGCTGGTGCTCAAGGAGCTGGACGAGCCCTGGGCCCTGCGCGAGCGCTACGTGCTGACCCGCCAGGGCGCCGCCCTGCCCAGCTTCACCCAGGCCCTGATCGACACCATCCTGCGCCTCAACCGGACCCTGGCCGCCCCCGGCGGCACAGCCCCGGCAGTCGCCAAGGCCAAGCCGCCGCGCCGCCCCAAGGCCGCCAAGGCCTGACCGGAAACCCAAGCGGGGCGCGGACCTTCAGCCCCCCTACCCGGAGCGCCGCGCGGGGCGTGGAGTTCCGGGCCACCTGGCTGGAAACGCCCGACTGGCGCGGGGCTCCAGCCCGGGCTTTTGAACCCTCCCCCGCCAGCGCCGGCGCCCCGGCACAGGAGTACACTGGCGCCCATCCCCCGGGCCCGGCCCGGGCCTGCCGTCCGCCCCCCGCCTGTCCGCACCGTGCCCCACTCCGCTTTCGGCCGTCCGGCCGCCGCCTGCCGCAACTCCCGCGACTCCTGCGACGCCAGCCTTTCCCCCGCTACCCCCCCTGCCCCCCCACCCCTGCTGCGCCGCCTTCCCCTGCTGCTGGCCCTGGGCCTGGCCGCCTGTGCCGCGTCGCCCCCGGCGCCGGTGGTGACGCCGGGCCGCCCTGCCACGCCGCCGGCTGCCAGCGCCCCCACCCCCGCTCCGGTATCGGGCGCCAGCGTTACCCCGGTGCAGCCGCCGCCGGCGGTGAGCGCCGTGCCCCTGCCGCCGCCCCCCGCCACCTCCGTGCCGGCCGCGCCCGCCGTACCGCCGCCGGACCCGGCGGCCCTGGAGCGGGAAGCCCGGGCCCAGGCGCTGCGCCTGCTGCCGGCGGGCATCGCCGACCGGGCCGGCTGGGCCGGCGACATCGCCGCCGCCCTGGTGGCCCTGCGCCTGCCGGCCAACCCGGCCAACCTCTGCGCCACCATCGCCGTGATCGAGCAGGAATCGAGCTTTCAGGCCGACCCGGCAGTGCCCGGGCTGAACAGGATCGCCTGGAAGGAAATCGAGGCGCGGCGCAGCCGCTACGGCATTCCCAAGCTGGTGCTGGAGGCCGCCCTGGCCAAGACCTCGCCGGACGGGCGCAGCTACAAGGCGCGTATCGACGCCCTGAAGACCGAGCGGCAGATGAACGAGCTGTTTTCCGACATGATCGCCGAGCTGCCCGCCGGCCGGACCCTGCTGGCCGACTACAACCCGGTGCGCACCGGCGGGCCGATGCAGGTCAGCGTCGAGTTCGCCAAGACCCAGGTGCGCGAGAAGCCCTACCCCTACGCCCGCCCAGGCATGGACGTGCGCCGCGAGGTGTTCACCCGGCGCGGCGGGGTGTATTTCGGCATGGCCATCCTGCTCGACTACCCCGCGTCCTACACCCAGGCGGTCTACCGCTTCGCCGATTTCAACGCCGGGCGCTACGCCAGCCGCAACGCCGCCTTCCAGGCCGCCGTGGCCAAACTGGCCGGCAAGCCCCTGGACCTGGACGGAGACTTGCTGCGCTACGACAAGGGCCAGCCGTCCGCCGCCCCCAGCGCCACCCGCAACGCCCTGGTCGGCCAGGCCCGGCGCCTGGGCATGAATGCCGCCGCCATCGACCGGGACCTGGCCCTGGAAAAGACCTACGGCTTCGCCCAGACCCCTCTCTACCAGCGGGTCTACGCCCTGGCCGACCAGGCCGCCGGCCGCCCCCAGCCCCGGGAGGCCCTGCCGCGTATCGACCTGAAGAGCCCGAAGATCCAGCGCAAGCTCACCACCGAATGGTTCGCCCGCCGGGTGGACGGTCGCTACCAGCAATGCCTGGCGCGCAGCCAGGCGTGAGGGCGGGATTCGTGGGATTCATTGAATTCACGGGATTTGCGGGCGCGGAACTCGCCGGGTTCATCCCCCTCCCGTAGGCCAGCACCACCGCCATGAACTACCTCGCCCACGCCGTCCTCGCCGGCCCGGACCCGCTGCTGCGCCTGGGCGGGCTGATGGGGGATTTCGTCAAAGGGCCCCTGCCGCCCGGCACGGCAGGGATTGCAGGCGCCGCGCCCCTGCCGGAGCGGCTCATCCTCGGACTGCGCCTGCACCGGGCCATCGACGCCTATGCCGAGACCCACCCGGCCTTTCGCGCCAGCCGCGCCCGGGTCAGTGCGGAACGGCGCCGGGTGGCCGGGATCATGGTGGATCTGTTCTACGACCACTTCCTCGCCCGGGACTGGGCGGCGTGGCCCGCCGCCCCCGGTTTTGCCGCCTTCGGCCACAACATCAACGTGGCACCGGCCGGTAGCGGCCTGGCGGCCTACAGCGCCGCCACCTACGCCCTGTTCGACGCCCACGCGGCCTTGCTGCCGCCCCGGCTGGCGGAGGTGGCGCCCCTGATGGCGGCCCACGACTGGCTCGGCTCCTACGCCGAGGCGGCGACCATCGCCTTGGCTCTGGACCGCATGGCGGCGCGGCGTTTTTCCCGCCCCACGCCCCTGGCCGGTGGCGGGGCCGAACTGCTGATGGACTATGACGGGTTCGCGGCGGACTTCCGCGCCTTCTTCGCCGACGCCCTGGAGTTCGCCCGCCAGTGGCGGGAACGGGAAGGGCTGGCTGACTGAGCAGGGCATGGGGGATTACCGATGGAGCCCTAGGCCCCCGTCAAACCCCGCGCCAATAAACGATCTCCAGGCAGGCATCGCCGAACCCCGCGCCAGTAGCCGAGATTGAAGGCACGATCATGGAGAACAAGTATTGGAGCGGGTCTTCAGCCTCCCTAGCCTGGAGCCTTAGTGGGGCACTGCTCAGTGCTGCCCTCACTGGGCGCCTCAGCAACCGGAAGCGTTGTATTTCGCCTGGACGGCGAGCCACTTTCTGTCCGGCGACAGAAAGTGGCCAAAGAACGCCCGAACTGTACAGTGCGCTCCCCCGCCGGCAGGCCGATGAAACTGGCCTACCGGTACCCTGCGCTACTCGCCCGGGACGGGGGCTGCGGAACTCGGCCTACGGCCTCAGACAGTCCTCGCCCTTTCCCGTCCCGGCCTGCGTTGCTCGGCGGGGGAGAAGGGCACAGGGGGCGCACGGTTTTGGCACTTCCCGGAAAGCCACGGCTGGCGGGGTGTTTGAAGGCATGCCTTCGGATAACAGCGCCAGTATTAGCTTTCCTGGCATACACCTTGTAGCGCGAGTATTGGCGGGGGTTTCCAGGCCTTACGCAAAAATTTTGCACTGCATACGCGCCGACCATCCTGCTGCGTTCTCTGCGCCTCTGCAAACTCAGCGTTGAAAGCGGTTCAGCCGGTTTTCTTGGTGCTCCCTTGGTTTCCTGGATGCTTTGGAGGTGCGCTTTTCAGTGCTTGGCACGTCGCGTCGATAATTCCCTTCCCCCCTGGTGCCACGCCCGCAGTTACGCCCCCCACAGGGCCGGTTCGGCCATGGCCAGGACCTGCTGTTGCAGCTCGCCGATGCGCGCCTGCCAGTAGGCGTGGGTGTTGAACCAGGGGAAGGCGGCGGGAAAGGCCGGATCGTTCCAGCGCCGCGCCAGCCAGGCGCTGTAGTGCAGCAGGCGCAGGGTGCGCAGGGCTTCCACCAGGCGCAGCTCCCGGGGGTCGAAGTCGCAGAAGTCCTCGTAGCCGGCCAGCACGTCGGCCAATTGCCGGGACATTTCCTGGCGGTCGCCGGAGAGCAGCATCCACAGGTCCTGCACCGCCGGGCCCATGCGGCTGTCGTCGAAGTCCACAAAGTGGGGCCCGGGGGCGTCGCCCTCGTCGTTCCACAAAATGTTGCCGCCGTGGCAGTCGCCGTGCAGGCGCAGCCGGCGCACTTCGCCGGCCCGCTCGAAGGCCCGGGCCACCCCGTCCAGGGCGGCATCGGCCGCATCGCGCCAGGGGGCAAGCAGGTCGGCGGGGAGGAAGTCGTGGCCGAGCAGCCAATCCCGGGAGTCGTAGCCGAAGCTGCCGATGTCCAGGGCCGGCCGGTGCTGGTAGTCGGCCACCCGGCCGACGGCGTGGATGCGGCCGAGAAAGCGGCCGATCCATTCCAGGGTGGCCGCATCGCCCAGTTCCGGCGCCCGGCCGCCGCGCCGGGGAAACAGGGCGAAGCGGTGGCCGGCGTGGTGGTGCAGGGTGGCGCCATTCAATTCCAGGGCGGCCACCACCGGGATTTCCCGGGCCGCCAGCTCGCTGGCGAAGGCGTGCTCTTCCAGGATGGCGGCGTCGCTCCAGCGCTGAGGCCGGTAGAACTTGGCGATCAGGGGCGGGGCGCCGGGAGGCTCGTCGATGCCCACCTGGTAGACCCGGTTCTCGTAGCTGTTGAGTGCCAGCAGGCGCCCGTCGGGCACCAGGCCGACGGATTCGAGGGCGTCCAGGATCAGGTCCGGCCCCAGGTCGGCGTAGGGAGTGCCGGCGGCGGAGGCGGCGGGAAGGTGGTCGGCGGGAGGGGTCATGGAGTCATGGTCAAGGTCTCGTTGTCAGCTGCCTAGGATACCGCGACGGCGGTACACTGCCGCTCCTGCCCGACCCGCGCGCCGCCCGACCAGCCCCTGGCATCCGGCGGCGCGCCCGTTCCACATCAGCGCCCCATCCTCCCAGAGCCTTGCCATGACCACGCCTGCTTCGATCACCCCCTGCGATTTCCACGGCACCCCGGCCCTGCGCCTGACCAGCGGCGACGGCGCCACGGCGGTGGTGTCCCTGCTCGGCGGCCAGCTGCTGTCCTGGGTGCCACCGGGGGAAAAGGAACAGCTGTTCGTCGGCGAACGGGCCGTCTTCGACGGCTCCAAGCCGATCCGCGGCGGCGTGCCGGTGTGCTTTCCCCAGTTCGCCGACCTGGGCGGGCTGCCCAAGCACGGCCTGCTGCGCACCCGCCGCTGGGAGGTGAGCGACCAATCCCAGCACAACGGCTGCACCCTGGTGTCCCTGGTCTGCGGCGACGACGCCGCCAGCCGGGCCCAGTGGCCCCACGCCTTCCGCGCCGAGCTGACGGTGGCGATCGAGGGCGAACGCCTCGACCTGGAACTGTCGCTGACCAACCCGGGGGAGGCGCCCTTCGCCTTCACCGGCGCGCTGCACACCTACCTGAAGGTGGCCGAGGTGGAGGAGGTGTCCCTGGAAGGCCTGTACGGCCTGGACTACCTGGACAAGCTCAAGGATGCCGCCCCCACCCGGGAGACGGCCCCCAGCCTGGTGGTGGACCGGGAGGTGGACCGCATCTATTACGACTGCGCCCGGCCCCTGCTGCTGCGCGACGAGCAGCACACCCTGGGCATCAACGCCGAGGGCTTTAGCGACGTGGTGGTGTGGAATCCCTGGGAGGGCGCCGAGGCCCGCTTCCCCGACCTGGCGGCCAAGGATTTCCGCCGCTTCCTGTGCGTCGAGGCGGCGGTGGCCCGCCAACCGGTGACCGTGGCCCCGGGGGAGGAATGGTGGGGCCGGCAGACCGTGGTGGTGCTGTCCTGAGCCACCGCACCCAGCGGTAGCGCCTAGGCCAGGCGCGGACCTATTCCTTGCGCTGGTTGAGCTTGGCCAGCTGGCGCAGGTTGTAGCTGGTGTAGGTGAAGGCGCCGGCGGCGACGATGGCCTGGACCACCAGGGGGCCGTCGAAGGCGGTGCCGTTGGCCAGGGCCGAGATGCACGAGCCGCCCAAGATCACCGTGGCGAACAGACCGCCGGCGATGCGGATCTTGGCGAAGAGCTTTTGCTGCGGGAGGGTGGGCTTCTGCAGGGCCATAGGTAACAAGGGTCGGAGCAAGAGTCGAAAAGGTCGGAACGCGTTGTGCGGCGGGTCGCGGGGCAGGATGGGGGATAATAAGCAAATCCCGAAAATTTCCTAGTCCAAATTCATGTCCATCCAGTGGTTCCCCGGCCACATGACCTCGGCGCGCAAGAAAGCCGCCGAGACCATGGCCAACACCGACGTCGTCATCGAGGTGGTGGACGCCCGCCTGCCCGAGGCCAGCAGCAACCCCATGATCCACGAGCTGCGCACCTTCCGTAACCGGCCCTGCCTGAAGCTGCTCAACAAGGTGGACCTGGCCGACCCGGAGGCGACCCGCGCCTGGATCGCCTATTACAACGCCCAGGACGGGGTGAAGGCCTTCGCCATGTCGGCCAAGAAGCCCGCCGACGTGGCCCGCATCACCGGCCTGTGCCAGCAACTGGCCCCCCACCGCAACGACCCGACCAAGCCCCTGCGCATGATGATCATGGGCATCCCCAACGTGGGCAAATCGACCCTGATGAACGCCCTGTTGAAGCGCAAGGTGGCGGCCGTCGGCGACCAGCCGGCGGTGACCAAGATGCAGCAGCGCCTCGACCTGGGCAAGGGCATGAGCATCACCGACACCCCGGGCATGCTCTGGCCGCGCATCCCCTACGCCAGCGACGGCCTGATGCTGGCCGCCAGCCACGCCGTGGGCACCAACGCCTACATCGACGAGGAAGTGGCAACCTTCCTCGGCGACTTCCTGCTCGACCGCTACCCGGCCCTGGTGGCGGCCCGCTACAAGCTCGCGCCGGCGGACCTGGCCGGCCTGGACGGCCCCGGCCTGATCGAGCTGGTGGCGCGCAAGCGCGCCTGCCGCAAGATGGGCAAGGGAGGCGGCGACTGGGACCTGGAGAAGGCGGCGGTGATCCTGCTCACCGACTACCGCAGCGGCGCCATCGGCCGCATCACCCTGGAAACCCCGGAATCCCGCGCCGCCATGATCGCCGCCGCCCCGGCACCGGAGCCAGAAGCAGCCGACGAGGACGGCGAGGAGCGCCCGGACGCGGGCAACGGCGGCAACGGCTGATCCGGCTGATCCGGCCACGCCCACAAGCACACAGGCCCCGTTTCCGGGGCCTGTGTGCTTTGGAGCGCCCGGTGATCCGGGCGCGCGGGAAGGGGCTGCGGGCGCTGCCGGCTCAGACCCGCAGCAGCAGCATCTTCAGCGGCGGCTGACCGTCGTAGCTGGGGAAGTCGGCTTCCGGGGCGATCCACTCGAACTCGCGGATTTCCCGGCCGGCCTTGCGCGCGCTGCGTTGCAGCTGGTCGAGCCAGGCGTCCCGGTCCACCTGGGCCACGTTGTTGCAGCAGATCAGGGTGCCGCCGGGGGCGGTGCACAGCAGGGCCGGCTTGAACACGGCGGAATAGTCGTTGACCAGGTCCACCACGCCGAAGGGGCTCTTGGCATAGCGCGGCGGATCGAGAAAGACCAGGTCGAAGGTCTGGGGCTCCAGCTCGGGGAAGGGCGGTAGGCGCTTGCCGCGCACCATCTTGGGCTGGCCGATGCCGGACAGCTGGCGGGCGGCGGCGAAGACGTCGCTCTTGATCAGGCGGGGCCGGGTGGCCAGCTCGTTGCGCTTGGCGTTTTCCTTGGCGACCTTGAGGTTGGCCTCGGCGAAATCAACGTTCACCACGAAACGGGCCCCGGCCTTGGCGGCGGCCAGGCCGACCCCGCCGGTGTAGGCGAACAGGTTGAGCACCGACTTGCCCGCAGCCTCGGCCATCACCCGGCGCCGGCCGGCGCGCAGGTCGAGGAACAGCCAGGGGTCCTGGCCGGAATGGCGGGCCTGGATCAGGTAGGTGATGCCCAGCTCGTGGGCTTCCCGGGGCAGTTCCGCCGCCGCCTGGCGCTCCGCCGGCAGGGGGTTGGCGATGCGCGAGTTGCCCTGGCTGCGGTCGTTCCAGATCACCGTCAGGCCGGGCAGGGCCGTGGCGTAGAAGGCTTCCAACTCGGCCAGGTCGGCCTCGCCCAGGGGGCGGTGGAAGGTCTGCACCAGCAGCAGGTCGCCGTAGCGGTCCACGGTCAGGCCCGGCACGCCCTCGACGCTGCCGTGGAACACCCGGTAGGTATCGGTGCCTTCGGCGTGGAGCCGGGCCATCAGTTCGGCACGGGCGGTAAGCGCCAGTTGCAGGCGGTCGGACAGGGGGGCGTCGAAAAGGGAATCGGACATGGGCGCTCGGAAAAAGAGTGGGCGGGGCGCTTCGGTGGACCCGGAGCGCTTGCGCCGCAAGGGCGCCATTCTACCGGCAGCGTAGAATGCGGCCCTCTGCGTTTTTTCCGGCACCCCGTGCCCCGCCCCGCCGTGACCGCTGCCCCGATCCCCGAAATCAAGCCCGGCCAGTCCATCGAGCTGCTCAAGGAGCTGCACATCCTGACCCGGGACGGCAAGCTCAACCAGGACACCCGGCGCAAGCTGAAGCAGGTGTACCACCTTTACCACTTCATCGAGCCCCTGCTCGACGAGGTGACGGCGGCCCCGGCAGACCCCGCAGGCGCGGACGACGCCCCCGCCCGGGACTTCACCCTGGTGGACCACGGCGCCGGCAAGTCCTACCTGGGCTTCATCCTCTACGACCTGTTCTTCAAGTCCCGGGAGGTCGGCCGCATCGTCGGCATCGAGACCCGGGCCGAGCTGGTGGAAAAATCCCGGGCCCTGGCGCAGCGCCTGGAGTTTGCCCGCATGGCCTTCCACGCCCTGACGGTGGAGGAATCCATCGATTCGCCCCTGCTGCCCGGCACGGTGGACGTGGTGACGGCGCTGCACGCCTGCGACACCGCCACCGACGACGCGATCCGTTTCGGCCTGGCCAAGGAAGCCCGCTTCATGGTGCTGGTGCCCTGCTGCCAGGCGGAAGTGGCCAGCGTGCTGCGCCGGCACAAGAACGAGTCCTTCGCCAAGACGCCGCTCTCGGAACTCTGGCGCCACCCCATCCACACCCGGGAATTCGGCAGCCAGCTGACCAACGCCCTGCGCTGTCTGCAACTGGAAGCCCACGGCTACCAGGTGACGGTGACCGAGCTGGTGGGCTGGGAGCACTCGATGAAGAACGAGCTGATCATCGCCCGGCGCACCGGCGCCCCCCGGCGCAACGCCCGGGAGCGGTTGGAACAAATCCTCGACGAGCTGAACCTCACCGACCTGGGCGGCCGCTTCCTGGCCTGACAGAGCGCCGGCCCGCGCCGGTGTCTAGGCGGCCCCGTTGCCCTCGGCTGCGCTCGCAGCGGCCCGCTTGGCCGACTGCTTGGCCTCGTACATGCGGGCGTCGGCCTGGCTGATCAGGGCGTCGGCCAGGTCGTATTCCCCCGGGCCGGTCTGAACCGAGCCGACGCTCAGGGTGATCCCCGGCAGCTGGTCGGCAATGGCGTTGGCCAGACGGCGGCAGAAGCCGGCTTCTGCCTCGGCCTCGGTGCAGTTGGGCAGGATGGCGCAGAACTCGTCGCCGCCGTAGCGGAAGTACATGTCCTCGCCCCGGCCGACGCTGCGCAGCACCTCGCCCACGTTGCGCAGCACCTCGTCGCCGCGCAGGTGGCCGAAGTGATCGTTGATCATCTTGAAGTCGTTCACGTCCAGGTAGACCAGGGTCACCGCCTCGTTGCGACGCTGGGCGGCGCGCAGGACGCCGGGCAGCGTCTCGCTCAGATAACGCCGGTTGTAGATGCCGGTGAGGGAGTCGGTGCGGGTCAGGGCCTCCAGCTCCTGGGTGCGCTGGCTGACCTTTTCCTCCAGGCTGCGGGCGTAACGGTCCGACTTGTTCTTGGCCGTCTCGATCTCGGCCACCAGGCTGCGGATGTAGGTTTCGAACACCAGGGTGACGTCGAAGATCACCAGCTTGTCCAGGGCCTCCAGCACCCCCCGGCTGCCCGCCCCGGCGCCCAGGGCGTCCACCAGGGTCCGGATGAGCAGCCCCTTCAGCTCGTGGATGCCGGAAAGGTAGAGGCGCGGCTCGACGCCGATGCGCTTGTGCACCATGCCGATGCGCAGGCGGTTGTTGACGTACTCCACGTCGTAGAAGCCGCTGAACAGGTCGAGGATGTAGCGCCGCTGGGCGGTGCGCAGGCGCCCCAGAGTGTCGGCGTCGCCGATCAGCAGGGCGATCTCGTCCACGCTGGTCTGGGCCCGGTAGAAGGCGTCCACCAGGTCGTCGATGCGCTCGGCGATCACCGGCAGACAGGCCGCCAGGGCGCTGGCGTGCTCCGGGGTGAAATTGAGCAGTTGCTTGCGGTACTCGATGTCGAGTTCGCTGATGTGCATCTGCTCAAGCAGAGTTTGCTCGGTCTGCTGCATGGCCCCATCCTCGATGCGGTTCGGCCGCGCCGGCACGCCTTGCGCCGACAGACGGCCACAACCCGATCATCATAAACAAAGCCCCTGCCGGCGCAATGACCATGCGCGGGCAACCCGGCGGCTACATGCCCACGTAGCGCCCGGGCTTGTGATTGACCGCAATGACCAGGTTGAGCGCCATCGCGCCGATGACCGAAATGCCCACCAGGCCGACGGGCCGGATCAGCAAGGCCGCGCCGACGATGGCCAGGTCCGCCGCCATCTGCACCTTGCCGGCCCGCCAGCCCCGGGTTTCCTGCAGGTAGATGGCGAGCACCCCCAGGCCGCCCAGGCTGGCCTTGTGCCGCACCAGGATGAGCAGGCCGATGCCGGTGAGGAAGCCGCCCATGATCCCGGCGAAGAGCGGGTCGAGCCGGTCGAAGTGGATCAGGTGGGGCAGCAGCTCGCTGTACAGCGACAGCAGCGCCACGGCGGCGAAGGTCTTGACCGTGAACACCCAACCCAAGGTGCGCACGGCGAAGAAGTAGAAGGGCAGGTTGATGACGAAGAACAGGACGCCGAAGGACCAGTCGCTGGCGTAGTGGGCGAGGAAGGCCAGGCCGGCGGTGCCGCCGGTGAGCAGCCCGGCGTGGCGGAAGAAGACGACGGACAGGGCAACGAACAGGGGGCCGACCAGGAGGGCCTGGATGTCCTCGGCGAGGGTATGGCGGACGGGGGGGATGGAGGCGGTCACGACGGCGAAACGGTAAAAGGCGGGGCCGGCAGGGGAAGGCGACAGGTGGATGCCGGCGGGACGCTATTCTACGGCAGGGGGCGCGGCCACCGGGACCTCTCCCGCCGGCCAGGCCGGGGTGTCGTGGAAGCGGTAGTTGTTGCGCCCCTGGTGCTTGGCCCGGTACATGGCGATGTCAGCCGAATGGAGCAGGGAGGCGGCGTCGGCGCCGTCCTCAGGATAGCGGCTGATCCCCATGCTGGCCTGGACCACCAGGCTCCGGTCCGCCACTTGCAGGGGCAGCTGGAAGCGCTGCAACAGTTTCTCGGCCACCAGGGCCACGTCCCTGGGGTCCGCCACCGTGTCGAACAGGATGACGAACTCGTCGCCCCCCAGCCGCGCCACCGTGTCCGTCTCCCGCACCGAGGCGCACAGCAGGCGGGCCGTCTCGCGCAGCACCTCGTCGCCCACCCCGTGGCCCAGGCTGTCGTTGATTTCCTTGAAGCAGTCCAGGTCGATGAACAGTACCGCCAGGGTGCCGCCCTTGCGCCGGGCGGTGGCCACCGCGTGCTCCAGGCGATCGGTGAAGAAGCGCCGGTTGGGCAGGCCGGTGAGGGGGTCGTGGCGGGCCAGGTGGTCGAGCCGGCTGCGGCTCTCGTACAACTCGGCCAGGTGGGCACCGATCTGGGTCTGCATCTCGCCGAAGCTGCGGGCCAGGGTGCCGAACTCGTCGCGCCGCGCCAGGGGCAGCTCGCCCATGACGTGCTCCCGGGAAAAGCGCTGGGCCGCCGCCACCAGCATGTTCAACGGCCGGAGCACCGCCCGGGAGACCAGGGCGGCCACCGCCACGGCCAGCAGGCTGAAGGCCAGCACCAGCTGCCAGGTGGTCTGCCCCAGCAGGCGGGATTCGGCCAGGACGGTCTGGATCGGCTGGGACAGGCCCAGAATGACGAAGCGCCCTTCGCTCGGCACGCCGATGGGCAGGCGCATGAAGGCGGCCACGGCGTCGGCGGGCACCGGACCGACGCTCTGCTCGCCCCGGGTGACCACGGTCTTGGCCTTGTGGTCGAGCAGGTCCTGGACCGCCGGGTAGGTGTCCTGGACCAGCACCCGGCGGCCCCGGTCGAAGCCGAAGGTCAGGTCGGCCTCGGGGTGCATCAGGAAGTCGCCCCGCTCGTTGGTCAGGTAGAGCCAGAAATCTTCCGGCAGATCGGCCTTGAGCAGGTCGAACAGGCCGTTGACGTCGATGTTGACCACCGCCACGCCCCACACCTGGCCGTCCGCCCCGGCTACCGGGGTGGCGACCTGGAGGGAGGGCTTGTTCAGCCCGGCGTGGGCGCCCTGCTCGTGGTTGATGACGATGGGCGAGAGATAGACCTGGCCCGGGGTCAGCTCCAGGGTGTGGAAGACGTAGGGGTAGTAGCCCTTTTCCTGGAGCAGCGGGCCGTCCAGGCGCACCAGGCGGCCGTCGTCCCGGTCCACCCGGACCACTTCCCGGCCGTGGTGGGCAGCGCCGATCAGGCGCACCTGGAAGTACTCGGGATGGACGCGCAGCAGGGCGGAGAAGGTTTCCGCCAGATCGTCCCGGGCCCCGCCGTTCCGGTCGCCCTGGACGACCCGGCGGGTGGCCGGGGCCTGGGCGAGCAGGCGCACATCGTCGGCCACCCCGGCCAGGGCCACCACCAGGCGGCGGCCGAGCACCTGGGTGGCGGTCAGCAGTTCCCGCTCGGCGGCGTTCACCAGCAGGTTGCGGCTCTGGCTGTAGGAGTAGTAGCCGGTCAGGCCCGTCGCCAGGATGGCGAAGGCCGCCAGCAGCAGGCCGAGCTTGGCGCCGATACCCAGGCGGCCCAGAAGGTCGGGCAGGGGGCGCATCAGAAGCGCTCCGGGGTGTCGCCGGCGATGATGCGCCGCCACAGGGCGGCCCGCCGGCCGGCGTCCTCCACCGGTTCGAGCCAGACCAGGCCGGCGCCGGGGGGCAGGTGGGACGGCTCGCGCAGGGTGTTGGCCAGGCCCTGGCGGGCGGTCAGGGCGGTGCTCACCGGCTCTTCCAGGGTGTAGTTGATCCAGGCCTCGGCCAGGCGCGGGTTGTGCGCCCCCCGGGACACGGCCCAGCAGTCGAGCCAGGCCAGGGCGCCTTCCCGGGGAATGGCGTAGCCCACGTCGAAGCCGGCCTTTTTCAGCATGGCCAGCTGCTGGGTGCCGTAATTGGCGAACATCAGGGCGATGCGGTTGTCGCGGAACAGTTCCACCGCCTCTTCCGGCGAGGTGTAGAAGGTGCGCACGTTGCGGCGCAGGGCCACCAGCCGGTCCACCACCTTGCGGAAATCGGCCTCGGGAATACGGAACGGCGTCTTGCTGCCGAGAGACTGGGCCGCCAGGGAGAAGTTGTGGCTGCTGCCGTTGTAGGCCAGCACCCGGCCCTGGAAGCGCGGGTCCCACAGGGCGCCCACCGTGGCGGGGGGCTCCGGCACCTGCTTGCGGTCGTAGATCAGCCCCATCTCGGAATAGGTGTAGGGGATCGCATAGACCTGGCCGCGGCGCACCACCCCGGGCAGGGAGGCCAGGTCGCGGAAGCGCGGCAGCTGCTGGCGGGTGTTGGGGATGTTGGCCAGGTCGAGGGGCTGGACCAGGCCGTCGTCGATAATGCGGCGCAGTTCGGCGGTATTGGCCGCCAGCACGTCGAAATCGCCGCCCCGGTTGGCGCGCAGGCGGCTCCACAGGGCATCGTCGGATTCCACCAGGGTCACTTCGACGCGCACGTCATGGCGCTTTTCGAAAGCCCGCACCAGATCGGCGTCGGCATAACCGGGCCAGGCCAGGATGCGCAGGGTTTCTCGGCCCTGGGCGGCCGCCCAGGTGGAAAACAGGGCCAGTCCCAGGACGGCCAGCCCCAGCTGGATCAAACGGAAGCCCCGGGCGGCGGGGCGGCAAATCAGGTGCGGGAGCGGCATGTCGGGGCGACTCGGGTTGGTACGGCGGCTGCGCTGGGCGCCGCCGCTTGTTGTTGTCGGTGCATCTTCACTTTTTTCCCGGCAAATTGCATCTCATTGTCCTGAACCGTCCCTGACGCCCAGGCGGCATTTTTTGCCACCGGCCGCCGGCCCCCTCCCCTGCATCCCGTCGCCTCCCCGCAGCAGCGGCCCCGGACTCCGTTCCCGAACCAGGCCCCGCGAGCCAGCGGCAGCGCCGCCTCACGCAGCGGCACGGGCCAAAACAATGCCGATCGCATGATCGATCGCGGCAGTGCAGGCACTTTGGCATGAAGGTTGCTGAAACGTTCCGGACTTTTTTCAGGAACCGCCCATGTTCAGCACCGCGAGCATCCTCGCCGGTATCGGCGTGCGCGCCGTGGCCTCGGTGGCCTCCTCCATCGCTTCGGCGGTGGGAGCTTCCGGCGACAGCGCCGAAACGCCCTCTTCGGCGAAAATCACCATCAGCAGCGAGGCCAAGGCCGCGCTGCAAAGCGCCAGCGCCCGGGACAAGACCCAGCAGGAACTGCGCGACGCCGTCCAGAACGACCCGCAGCTGGCGGAGCAGCTGGCCCGCGCCATGGCCTACACGCCGGACCGGCTGTCGGTGCGCAACGACCAGAATGACTGGGCCAACAGCCGCTACGCCAACGGCACCCCGGTGACCGACGGCAACTACCAGTCGTCCATGAACAGCCAGATTTCCGCCGCCCAGCAGCAGCGCATCGCCCTGTACGAAAACGAGCGGGCCAAGGGCACCCCGGCGGCGCAGATCTACGACAAGCTCCAGGCCTTCAACGCCAGCCTGTCCAACGACTACCGGGTCGCCACCGGCCTGGCCTGACCGGCCTGGCTGAGGGCGGGCGGCAAATTTTGCCGCCACACCCGTACCGGCCCGGCGGCGGCGCAGCTACAATCGCCCCCTCCCCCGCCCCGGAGCCACCATGGACGCCCGCCTCACCGAGCTGGAAATCAAGCTCGCCTACGCCGAAGACCTGCTGGAAACCCTCAACCTGACGGTGTTCCGCCAGCAGGAGCAGATCGAGCAGCTGCAACGCCAGCTGCGGGAACTGCACCAGCAGATGCACAGCGCCTCCCCCGGCGAAGCGCGCAACCTGCGCGACGAGATTCCGCCCCACTATTGATGGCGCCGGCGGCGGACCGCCGGCCGAGGCGGAGCCGCCATCCCCCCCCTGCACCATGCGCAGCGCTTGCCGCCATCGGCCGCCGCCCCGGCATTGCCGGGATTTTCCCTTGCCGGGATTTTCACATTTCCCCGTGCGCCGGCCCGACCGTCACTCAAATAAAACCGAAGGCTGAACAAGCGTCCAGCGCCAAAGTCCCCGACAGTCGCTGAGTTTGCCGATGTGCCCACCTTAAGCCTTCGGGAAAACCGAAGGCTTAAGCCACGCGCTGTTGGCCCCGGTCCGGGCCTTGCCCGTTCCAAAGCACGACGTTCCCGGCCGGCTTGCACAGCATTGGCCGCATCGGTCAGATCGGCCAGTCAGAAGGCACACGGCGGGAAGCCCCGCCCCAGCCGCCCCGGCGCAGCGCCCCTCAGCGGGCGACCAGGGAGATCACCCGGTTCTTGCGCAGCTTGCCGACCACGTGCATCTCGCATTTGACGCAGTCGAAGCGCAGGGTCAGGCGCTCGTTGTTGTTCACCAGGGTCAGGGGGTCGGCCTTGATGCCCTTCACTTCCTTCGGGCACAGGTTGAAGTCGTGGCGCAGGCAGTGCTTGGTGATCATCAGCGACACCGCGCCGGTTTCCTCGTTGGCTTCAAAGGCCGATTCGATCAGCCGCACCCCGTGCTTGGCGTAGAAGGCCCGGGCCTGGTCGTTGTACACGTTGCCCAGGTAGGTGAGCTCGTCATCCGGATAGGGCACCGGCGGCTCCACCGGCACGGCCCGGGGCGGGCGCGCGTAGGCGGCGGCGCGGGCCGCGTCCAGGGCCTCCACCGCCTCGCGGCGCAGGCCGTTGAGCACCCCGGCGGGGAGGAACCAGGGCTGGGACAGGGTCACCGCGATGGCCTCGGGGGCGGCGGCATAGAGGGTCGTCCCCAGCTTGCCCAGGTTCTCGCGGATGGTGGCCAGGGCCCGCTCGCCGTTCTGGGCCGGCTCGTGGGGATGGACCACGGCGGCCGAAGCGCTCACCCCGTCCTCGTCGGTCAGGGTCAGGGAAAAACCGTCCGGGGTCTCGGCAAAGGCCAGGCGCACGTCCACCCGGCGCTCGGCGGATTTCTTCTCCAAAGCCCGCTCGAAGGCCTGGTCCCGGTTGCGGTAAAGCTCCCGGCCCGCTTCCAGGGCCTCGGGCACTTCGCTGACGAACAGCCGGTACGATCGGGAATCGTGCTGTCCGCCCGCCAGGGGCTCGGCGCGATTGATCCGCAGCCCCACCAGTTCGCCTTCGTTGTCGAAGAAGGACAGGCCGTCGCCGTTGTGCAGGGGGTCGATGCCGGCGTCGATCTCGGCCTCGAACCAGCCCAGGCCGATCTCGCCGACGGCGCCGATGCGGGTGCCCGAGAACTTGGGCGTATCGAAGGCGCCGATGTCGTGCTGGCGGCCGTTCACGAAGTAGTCGGTGGAGCCCCGGTTGAAGGTCTTTTCCGGCTGGGGGGTGAAGGTGTAGGTGCAGCGCCCGGCGGAAGCGCGCCGGTAGCGGTCCGGCGCCGCCGCCAGGATGCCGTCGAGCAGGGTGCGGTAGTGGGCGGTGATGTTCTTGACGTAGGACAGGTCCTTGAGCCGCCCCTCGATCTTGAACGAGGAGATGCCGGCATCGGCCAGGGCGCGCAGGTTGGCCGACTGGTCGTTGTCCTTCATCGACAGCAGGTGCTTGTCCTGGGCGAGCAACTGGCCGTCGGCCCCTTCCAGGTCGTAGGGCAGGCGGCAGGCCTGGGAGCAGTCGCCCCGGTTGGCGGAGCGGCCGGTGTGGGCGTGGCTGATGTAGCACTGGCCGCTGTAGGCGACGCACAGGGCGCCGTGCACGAAGAATTCCAGGGCCACGTCGGTGCCGGCGGCGATCTTGCCGATCTGCTGGAGGGTCAGCTCCCGGGCCAGGACGATCTGGGAAAAGCCCACGTCCTGGAGGAAGCGGGCTTTGTCGACCCCGCGGATGTCGGTCTGGGTGCTGGCATGCAGCTGGATCGGCGGCAGGTCCACTTCCAGCAGCCCCATGTCCTGGAGGATGAGGGCGTCGGCGCCGGCCTCGTAGAGCTGCCAGGCCAGGCGCCGGGCCGGCTCCACCTCGTCGTCGCGCAGGATGGTGTTGAGCGCCACCAGCACCCGGGCGTTGTAACGGTGGGCGTGGGCGGACAGCCGGGCGATGTCGGCCACCGTGTTGCCGGCGTTGGAGCGGGCGCCGAAGGCCGGGCCTCCGATGTACACCGCGTCGGCCCCGTGGTTGATGGCCTCGATGCCGAAATCGGCGTTCTTGGCCGGGGCGAGCAGTTCGAGGGGGCGGGCGGCAGCCTGGGCGGCCGGGGCGGGGAAAGCAGCGGACATGGCGGACATCGTGGCAACGCCCGGCCGGGGCCGGGCGGGGGAGACGGTGGAAAGGATGGAAAGGGCGGGAAGCGGAAAGAAGCGGACGGAAACCGCCTGAAAAACGAAACGGCCGGTCCGTAGGGGACCGGCCGACAGGGTACCAGCCTGGGGCGGGCGCCGCACGGCCACCGGAATCCGGCGGCGGGGCGGCGCCTCAGCGCACCCGGCTTTCCACCAGGCGGAAGAAGAAGGCGCCGACGGCCACGCTGATGGCCCAGGCGAGCATCAGGCCGATGGCGCTGGCGGTGGGGTTGCGCGGCGCCAGGTGGGGAATCACCGCGTTCATCACCATCAGCACCGGGAAGTGGAAGAGGAACACCGAGTAGGAAATCTTGCCCAGGTAGGCCAGGGGCTTGACGTCCAGCCAAGCCTCCAGGGCGCCGGTGCGCCGGCCCACGCCCAGGGCCAGGGCCACCGCCAGGGCCACGGCGATGCGCAGGCGGAAATCCACCGCCAGGGCGGCCACCACGATGGCCGCCAGCAGCGTCAACCACACATAGGAGCGCCGTTCGTCGGCGGCCCAGTAGGCCAGGGCGCCCATGGCGTAGGAGCCGAAGAAGTAGATGGCCCACTCGTCCCACACCTCGTTGCGGTTGAAGTGGAACAGGGACACCACCGCCAGCACGCCCACCAGCACCGGGGTCAGGCGGCGCACCTGGCCGGCCACGGCGCCGGCCTTGCGCGACAGCCACAGGGTGAGAACCATCAGGGCGAACAGCTGGAAGTCGATGGCCACGTACCAGACGCCGGCGGACAGGGCCTCCTGGTTGAGCAGGCCGTTCAGCAGCAGGGCGTGGGCGGCAAGCTGGGGCAGGGTCGGGGCGTTGGGCACCCAGCCGTCCCACAGCCACAGCCGGGCCAGGGCGGCACAGGTGATGCCGACCCCCAGGGCCGCCAGGTAGGGCAGCACCAGGCGCCGGTAGCGCTTCCAGATCAGGAGCAGGGGGCGCTCCACCGTGGGCTCCCCGGTGGGGGCCAGTCCCTTGGCGGCGAGGAAGCCGCCGATGACGAGAAAGACCTGGACCGCCACCCGGGCGTAGTCGTACATCCAGTCGAGCAACTGGGGCGCCAGCTCCCGGGCCGATTCGGACAGGGGCCCGTAGCTGGAGAGGTGGTGGAGCACGATCAACTGGGAGGCGATGGCCTTGAAGGCGTCGATCAAGGGCATGCGCCGCTCGGCGCGGCGCGGGGCGCTTTCCGGCAGTTGGCTGGGGATGACGGCGGGTACGGCGGACATGGCGTAAACGGCAACGCCCCGGCCGGCGTGCGGCAGGGCGGGGATTCGGTTCAGAAAATCGGAGGAATCGGACGTGTTGCTTGCGCGGCGCGATCCCGGGCCTGGGGCGCCGTGGATCGGTCAGGACGAATGATGCGCCCTCCCGGCGCCCCCCGAAAGGCCCGGAAGTTCTCTTTACGTTTTGCAACACATTGTTTTGGCGCAGGATTATGCCGCCAACTGGCGGCGAAATCCAGGGATTTCGCCGGGAAATTGCCGCAATGCAGCAGCAACTCCCCCACACCGGGGCGGAAATATTTCACGCTCCGCGTAAATATCGCGTCAACTTCCCGGCTCGTGCCGCGTTATTCGCCCCATGGTGAGCAATCACCGCACATCCAACGGAGATAGCAATGGGTAGCCTTAGCAACGAATCCTTCGACGACTTTCTGGATTCCCTGAAGCGCGCCGGGGTCGTCATCAGCAACGAACGCGAGCTGCGCGAGCGGCTGGCCGAGGCCCAACGCTGGCGCTACGCTTTCACCACCCTTGCTTCCAACGGCCGTCAGATCGGCATCCGCTTCGAAGACCAGGGCCAGGGCGTGAACGAAGCCGAAATCCACCGCACCTTCACCGCCTTCCAGTTCCCCGAGCGCTCCGAAGCCCTGTTCGCCGCCAGCCTCAAGGCCGAACACTAAACCGCACCAACCCCTCTTCCCGCCGCCTGGCCGTCCTCGATAGCCAGGCGGCGCGTCTGCCCAAGGCCCGCCCCTCCTGGAGCGGGCCTTGGCGTTTTCGGCCGCCGCTCCGCATGGCGGGCGGCGATAGCCGTAAGTGGTCACTCTCCTTTATGCTCGCGTCTTCGGCCCACTGCCCACCTTACGCACAGGAGAGTTTCCATGCCGATGTTCGTCGACACCTCGCCCCCGGGCGAATGCATCTTCTGCCGTCTGGTGGCTGGCGAGATCCCCGCCTCCACGGTGTATGAGGACGACCAGACCATCGCCTTCCTCGACATCGGCCAGGTCAATCCCGGCCACGTGCTGGTGGCGATCAAGCGCCACGCCGCCACCCTGTTCGACCTGACTCCGGACGAGGCGGCCGCCGCCATGCGCACCGCCCAGCGCATCGCCCACGCCATCCAGGCCGCCTTCGATCCGCCCGGCCTGAGCCTGTTCCAGGCCAACGGGGTGGAAGGCAACCAGACCGTGTTCCACTTCCACATCCACGTCCTGCCCCGCCACGCCGACGACGGCATCGAACTCAGCTGGCCGCGCAAGGACCCGCCCCGGGCCGCCCTGGACGATTACGCCGCCCGGCTGCGCGCCGCCCTGGGCAGCGGCCAGGGCGCGTGATGGCCGCCAGCAGCCTTCTCGCCGCCTCCGGCTCCCTGCGCGGCCGCCCCCTGCTGGCGGCCATGTTCCGCCTGTGGTGGCTGAAGGCCGCGGGCACCACGGTGTTCATCACCCTGTTCTTCGTCGCCTACGTGCACCTGCTCAAGAACCCGAGCGGCGTCGTCACCGAAATGCCGGTACTGTGGCTGGATGAGGCCGTGGGGGTGCAGACCCTGGCCCTGCCGCTGTACCTGTCGCTGTGGGTCTATGTTTCCCTGCCCACCCTGCTGCTGTTCACCTTTGCCGAACTGGCCGCCTTCGGCCTGGCCGCAGCCCTGCTCTGCCTGTTCGGCCTGGCCTGCTTCTATTTCTGGCCCACCGCCGTACCGCCGGCCAACATCGACTGGGGCCAGTACCCGGGCTTCGCCTTCATGAAAGGCATCGACGCGGCAGGAAACGCCTGCCCGTCCCTGCACGTGGCCACCGCAGTGTTTTCCGCCTGCTGGCTGCAAGCCCTGCTGCACCGCATCGAGGCCCCGGCCTGGCTCAACCAGGCCAACTGGCTGTGGTGCCTGGGCATCGCCTATTCGACCTTGGCGACCAAGCAGCACGTGGCGGTGGACATGGTGGCCGGTATCGCCCTGGGCGGCGTGGCCGGCCTGCTGTCGCTGCGCGCCTGTGCCGACCGGCTGGCCCGCTACCGGCCGTAGCTGTTGTTCCGACTCAAACAAAAAACCCGCCAACTGGCGGGTTTTTTGTCGCAACGTCTGCGTACCGGCGCGATCAGCGGCTGATCGGCTTGTAGCGGATGCGCTTCGGCTTGGCCCCTTCCTCGCCCAGGCGCTTGCGCTTGTCCTCTTCGTATTCCTGGTAGTTGCCCGGGAAGAAGGTCCATTGCGAGTCGCCCTCGGCGGCCAGGATGTGGGTACAGATGCGGTCGAGGAACCAGCGGTCGTGGGAGATCACCAGGGCGCAGCCGGCGAATTCGAGCAGGGCGTCTTCCAGGGCGCGCAGGGTTTCCACGTCCAGGTCGTTGGAGGGTTCGTCGAGCAGCAGCACGTTGCCGCCGGCCATCAGGGTCTTGGCCAGGTGCAGCCGGCCCCGCTCGCCGCCGGAGAGGTTGCCCACCAGCTTCTGCTGGTCGCCGCCCTTGAAGTTGAAGCGGCCGATGTAGGCCCGGCTGGGCATCTCGAACTTGCCGATCTGCAGGATGTCGCGGCCCTCGGCCAGCTCGTCGAAGACGGTCTTGCTGCCGTCCAGGCAATCCCGGCTCTGGTCCACGTAGGCCATCTGCACGGTGGGGCCCACCACCACTTCGCCGGAATCGGGCTGCTGCTGGCCGGTGATCATCTTGAACAGGGTCGATTTACCGGCGCCGTTGGGGCCGATGATGCCGACGATGGCCCCGGGCGGGATGGCGAAGCTCAGGTTGTCCATCAGCAGCTTGTCGCCGAAGGCCTTGGTGACGCCGTTGAACTCGATCACCTTGTCGCCCAGGCGCTCGGCCACGGGGATGAAGATTTCCTGGGTCTCGTTGCGCTTCTGGTGCTCCACCGAGGACAGTTCCTCGAAGCGCGACAGGCGGGCCTTGCTCTTGGCCTGGCGGGCCTTGGGGTTGGAGCGCACCCACTCCAGCTCCTGCTTCATCGCCTTCATGTGGGCGTCCACCTGCTTCTGCTCCTGCTCCAGGCGGGCTTCCTTCTGCTCCAGCCAGCTGGAGTAGTTGCCCTTCCAGGGGATGCCGTGGCCCCGGTCCAGTTCCAGAATCCACTCGGCGGCGTTGTCGAGGAAGTAGCGGTCGTGGGTCACCGCCACCACGGTGCCGGGGAAGCGGGTGAGGAACTGTTCCAGCCATTCCACCGACTCGGCGTCCAGGTGGTTGGTCGGTTCGTCGAGCAGCAGCATGTCGGGCTTGGACAGCAGCAGCTTGCACAGGGCGACGCGGCGCTTCTCGCCGCCGGACAGGTGCTCGATGGTGGCGTCCCAGGGCGGCAGGCGCAGGGCGTCGGCGGCGATCTCCATCTGGGTTTCCACGTCGCTGCCGGCGGTGGCGATGATCGCCTCGTAGCGGGCCTGCTCCTCGGCCAGCTTGTCGAAGTCGGCGTCGGGCTCGGCGTAGGCGGCATAGATTTCTTCGAGCTTCTGGCGCGCTTCGAGCAGTTCGCCCAGGCCGGATTCGACCTCTTCCTTGACCGTCTTGGCCGGGTCGAGCTGGGGTTCCTGGGGCAGGTAGCCGATACGCACGCCAGCCAGGTGCTGCACCTCGCCTTCGTATTCCTTGTCGGCGCCGGCCATGATGCGCAGCACCGTGGATTTGCCCGCGCCGTTCAGGCCGAGCAGGCCGATTTTGGCGCCGGGGAAGAACGACAGGGAAATGTCCTTGATGATTTGCCGCTTGGGCGGCACGACCTTGCTCACGCGGAGCATCGACATCACGTATTGGGCCATTGCGGGTTTCCGGTTGGTGCGAAAGGCGGGAATTATGGAGGAAAGCGCCGGGGGATTCACCCCGGCCCCGCCCGCGGGGCCCGTTCCGCACCGGCCGCCGGGGGCGCGACATCCACGCCGCACGCCCAAACCCAAGGCAGGACGGGCGTTTCCGGGCAGCCTTGGACAAACACCGCCACTGGCGCGGACCTTCGGCATACCCTCGCCAGGATCGAGGACTGGCGCGGCTTTCCACGGTGCAACATAGCGGCGCCATGCCACTCCCGCCGTCGCCCCTCCACGTTTCACGTTTCGCCGTCGTCCCGCGGCCCCGCCTCGTCCCGCCACGCCCCCAGACGCCGGGTGGCGGTGCGCAGGACGTCGATCTGGCGTTCGAAGTTGCGGCAGCCGGAGCAGATCGCCAGATGCAGGCGCAGGGCCAGCCGGGCGGGCACGCCCAGTTCCCGCTCCTGGGCATCGGACAGCAGCCGGGTCGCCTCCTTGCAGTTCAGCATGACATTCCCCCCTCGCCGGCAAACCAGCGCTCCTGTAGGCAGAGGCGCAGGCTCATGCGCGCCCGGTGCAGAACTACCCAGCAGTTGGCTGCTGTAATCGACAATTCGCCGCAGATTTCCCGCGTATCGAAGCCCAGGTACTCCCGCATCATGAACACCCGGGCGGTGTTTTCCGGCAGGCGGGTCAAGCACAGCCGAAACACCTCCCAGAATTCGGCCCGGGACAGGGCCGCTTCCGGATCGCCCCAGGCCGCCGGGCGCTCCTCGGCGCGCCAGTGCCCGTCCGGGCGGAACAGGTCGTCGAAGGCGTCCTCGGGAATCTCGTCGATCTCGGCCAGGGGCTGGGGCTGGCGCACCCGCTGGCGGATGGCGTCCACGATCTTGTGGCGCAGGATGCCGAACACCCAGGTGCTCCACTGGGCCCGGCCGGCGAATCCGGCGCCGTCGCGGCAGGCGGCCAGCAGGGTTTCCTGCACCGCATCCTCGGCCGCCGCCTCGTCGCGCAGTTGCAGCACGGCAAAGCGCAGCAGGTCGCGGCGCAGCCCGACCAGGTCCGCAGCAGCGGGCGCCGGAACGCTCATGCCTCGCCCCGGGCCGGGTAGTCCTTGGCGATGACGAAATCCAGGGCCTTGAGCACGTCGGCGAACCCCGGCCGGGCAAAGGGCATGGTCTGGATGGCCGCCCAGTAAAGAGTGCCGTCGGGGCGCACCAGAAAGAGACCAGGCTCGGTGAACAGGGCCGGCTCCTCGATGCCGATGGAGGTAGCGCCTCGGCCGGTGGAAACGTACAGCCCCCAGGCCCGGCCGGTGGCGATGGACAGGCCGTAACCCAGGGCCAGGCCCTCCAGCCGCCATTCCCGGTGCGTATCCCGGGCCCGGGCTTCGTCGTCGGCGGAAACGGCCAGCACGTCCACGCCCCGGGCGGAGAATTCGGGCAGCAGACGGACCAGCTCCTGGAGATAGGCGCGGCAGATGGGGCAGTGGCGCCCCCGGTAGGCCACCACCAGGGTGAAGCGCTCCGGGCGCCGGTCGGCAAGGCGCCAGAGGGAACCGTCCACCGTCGCTACGGCCAGGTCGGGGACGGGGTGGCGGGGCATGGGACGAGGGCAAAGATCGGTCATCGAGGGGCTCCGTGGCATTGTCGTCAGGGGCGCGCGGCAGAAGGCCGGCGCCGCCCGTTTGGAGAGGCTAAATCAATCTGTCGTTCCCCCGGCGCAATTCCTTACACCCTGCCAGCGGCGAGATGGCGGCTCCCCCCGTGTGCCGCCCTTTGCCCTCCCTCGGCGCATTGGGCACAATCCTGCCCTCGCGGCGCCGTGGGTGCCGCCCGTCTTTTGTGATTGCGCCATGACCCTGCCCGCCGACACCTTCGCCCCCCTGGCCTCCCGGGAGCTGCAAACCTACGCCGCTCGCCTCGTCCAGGATGCTTTCGCCCGCCTGTTCCGCCTGTCCCTGGAAGGCAACGAGGCGGAGTGGCGCGCCGGCGCCCGGGAAATCGCCGCCCGTGCCGAGGAATGGATCGCCGCCGCCGAGGGCGGCCGTGACGGGGAGGCCGGCATCCTGCGCCGCGCCATGCTGCTGGCCGGCCTGGACCAGTGGGGCCTGGCCTACGCCCAGATCTTCGGCCCCTCGGCCATGGCCGGGCTGAGCGAGCTGGTGGGGCTGCTGCGCGACGCCCTGGACCCGGCCGGCGAGGGCCGCTGCCAGGCCGCCTTCAGCGCCCTTCAGGACAACGAGGGCGATGCCATCGACTTCAAGGTCGGGCTGCGCCGCGACCTGCACCTGGCCATCTGGCACGCCATGATCGCCAGCGAAGAGCGGGACGAGGCATTCGCCATCCTCAGCCAACTGGGCGGCATGATGGCAGCCCTGACCCGGACCATGCCGGAAGTGGGCTGGCGGCTGGTGGCCGATGCCCTGGCCCACATCCAGATCCGCTGCCTGGCCCATCGGCTGGCCAGCGACGGCCTGGGCCAAGAAACCACCCAGGCGCTGTTCGGCGCGCTCAGCCGGGAACTGCCGAAACCCCAGTGGGAGCAGATCATGGCCCAGGCCACCCAAGCCGTGCTGGGCTGGCAGGAGGCCAGCCGCGGCGCCGCCGGGGAGACCGGCGCCGCAGGCCAGACCCTGCACTGACCCCGGCCCGGGCGGGAGCAGCAGGGCGCCCGTCACGCATCCGTGCCGGCCTTGGCCGAACCTGCGGCCGGAGCGGACGGCGAAAGGCTCGAAACGGACGCACCGGCGGAAGCGGCCCGGGTCAGTACCGGGGTGTCGGCGTCTAGGGACTTGATGTCGCCGGACAGCTCGCCGCCCTCGTCGATGAGAATCTTGCCGTAGCGGATGGTGCCGCTGACCCGGCCGGTTTCATGGATCACC
The DNA here is from genome assembly GCF_036820405.1 of Oryzomicrobium sp. Classification (NCBI taxonomy): domain Bacteria; kingdom Pseudomonadati; phylum Pseudomonadota; class Betaproteobacteria; order Rhodocyclales; family Rhodocyclaceae; genus Oryzomicrobium; species Oryzomicrobium sp. The sequence goes on from NZ_DAISLS010000008.1 coordinate 130,220, forward strand.
AGTTGCTGGCGGGCGGTCAGTTCGCCCTCGAAGGTGCCGTACACCTCGGCCACGTCGATGCTCACCTTGCCGCTGAACACCCCCTTTTCGGCGATGTGCATGACCCGGCTGTCCATGGTGGCCTCGACCCGGCCTTCCACCACCAGGGTGTCGCAGTCGAGGATTTCCGCCCCCTTCAGCTTCACGTCGGGGCCGACGATCAGGCGGTTGCCGCCCACTGCGTCGGTCAGCCCCGGCTTGGCGGCGGACTTGCCCGCATCGGGCGCATTCAGCGGGCTGCTGGCGGTGGCCGGCCCGGCGGGAGCCCGCCCGGGAGTGCCGAGGGGCGGCAGGCCGGCCGGCGCCACCACCGCAGCGCCAGAGGCGCCGGACAGGCGGGTGTCCCGGGGGGCCAGGGCGTCGTTGCGCAGGGGGGCGGTTTCCTCGCGTTTGCCGAAGAAGCTTTGCTTGTTGAGCATGGAAGGTCCTTAAGGTGGAGTGGCAAAGTCGAACCGTCGCGGCAGCCGCCGCAACGCCATCCCGACCTATGGCAAGCAGCGTGCCACTTCACGCCAAGCCCCGCGTTTACAGCGGTTCACCTCACGATTGCCACCCGATCGCCGACGATAGGCACAAATAGTGTCGGGCCAGCCCGACGCCGAATCCATGCATCCGGCCTAGTTGCTGTTTTTTCGCGGATTTTCCTGTCGGGCCAGAGCGACAGACAGAACGCTCACGACCGCCCGGGCGCCGCCCCCATCCAGAACAAAAAAGAAACGGCCACGGGGGCTGACGCCGCCGTGGCCGAATAACTACCGAGGGACACAACTAATCGGTCGGATGCGACCTTCGGGTCACATGTTGCGCCGGTACTGGCCGCCCACGTCGTAGAGGGCGGTGGTGATCTGCCCCAGGGAACAGACCTGGACCGCATCCACCAACACCTCGAACAGGTTGCCGTTGGCGATGGCCGTCTGTTGCAGACGTTCCAGCATGGGGCCGGATTGGGCCTGGTGGCGGGACTGGAAATCGCGCAGGCGCTGGATCTGGGACTGCTTTTCCTCCTCGGTGGAACGGGCCAGCTCGATCTCCACCTGGGCGCTGCCCTTGGGATTGAGGAAGGTGTTCACGCCGATGAGGGGCAGCGAGCCATCGTGCTTCTTGTGCTCGTAGTGCAGCGACTCCTCCTGGATCTTGCCGCGCTGGTAGCCGGTTTCCATGGCGCCGAGCACCCCGCCGCGGGCGGCGATGGCCTCGAACTCCTTGAGCACCGCCTCTTCCACCAGGTCGGTCAGCTCGTCCATGATGAAGGCGCCCTGGTTGGGGTTCTCGTTCTTCGCCACGCCCCATTCCCGGTTGATGATGAGCTGGATGGCCATGGCGCGGCGCACCGACTCCTCGGTCGGGGTGGTGATGGCCTCGTCGTAGGCGTTGGTGTGCAGGGAGTTGCAGTTGTCGTAGATGGCAATCAGGGCCTGCAACGTGGTGCGGATGTCGTTGAAATCCATCTCCTGAGCGTGGAGCGACCGGCCCGAGGTCTGGATGTGGTACTTGAGCTTCTGGCTACGCTCGTTGGCGCCGTACTTGTTCTTCATCGCCACGGCCCAGATGCGCCGGGCCACCCGGCCGATCACCGAGTATTCCGGGTCCATGCCGTTACTGAAGAAGAAGGACAGGTTGGGGGCGAAGTCGTCGATGTGCATGCCCCGGGCCAGGTAGCTCTCCACGTAGGTGAAGCCGTTGGCCAGGGTGAAGGCCAGCTGGGAGATGGGGTTCGCGCCCGCCTCGGCGATGTGGTAGCCGGAGATCGACACCGAGTAGAAGTTCTGCACCTTGTTGTGCACGAAGAACTCCTGGATGTCGCCCATCATCTTCAGGGCGAACTCGGTGGAGAAGATGCAGGTGTTCTGGCCCTGGTCTTCCTTGAGGATGTCGGCCTGCACGGTGCCGCGCACGGTGGACAGCACCCACTCGCGGATCTTCTCGGCCTCGTCCTCGGTGGGCGCGCGGCCGTTGTCGGCCTTGAACTTGTCGATCTGCTGGGCGATGGCGGTGTTGAAGAACATCGCCAGGATGATCGGCGCCGGGCCGTTGATAGTCATCGACACCGAGGTGGACGGGGCGCACAGGTCGAAGCCGTCGTAGAGCACCTTCATGTCGTCCAGGGTGGCGATGGACACGCCGGAGTTGCCGATCTTGCCGTAGATGTCGGGGCGCTCGTCCGGGTCGCAGCCGTACAGGGTGACCGAGTCGAAGGCCGTCGACAGGCGGTGGGCCGGCATGCCCTCGGACACCTTCTTGAAGCGGCGGTTGGTGCGGAAGGCGTCGCCCTCGCCGGCGAACATGCGGGTCGGGTCCTCGCCCTCGCGCTTGAAGGCGAACACGCCGGCGGTGTAGGGGAAGGAGCCGGGCACGTTCTCGCGCATCAGGAAGCGCAGCACCTCGCCGTCGTCGCCGAACTTGGGCAGCACCACCTTCTTGATCTTGGTGCCGGAGAGGGATTCGGAGACCAGCTTGGTGCGGATTTCCTTGTCGCGGATCTTCACCACGTACTCGTCGCCGGAATAGGCCTGTTGCATCTCGGGCCACTGCTCCAGCAGCTTCTTGGCCTTGGGATCGAGCTGGCCGTCCTTCCAGGTCAGCACCTCGTCCACGTCGGCCACCGGCTTGTCACAGCCCTTGAGCAGATCGCGGGAGATGCGCAGGGACTGGCGTTCCCGGGCCAGCTTGACCTGCTCGTCGGTGTGGGCGTGGTAGCCGCGCAGGGTCTCGGCGATCTCGGCCAGGTAGCGCACCCGCTTGGGCGGCACGATGGCCTGCTGGTAGGAGGACTGCTTGGCCGCCACCTTGGGCAGTTTGCCCGGCTGAAGGGTCAGCCCCAACTCGGCCAGGCGCTCGATGAGAGCCTGGTACAGGGCGGTGACGCCGTCGTCGTTGAAGTGGGCGGCCATGGTGCCGAACACGGGCATGGCGTCGGTGGGCTCGGCGAAGCGCTCCCGGTTGCGCTGGTACTGCTTGCGCACGTCGCGCAGGGCATCCTCGGCACCCTTGCGGTCGAACTTGTTGATGGCCACGAAGTCGGCGAAGTCGAGCATGTCGATCTTCTCCAGCTGGCTGGCGGCGCCGAACTCGGGGGTCATCACGTACAGGGAGGCGTCCACGTGGGGGACGATGGCGGCGTCGCCCTGGCCGATGCCGGAGGTCTCGACGATGAGCAGGTCGAAGCCGGACACCTTGCAGGCGGCGATCACCTCGGGCAGGGCGGCGGAAATCTCGCTGCCGGTGTCCCGGGTGGCCAGGGAGCGCATGTAGATGTTGGCCCCCTCGATGGCGTTCATGCGGATGCGGTCGCCCAGCAGGGCGCCGCCGGTGCGCTTGCGCGACGGGTCGATGGAGACGATGCCGAGCTTGAGCTGGTCGTCCTGGTCGAGGCGGAAGCGGCGCACCAGCTCGTCGGTGAGCGACGATTTACCGGCGCCGCCGGTGCCGGTGATACCCAGGGTCGGCGTGGCGGTCTGGGCGGCAGCCTCGCGCAGGGCGGCCTTCACATCCTCGCCGTAGGCGCCGTTCTCCAGGGCGGTGATGACCTTGGCCAGGGTGCGCCGGTCGCCGGAGCGCAGCCCGGCCAGCACGGCCTCGACGCCCTGGGGCGCGGCGGCGGTCAGGTCGTAGTCGGAGGTTTCCACCACCTCGTTGATCATGCCCTGCAAACCCAGGGACTGGCCGTCGCCGGGGGAGTAGATGCGGGTCACGCCGTAGTCGTGCAGCTCGGAAATCTCGGAGGGCACGATCACCCCGCCGCCGCCGCCGAACACCTTGATGTTCTCGCCGCCGTGCTGGCGCAGCAGGTCGATCATGTACTTGAAGTACTCGACATGGCCGCCCTGGTAGGAGGTGATGGCGATGCCCTGCACGTCTTCCTGCAGCGCCGCGTTGACGATGTCGCCCACGGACCGGTTGTGCCCCAGGTGGATCACCTCGGCGCCGGTGGATTGCAGGATGCGGCGCATGATGTTGATCGAGGCGTCGTGGCCGTCGAACAGGGCGGCGGCGGTGACGAAGCGCACCTTGTGGCGGGGCTTGTAGGGGACGAGCTTGTGGGCAACGGAAAGGTCGGTCATGGGCGAGGTTCCGGAAGGCAAGCACTGCGGTCGAACCGGGCCGCCATCCTGCACGGGGCGGCCGCAACGGGCGGGCCCGGGAAATCCGGGCCGGAGAGTGATGGCACCTTAGCTAACGTTGACGTCAACGTCAACTTAACCGAACCGCAAGCCATCGCACTTCCTGCAACCCGCAGCCGGCGCGGTCGGGACGGTTTTCAGGGGGTCGGGGTCAGGCCCGAACCGTGATGGGGCGCGGTACGGCCGGCCGGCGCATGGCCGTGGTCGGCCTGGGGGCGCTGGGGCAGCATGAACCAGGTGAGCAGGCTGGAGCCGGCGCAGATCAGCCAGAACAGGAAGAAGCCCAGGGAATAGGTGGCGTAGGACGACATTTCCACCGTCCCGCCGAGGAAGTACAGCTGCTGCGGGTTGATCACCCAAAAGAAGAGGAATTCGGCGACCGCCGCGGCAACGAAGGATGGCCACAGCACCCAGATGACCTTGTTCATGGAACGCCTCCCGTCAGGTTGTGGGGTACTGGGTATGACCGGACAGGCGGCGCGGAAGTTGCGCCCGACGCTGCCGATCCGGCAACGATTGGACGGCTCCCGAAAAGCGGCCAAGCCAAACCCCGCGCCAGATAATGGTTTCCGGGCAGTGGCTGCAAAGAACAAGGCAGGGTGCGGCTTTCCAGGCACACCTGCTGGAAACGCCCGCCCTGCCTTGGCTTCCGGCTGGTGCCTCAGCGATACCGCTCCGGCAGCGGCGGCACCGCCAGGCCGGCGCACTCCGCCTCGGGGCGGGGCTCGCCGGCCACCACCCGCAGGGGCACCACCCCGGCCCAGGCCGGCCGCTCCAGATCCTGGGGCAGGTCCTTGGGCGGGCCGCTGCGCACCTTGGCCGCCGCCTCGTCCAGGGAGATGCGCAGCAAGGCGGTGCCAGCCAGTTCCTTGTCGTCCGGCGGCCGCACCTGGGAAGCGCGCCCGGGCACCGCGTGGTCGAGGAACGCCGCCAGGGACGCGGCCTTGGCCGCCGGATCGGCCACCTCCTCGAAGGTGCCGTAGATCACCACCGAGCGGTAGTTCATCGAATGGCGCAGGGCCGAGCGTGCCAGCACCAGGCCGTCCATATGGCTGATGGCGACGCAGGCGGTGCCGCCGGTCAGCACCTCCACCAGCCGCGACGCCCGGGCGCAGTGAATGTACAGGTGGCTCCCCTCGCGCCAGCAGGCGGTGGGAATGCAATGGGGCACGCCGTCCTGGACGAAGGCCAGGTGGCAGACCAGAGCCGCGTCCACGATGGCATTGACGCTCTCCCGGTCATAGGCGGCCCGCTCCGGATGGCGGCGCACCCGGGTGCGCTCCGAAGGGGCGTCGGTGCCGCGGCGGGGCGGCGTGGTCGACGTGGGTAGCGAGGAGGAATCGGTCTCGGACATGGCAGTGCTTTCACGGATGGAACGATGAGGTGCCCAGCCTAACGCCCCTGTGGCACCATAACGAGAACCAGAATTTGCACAGACGATAGAACCACGCGATGGACTACGCCCACCTCCTCGACCACCTGAAAACCGCCGTATCCCCGGACGGGCCGCGCCGCCAGGGCCTCTACGCCGCCCTGCGCGGCGCAGTCCTGGACGGTCGCCTGCCCCCCGGCACCAAGCTGCCCGCCTCCCGCGCCCTGGCGGCGGAGCTGGCCCTGGCACGTAACACGGTGATCCACGCCTACGAGCAACTGGTGACCGAGGGCTACCTGGTGGCCGACCGGCGCGCCACCCGAGTGGCGCCCCTGCCCCTCGGCATGGCCGGCGACCCGGCGGACATCCGTCTGCCGCCGCCCACCACCTCTGCCCTGCCCCCTCTGGCCCACCGGGCCGCCCGCATCAATGCCCGGCGCCACGGCCTGGACGGGCCGCCCCGCCCCTTCTCGCCCGGGGTGCCGGACCTGGGGCGCTTTCCCTTCGCCGCCTGGCGCGCCTGCCTCGACGCGGCCTGGCGCGACGCCACCCCGGCCCAGCTGCACTACAGCCCGCCCGGGGGCGATCCCCTGCTGCGGGAGGCCATCGCCCGCCACCTGGCGGTATCCCGGGGGGTGCGCTGCACCCCGCAGCAAGTGGTGGTCACCCCGGGCATCCAGGGCGCCATCGCCGTGTGCGCCTGGCTGCTGGCCGAGGCCGGCGCCACCGCCTGGCTGGAGAACCCGGGCTACCCGGGCGCCCGCAGCGCCTTCGCCTGGGCCGGCCTCGACGTGCGCGGCATCGCCGTGGACGGCCAGGGCCTGGCCCCCACCGCCGCCGACTGGGACGAGGCGCCGCCCCGGCTGATCTACCTGACCCCGGCCCACCAGTACCCCCTGGGCACCGTGCTCAGCCTGGAGCGCCGCCTGGCCCTGATCGCCCGGGCCAGGCAATGCGGCGCCTGGCTGCTGGAGGACGACTACGACGCCGAATTCCGCTACGAGAGCCGCCCCCTACCCGCCCTGCAAGGGCTGGACACGGACGCCCCGGTGCTCTACCTGGGCACCTTCAGCAAGACCCTGCTGCCCGGACTGCGCCTGGCCTACGTGGTGGCCCCCGAGGCCATCGCCGCCGACCTGGGCCGGGCCGTCACCGACCTGCTGCGCCCGGGCCAGGGGGTGGAACAGCGCGCCCTGGCGGATTTCATCGCCAAGGGCCGCTTCGCCGCCCACCTGCAACGCATGCGCCGCCTCTACGCCGAGCGTCAGGCCCTCTTGCGCCGCCTGCTGGCCGAACGCCTGCCGGCGGTGGCCGGGCTGCCCGCCACCGTCACCGGCGGGGCAGCGGGCCTGCACCTGACCCTGGCCCTGCCCCCGGACCTGCCGGACCGGGCCGCCGTCGCCACCCTGGTCCAGCGCGGCCTGGACCCTCGCCCGGTGAGCGCCTACTGCCTGGCCGGCACCGCCCCGGCCGGGGGCAACGGCCTGGTGCTGGGCTACGGCAATACCGACGCGGCGATCCTGCCGGCGGCGGTGGAACAGCTGGCCGCCGGCCTGGCCGACGCCCGCGGCGCGCAGCGGCGCCGGCCCTGACCGACCTTAGCCAGCCTCAGCCCCGCAATCCGCCCACCAGGCGCACCCATAGCCGGGCCAGCCAGCCCGGCAGCAGCGGTGGCGGCACCGGAGCCGGCGCATCCCGCAGGGTCAGCACCAGCCGGCCGCCCCCGTCCGCCGCCACGGTCTGCCAGCCAGCCACCTGCACCACATGGACCGTGCCCGGGGCGAGGCGGTAGCGCACCCGGCAATACTGTTCCGCCACCCAGCGCGGCGCCCCGATCAGGGCGCCCCGGCCAGACTGGACGTGCACCACCGCCCCGGCCCGCAGGGCGATACGCAGGGACTGGCCCGGGGCCAGGATATGGACGACCGGTTCGGGGATCGCCGGCGCGGGCGCCGGGCCGGCGTCGGCCAGGCGGGCAGCCGGCGTGGCTCCCGCTCCGGCCGGGGGAACGGGCCTCGAACGCAACGGGACGACGGACGCGGGACAAGGGCAGGGGCGGGCAGACATGGCGGAATCTCCGGAAACAGGAGACTCCAGCCTAATCGGCCACCCCCGGCGCCGACAGGCACACGGCCGGACAGAATCGGGCGCAACAGGGGCCGGTTCTACACTCTGTTCCGCAACAAACCGGCCGTATCTGTTCTGTATCGCCCAGCGCGCCCGGTCCATAATCGGCCCCATGGACGCACCGCCCCTCTACCGCCAGATGGCCGACCATTACCGCCAGGCCATCGCCGCCGGCGCCCTGGTCCCCGGCGACCGCATGCCCTCGGTGCGCGCCCTCATGGCGCGCCACGGGGTGAGCCTGTCCACCGCCCTACAAACCTGCCGGCACCTGGAAAGCCTGGGGCTGCTGGAGGCCCGCCCCCGCTCCGGCTACTTCGTCCGTCCGCCCCGGCGCGGCAGCCTGGCGCCGGTGGAGGAACCCTGCCCCACCCTGCCCGACCCGGCCCAGTACATCGGCATCCATCAGAAGGTTTCCGCTATTCTGGCCCGGGGCCAGGCCCGGCCCGACGCCCTCAACCTGGCGGTGGCCTGCGGCGCCCCCAGTCTGTATCCGGCGGCGGCCCTGCAACAGGCGGCGATGCGCGTCCTGCGCCGCCAGCCGGCCCTGTTCGGCACCGCCGTGCCCTTCAACGGCGCTCCGGCCTTCCGCGCCGCCCTGGCCCAGCAGGCCCTGGCATCACGCATGACCCTGGGGGCCGACGACATCATCGTCACCCACGGCTGCGTCGAGGCCCTCAACCTGGCGCTGCGCGCCGTGGCCCGTCCCGGCGACGTGGTGGCGGTGGAAACCCCCACCTTCTATGGCCTGTTGCAGATCCTGGAGAACCTGGGGATGCGCGCCCTGGAGATTCCCACCAGCCCCCAGACCGGCATTTCCCTGGAGGCCCTGGACTTGGCGGCGGATGCCTACGCCAACATCAAGGCGGTGGTGGTGGTGCCCAACCTGCAAAACCCCCTCGGGGCGATCATGCCCGACGCCCACAAGGCGCGCCTGGCGGCCTGGGCCGAGGCCCGGGGCATTGCCCTGATCGAGGACGACACCTACGCCGCCCTGGGCAACGACGATGCCCCCCTGTCGGCGCTGAAGGCCTTCGACGCCACCGGCAACGTCATCCACTGCGCCTCGCTGCACAAGACCCTGGCCCCGGGCATGCGCCTGGGCTGGATCGCCCCCGGCAAGTGGAAGCCCCGGGTGGAAATGCTCAAGTACGCCCAGTCCCGGCCCAACGAGGCCCTGCCCCAGTTGGCGGTGGCGGAGTTCATGGGTTCCGGCGGTTTCGAACGTCACCTGCGCCGGCTGCGCGTTCAGTTGCGCGAACAGCGCGAGCGGTTGGGCGAGGCGGTGGCCGCCTATTTCCCCGCCGGCACCCGGCTCAACGTGCCGCCGGGGGGCTTCGGCCTGTGGATCGAGCTGCCCGGGCAGTTGCCCTCGGAACGGCTGTTCGACGCGGCCCTGGACGAAGGCATCCGGGTCTCGCCGGGGGTGATGTTCGCCAACTCGGGACGCTTCGACCATTTCCTGCGCCTGAGCTGCGGCGCCCCCTGGAGCCAGGCGCTGGACGAGGGCATCCGCCGCCTCGGCGGGGTGGTGGCCCGGCTGGCCGGAGCTTGAACGGCTCAGTGCAGCCGGCGGGCGGACGCCGCCGCCCCTTTCCCGCTGGCGGCGTCGGACAGGCTGTCCGTCTCGCCTTCCAGCCAGGCCAGCACTTCCGGGGCGATCACCCGGGCCGGATCGAGCAGGATCAGTTCGCCCCAATCCATGCACGCCCGCCCCCGGACCACGGCGGCATCGGCGCCGGGGCGGCCCGCCGCCAGGGGTTCGATGCGGCCCGGCGCCAGGTCGAGTGAATCCCCCACGGCATCGACCAGCAGGCCGGCCAAAACCGATTCGTCCCGCCGCCGCGCCGCCACCACGACCACCCGGGAAGCGATGCCCGGCTGGAGCGGCCGCCCCCCCAGGAGGGGATGCAGGTCGAGCACCGGCACCAGGGAGTGGCGCAGCTTGATTGCGCCCCTCAGCAGGGGCGGCAATCCGGGCGCGACAATCAGTTCGCCGTGGGTCACCACTTCGCGCACCTGGTCCCGGGGCACGGCGCAGACGTCGTCGCCCAACTGGAAGCAGAGGCAGGCCAGCCCGGCGCCCTCGCGGCGGGCCGGGGCGGCGATTGCATGATGGCGGATCAGGGTACGGGTCATGGCGGTTCTCCTCGGCGCAACCCGAATCCGGGAATGGCCCGGCCGGGACGGCGATGTCGCCATTACACCCGGCGGGGCGCCGCTGCACCGTCGGCGAAGGCGGAATCCAGGCTAGGCGGCGGCTGATCCTGCTGTCGGGAAATTCCTACCCGGCCGGACGCCGCAGACACGCAACGCAGACACGAAAGCGGCAAGGCCCGAAGGCCCTGCCGCTGCGTGGTTGGACGATCCCGCCGTTCAGGCCGGCACGGCGTCCGCATCGCGCGGGGCCGATTCTCCGACCACCGGCATTTCCGTACCGCCTCCGACGGAGAGGGCCTCCAGTTCTTCCAGGGCCAGTACCCGATCCAGGTTCAGGATCAGGATGAAGCCCTGGTCCATCTTGGCCATGCCGCGGATGAAGTCGGTGCGCAGGCGGGTGCCGAAGGATGGCGGCGGCTCGATGCGGGAATCGGGGATGTCCAGCACCTCGTTGACCGCATCCACCAGGACGCCGACCACCTGGACTTCGGCCTCCCGGACCACCTCGACGATGACGATGCAGGTGCGCCGCTCCACCTGGGTGGACTCGCCGCCGAAGCGGCGGCGCAGGTCAACCACCGGCACCACGGCGCCGCGCAGGTTGATCACGCCGCGCACCGAGGCCGGCATCATCGGCACCGCCGTCAATTGGCCGTACTCGATGATCTCACGCACGTTGAGGATGCCCACGGCGAACACCTCGCTGCCCAGCTGAAAGCTCAGGCACTGGGTGGCATCGCCGCCCTCGGGCCGGGCGATGCCGATCTGGCTGTTGATCTGGGTGCTCACGGCGCGCTCCTCAGAACAGGACGAAGTCGCCACTGGCCGCCGCTTCCAGGCCCGGCTGATGACGTGCCTCAGCCTGGGCGCGGCGATTGCCGGCGGCCCGGGACAAGGAGATGACGCTGGCGTTGCCGTGGCCGGTATTGAAGAAGCCCATCAGCTGCTGCAACTGCTCGGCCTGGCCGGTCATTTCCTCGGCGGTGGCTGCCAGCTCCTCGGATGAGGCGGCGTTCTGCTGGGTGGTCTGGGTCAGCTGGGACATGGCCCCGTTGATCTGGCCCACGCCCAGGGCCTGCTCCTTGGAGGCGGCGGTGATTTCCTGCACCAGATCGGAGGTCCTCTTGATCGACGGCACGATCTCATCGAGCAGCTTGCCCGCGTGCTCGGCCAGGGACACGCTGTTGCCCGCCACCTGGCCGATCTCCTGGGCGGCCACCTGGCTGCGTTCGGCCAGCTTGCGCACCTCGGCGGCCACCACGGCGAAGCCCTTGCCGTGTTCCCCGGCTCGGGCCGCCTCGATGGCGGCATTGAGGGCCAGCAAGTTGGTCTGGTAGGCGATGTCGTCGATGATGCCGATCTTGGCGGCGATCGACTTCATGGCCGCCACCGTGTCGGTGACCGCCTTGCCGCCATCGACGGCCTGGGCCGCGGCCTTGCTGGCGATGGTGTCGGTGACCTCGGCGTTCTCGGTGTTCTGGTTGATCGAGCTGCTCATCTGCTCCATGGAGGCGCTGCTCTCCTCGACGCTGGAGGACTGCTGGGCGGCGGCGCTGGACAGGGCCTGGGAGGTGGTGGAGATCTGCTCGCTGGCGTTGGTCAGGGCATCGGCGGCGCTGCGCACCTCGGTGACCACACCGCCCAGGCGCTCGACCATGCTATTGACGCAGTCGCGCAGCTCCTGGAGCTTGCCCTGGTAGTTGGTGGCGATGCTCTGGGTCAGGTCGCCCTGCTCCACCGCCGCCAGTACGCGCATGGCCTCGTTGAGGGGGCCGATGATGGCGTCCAGGGTGTCGTTGATGCCCGCCACGATCTTGCGGAAGTCGCCCTCGTGCCGAGCAGCGTCGGCCCGGATATCCAGGCGCCCCTGCATGGCGGCGGCGGCCAGGGTCGACGTGTCCTCGATCAAGGCCTTCAGGTTGCTGCGCACCTGTTCGACGGTGTCGTTGATGAAAGCCTTCTTGCCCGGGAAGCGGGCCAGGGGCGCATCGAAGTTGCCGCGACCGAATTCGGCGATGCAGGCCATGGTCTGCTTCTTGACCGCGATGTGGCCTGCCACCATGCCATTGACCCCCTCGGCCATGGTGCGGAATTCGCCCTGGAAGCGCTCGACACGGATCACGGCGTCGATGTCGCCCTTGTCGTGCTCGCTGCTGACGTGGTTCATCTCATTCAGCAGCGACTGGATCGTGCCTTGCATGGCGGCCATGCTGGCCAGAAGGGAGGTTTTGTCTCCACTTTGCAGAGCCACTTCCTCGCTCAAGTCTCCCTTGGCAATCCGTCCAACGCAGGCTGCCGCGTAAGCAGGATCGCCCCCAAGCTGGCGCAACACGGTACGGCTGACGAGCCATCCCAGTCCCACCACGGCCCCCAGGGTCACCAGGCTGATGATGATTGCCTGCATCACCGCCGCCCCCAGCACCTCTTGGGCCTCCGTAGCCGACCGGTGACCAATTTCCAGGTTGTAGTCGAAGTGCTCGCGCATGGCATCGTCAAGCTTGCCAATCACGCCCAGGTTCGCCATCACCAGGTCGCGAGCTTGCGCCGACTTCCCCTCCCGGGACAACGCCAGGGCCTGGTCGCGCAGCGTCAGGTAGGCTGACAGCGCAGTCCGATCCGCTTGCAGCAGTTGCCGGTCCTTGTCGTCGGCAACCAACGGCTCATAGGCTTTCAGCCCGTCTTCCACCTTGGTCAGGCTGGTGCGAATCTGCCCTTCCAACTCGGCCTTGTAGCCTTTGTCGTCCTGGGCAATGTGCTGCCACAACTGGGCGCGCATCATTGCCAGGGGTTCATAGGCCCGCTGCAGCACTTGCAGGCTGGGGGTCACGTTGATGTTGGTGAAGTTGGCGATGGTGAACACCCGGTTGATCTGGATGACGGCCAGGCCGGCAAGCAGGATGAGGCCGACGGCAGCCGAGGCGATCAGCAAGATGAGGCGTTGTTTCATGGTCATGATGCGCTCCTTGGGAAGCAGAATGCGGATGGATTCGGGTCACATGGGGAAAGCAGGGGGCGGGCGGGTGGAGGGGTGGAAGGTGGGGTCAGGCGGCACATGGGACGTCTCCTAGCCGAGGCGGCCCAGGCGGCGGGCTTCCTGATCGGCGGCCTGCTGCACCAGGGGCGGCACGTCGAGGATCAGGGCCACTTCGCCGCTGCCCAGGATGGTGGAGCCGGCGATGCCGCGCAGATGGCGGAACATCTGGCCGAGGGGTTTGATGACGGTTTGGAATTCGCCGAGCAGGCGGTCAACCACCAGGCCGGCGCGGCGGTTGCCGTACTTCACCACCACCACGTTCTGCCGCCCGCCGGAGGATTCCAGGTCAAGCAGGTGGCCCAGGTTCAGGCAGGGCAATGCCTCGCCGCGCAGGTCCAGGTAGTGGCTCGGCTGGGCGCGTTGGTCGCAGGCCGGCAATTCGACGCATTCCTGAACCAGGTCCAGGGGCACTACGAAGGGGCTGCCGCCAACCTGGATGAGGAAGCCGTCGATGATCGCCAGGGTGAGGGGCAGGCGGATGCGCATGGTGGTGCCGGCACCCTCGCGGCTGTCGATGTCGATGCTGCCGCGCAGGGCGGCGATGTTGCGCTTGACCACGTCCATGCCGACACCACGGCCGGACAGGTTGGTGACCTGGTCGGCGGTGGAAAAGCCCGGCTCGAAGATCAGGGCGAACACTTCCCGGTCGTCGAGCACCTGGCCCGGGGCCACCAGGCCCCGCTCCCGGGCCTTGGCCAGGATCTTGTCGCGCTTGAGGCCACCGCCGTCGTCGGCCACTTCGATGACGATGCTGCCGGACTCGTGGTAGGCGTTCAGCCCGAGCCGCCCCCGGGCCGGCTTGCCGGCGGCCAGGCGTGCCTCCGTGGGCTCGATGCCGTGGTCCATGGCGTTGCGCACCAGGTGCATCAGGGGGTCGCCGATCTTTTCCACCACGGTCTTGTCGAGTTCGGTCTCGGCGCCGGTGATGACCAGCTCGATGTCCTTGCCCAGTTCCCGGGAAACGTCGCGCACCACCCGGGGGAAGCGGTTGAAGGATTCGCCGATCTCCACCATGCGCAGGGACAGGGCCCGGTCGCGGATGACCTCGACCTGGCGCTCCACCAGGGCCACCGCTTCGATCAGGGCGCCGTTGCCGTTGCGCTGGGCGAGCAGCCCGGCGGAAGCCCCGGCGATGACCAGTTCGCCGACCTGGTTGATCAGCTCTTCGAGCTTGTCGGCATCCACCCGGACGAAGCGGCTGGCGGCGGGCTTGCTGTCCCGGACCTTGGCCTGCTTGTCCAGGGCGGCCTGGACCAGGACGGGGGGAACCCCCGCCTCCTGGGTCAGGATTTCGCCCAGGCGCGGCGGCGCGGCACGGCGCTGCCGATCCAGGGCCCGCTCCACCTCGGCCGCCGTCAGGGCGCCGCTGTCCACCAGGATTTCGCCCAGCCGGTCGGTGCCCTCGGGGGCCTCTGCCATGAGCCGCAGGTAGTCGCCCAGGGCCGCCCGGGGCGGCAGGATGGCGATGCGGCAGTCGTCGCGGACGAAATCGAAGGTGCTATCGATGGCCTCCCGGCTGGCGTCACTGAGAAAGTCCAGTTCGAAGCCCAGGTAGCAGCACTCCGGGTCCATCTCGTCCGCCGGGGGCAGCCTGTCCCACAGGGGCGTGATGTGCGTGATGGTGCCCAGGGTGCCCAGGTAGCGCAGGAAGGCGCTGGGGTCCATGCCCAGCTTCATCACGTCGGGGCCGAAGCGCAGGGAGATGTGCCAGGCCTGGTTATGCGCTCGCTCCACCTCTTCTTCTGCCGCCAGGCGGGACGGCTCATCCGTCGCGGGCGCCGTGGTGGCCACGGTGGCGCCCGTATCGCCGCAATGGGACTGGAGGGCCGCCACCAGATCGACGCGCCGTGCCGCATGGGCGGCGGCCGTGTCTTCTGCCAGCGTCTCGCCGGCGACCTGGCCGACCATCAGTCCAAGCTGGTCGCCGCACTCCAGGAGCAGGGCGATCAATGCGCCATTCACCGCCACCTGGCCGCTGCGCACCCGGTCGAGCAGGGTTTCGGCCACATGGGCGAAGGCCACCAGCTCGTCCAGGCTGAACAGGCCAGCGGAGCCCTTGATGGTGTGGATGGCGCGGAACGTGGCGGCGATGGCTTCGCCGTCGGCCGGGTCCTGCTCCAGGGCGAGGAGGGAATCCTCCATGCCGAGCAGCAGTTCCCGAGCTTCGGCGACGAAGGTCTGCAGGACTTCATCCACGTTCATGGCCTTCTCCCGGCTGGGTCAGGCCGAAGGCCTTGCGCAGCCCGTACAGTTCGATCAGCCCCGACACCGCCGGACTGCATTCGGCCAGGGTCAGGCGGCGGTTTTCGGCCCGGGCCTGGCGGTAGAGCAGCAGCAGCAGCTGAATGCCGACGGTGTCGATCTCGTCCACCTCGGCCAGGTCGAGTTGCACCTCGGGGCCGGCGCACAGGGACAGCAGCTGGGCCTTGACCCCGGCGGCGTAGATGTTGAACTCGCCCTGGAAGCGCAGGCGGGTGGTGCCGCCCTCGTTGTGGCAATGAATTTCCATGACCGTCTCCTCAGGGCTGGACCAGCTTGGCCACCGCCAGCAGCATCTGGGCGGGCTGGAAGGGCTTGACCACCCAGGCCTTGGCGCCGACGGCCTGGCCCTTCTGCTTCATGGCCTCGCCGGCCTCGGTGGTGAGCATGATCACCGGGGTGAAACGGTGCTCCGACAGCTTCTTCAGCTCGGCAACGAAGGTCAGGCCATCCATCACCGGCATGTTCACGTCGCTGATGATCAGGTGGGCCTTGTGGGCCTTGAGCTTGTTCAGCCCGTCCTGGCCGTCGCAGGCTTCCACGGTGTCGTAGCCGGCCCCCTTGAGGGCGATGCTGACGACCTGCCGCAGGGACGCGGAGTCGTCCACGATGAGAATGGTCTTTGCCATGGTGTTGCTCCTAGAAGAAGGTGATTTCGGATTCAGCCGGGGTCGAGCCGGTTTGGCCGCCATGGGCGGCGTGCTGCTCGACCGTGGTGTAGGTGCGGGCCAGGTCGGCCAGCCAGGCGCGGGCGTCCAGATGGCGGTCCCCCTGGGCGAGGAAGCTGCCGAGCTTGTCCATGTCGTTGCGCACGTGGCCGAGCATCTGGCCCACCCGGTCCTGGAACTGGAGGGACACCAGGGCGTCGGAGACCTCGGCCTGGATGCCCTGGTTTTCCTGACGCAGGGTGTCGGTGGCCATGGAAAGGTCGGCGGTGATGTCGTGGAAACGCTCCAGGATGCGGCCCACCGATTCCCGGGCCTGGTCCAGGGTCTGCTCATCCACCTGGGCCCCCAGGTCGGCAGCGCTCAGGGTGCCGTCGATGGTCGAGGTGACCAGTTGGACCTTTTCGGCGATCTGTTTGCCGGCGATGGCGGATTCGTTGGCCAGTTCGCGCACCGCGTCGGCCACCACGGCGAAGCCACGCCCCACCTCCCCGGCCCGGGCGGCCTCGATGGCGGCGTTGAGAGCCAGCAAGTTGGTCTGGCCGGCGATGCGTCCGACGCTGGCCGCCATCTTTTCCAGCTCGCCAATCACGTCGGCGAGGCGAGCCAATTGGTCGAGCATGGCCCGCTTGCTGTCCATCAGGCGGGTCAGGGCCGCGAGGATGTGGTCCAGGTCCTGGCGGCTCACTTCGAGCACCGGCAGCAAGCCGCCGCCCACCGAGGAATCGGTGGTCTGGGTGGTTTTGCCGAGGCGCTGGACGATGCCGGCGAAGCGTGCGGACAGGTCGCCGATGGCCGACTCGCTCTGGGTGCGCGCCAGTTCGATCTGCTGGGACCAGGTGGGCAGGATGCTGCCTTGGACCCCGTCGACCCGGGCTTGCAGGCTCTCTTGTTCTTCCCGGTTGTTCGCGGCGCGGACCTCCAGTTCGGATTCGAGCTTGAGTCGGGCATCGATCAGGCGGCGGGCCCGGACCTGGCTCCAACGGGCGGCGGCGGCACCGCCGGCAAACAGGACGCCGGCCGCGGCGATCGCCAGAGGGTCGCCCCAGCGGCAAGCCAGGAGCCCGGCGGCGGAAGCCAGCCCCAGGGTCGCGGGGGGCAGCCAGAAAGATGCGAGGCTGGGGGCACGGGTGCTGGGGATAGCGGAATTCATGACCGGTCCTCCACCAGGCCGCGCACTGCCTGGGTGAGCTGTTCGAAATCGACGCTCTTGTCGAAGAAGAAGTCCGCCCCGGCGGTGGTGCAGCGGCGGCGGAACCCCAGGTGGTTGGAGAAGATGGCCACCACGGTGGCCGGGGACTCCAGCTTGATTTTGGTGAGCAGGGCGATGCCGCTGCCGTCGGGCAGGTCGAGGTCCAGGATCACGCACTGAGGATGGAACAGACGGAAGTAGCGCAGCCCTTCGGCCAGGTGGTCGGCCACGGCGATTTCCATGCCCGGCAGGGGGGCCAGGGCCAGACGGAGGCGCTCGCTGATCAGCTTCGAGTCTTCGACGATGAGGGTTTTCATGGGGCTGTTTCCAAAGGCGTGCGGCGATGACTGCATTACAGGCCAATGGACGCCCCGGCGCCGTCGGCAACGGCGGAACGTGGGCTAGGGAGCGGCTGAATCTCCTGTCGGAAAATTCCTACATGGCACCCCGCAAACAAAAAACCCGCCGGGGCAACCGGCGGGTTTTTCGTTTGCGGATAGTGAGGATGCCGGCGCCGCCGGCCCGCCCTGGCTTGCGCCCTACTCCTGGGCCAAGCCGTGGCGCAGGGCGTAGCGCACCAGGTCGGCGTTGTTGTCGATGGCGAGCTTTTGCATCAGGCGGGTCTTGTGGGTGCTCACCGTCTTGGCGCTGACGTGGAGCCGATCGCCCACCTCGGCCAGGGACAGGCCGCCGCTCAACAGTTGCAGCACCTCGAATTCCCGGTCGGACAGCACTTCGTGGGGCGGTGCGTCCTCGGGGGCGCCGAACACCATGGCGTCGACCAGGTCGGGATCGATGAAGCGGCCGCCGCCCGCTACCTTGCGCACCGCCGCCAGCAGAATGGCCGGATCGCTATCCTTGGTGACGTAGCCGGCCGCGCCGGCGCGCAGCGCCCGGGACACCAACTGGCTCTCGTTGTGCATGCTGAGTACCAGAATCGGCACCTGGGGCGCCTCGCCGTGGGCACGGCGGATCAGGTCCAGCCCGCTGAGGCCGGGCATGGACATGTCCATCAGCAGCAAATCCACCCCGCCCTGGCGCAGTTGGGCCAGGACTTCGCTGCCCTGGCTGGCCTCGGCGCAGACTTGCAGGTCCGCTTCGGCGGTGATGAGCTGCTTGAGGCCGCCACGCACGATGCTATGGTCGTCGGCGATCAGGATACGGATCATGGCGCCACATCCTCCCGGGGGATGGTGATGTACAGGGTGGTGCCCCGGCCGGGCACGCTGTGGATGCGCAAGGTGCCGCCCAGAGCCTCGAGGCGTTCGCCCATGCCCACCAGGCCAAAGGAATTGGGCCGGACCAAGGATGGGTCGAAGCCCTTGCCGTCGTCGGCAATGCTTAGTTCCACTTGCTGGTCGCCCAGGTGAAACCGGACGGTCACCGAGCTGGCCCCGGCATGGCGCATCACATTGGTCAGCGACTCTTGGACAATGCGGAATAGGGCCGTGGCCCGGCCATCGTCCAGGGACTCCTCGCCGCTGGCGCCGAACGTGCAGACGATGCCGGTGCGCTGGCGAAAATCATCGGTGAGCCATTCCAGGGCCGGCACGATGCCCAGGTTGAGCATGGCCGGACGCAACTGGCTGGCCACTTGGCGCATTACTCCAACGGTGTCGTCGAGCAACTTCTGGATGGTTTCCAGGCGCCGGCCGATGTCTGGCGAGACTTCGCCCAGGTCGCGGCGCAGCAGGCTCACATCCATCTTCAGGGCGGTAAGCAGGGAGCCCTGCTCGTCGTGCAGCTCCCGGGCGATGCGCTTGCGCTCTTCCTCGACCGCCTCTCCCCAATGGGCGGCCAGTTCGCGCAGGCGCTGGGAGGATTCACGCAGTTCCTGCTCCATGCGCTTGGTTTCGGTCAGATCGAGTACGAAGGACACGCCGCGTTCGACCTCTCCATCCAATCGTGCGCTGCCGACCAGGACCGGGAAACGGGTCCCGTCGACCCGCAGGCAGGTCTTCTCATAAGGCAGGATGGCCTGGCCCTCCGCCATGGCGGCCCGGGCACGCCGGGTGATTTCATGGCATTCCGGCGCCACCAGCCGCTCCCAGGAGACCTCTCCGGCCAGAACATCCTCACGGCGCAGGCCGAACAGTTCCAGGAAGGCCGTATTGGCATCGATGACGCGGTTATCTCGCCCCCAGAACATGACGCCAATGATGTTGGCGTCCACCAGGTAGTGGATCAGGGCATTGCGCTCCTGCAAGGCGACTTCGGCCTGGCGGCGTTCGGCAACCTCGGCACTGAGGCGCCGGTTGGCGGCCTCCAGCTCGGCGGTGCGCTCCCGCACCCGCTCTTCCAGGTCGCGGCGCAGGGCCTGCAAGGTGAGGTGGGTGGCGATGCGGGCCTGCACCTCTTCGCTCTTGATCGGCTTGGCGATGTAGTCCACCCCGCCGCTGGCAAAGGCCTTGACCCGGTCCTCCACCGCGCTGGCGGCGCTGATGAAGATTACCGGAATGTCCGCGCAGCCCGGCTCGGCCTTGAGCCGGGCACAGGTCTCGTAGCCGTCCATGTCGGGCATGCAGATGTCGAGCAGGACCAGGTCCGGACGGCCCTGGGCCACGGCAGCCAACACCGCGGCGCCGTCGTTGACGGCCAGCACCGTATAGCCCCAGCGCTCCAGCAGCCGGACAAGCAGGTGCCGGTCCAGCGGCGAATCATCCGCCAGCAGGATCGTACCCGACGGGTTGGGGACTGCGCTTGTCTGCGTCACGTTGCCCTCCTGAAACCCTGCCGTGCCCATGCGTGCTGGGACCGACAGCCAACTACATACTGTAGCGGATGGAAACCACATGCAACCTGACTAATACTGTCATGGAAAGCGGGCCGCCGGCATGGCCCAAGAAAAAGCCCGGCATGGCCGGGCTTTTCGGGAGGCTGGAGATAAACGGCGGCCGGTGGAAGGCCGCCAGGCGGTCACTCCACGGTGACCGATTTCGCCAGGTTGCGCGGCTTATCCACGTCGGTGCCCTTGACCAGCGCGGCGTGGTAGGCGAGCAGTTGCAGGGGCACCACGTGCAGCACCGGGGAGAGCTTGCCGTAATGCTCGGGCAGCTGGATCAGGTGCACCCCGTCGGCCTCGCCGGCCCCCAGGTCCACCCGTGCGTCGGCAAAGACGTACAGCTCGCCGCCCCGGGCGCGCACTTCCTGGAGGTTGCTCTTGAGCTTTTCCAAGAGTTCGTCGTTGGGGGCCACGGCGATCACTGGCATATCCCGGTCCACCAGGGCCAGGGGGCCGTGCTTGAGCTCGCCGGCCGGGTAGGCTTCGGCGTGGATGTAGGAGATTTCCTTGAGCTTCAAGGCCCCTTCCAGGGCGATCGGGTAGTGGATGCCCCGACCCAGGAACAGGGCGTGGCGCTTGTCGGCGAAGTGCTCGGCCCAGGCCTGGATGGCCGGTTCCTGCTCCAGCACGGCGGACACGGCGGCGGGCAGGTGGCGCAGGGCGTCGATTTCCCGGGCCTCGTCCGCGGCGGTAAGGCGGCCCTTGGTCTTGGCCACAGCCAAGGTGAGCAGGTAGAGGGCGGCAAGCTGGGTGGTGAAGGCCTTGGTGGAGGCCACGCCGATCTCGGGGCCGGCCCGGGTGATGAAGCGCAGGGCCGATTCGCGCACGATGGCCGATTCGGGCACGTTGCACAGGGCCAGGGTATGGGGCTGGCCCAGGGCCTTGGCGTGCTTGAGGGCGGCCAGGGTGTCGGCGGTCTCGCCGGACTGGGAAATGGCCACCACCAGCTGGCGCGGATTGGGCACCGAGGTGCGGTAGCGGTATTCGCTGGCGATCTCCACGGTGCAGGGCACGCCGGCGATGCTTTCCAGCCAGTAGCGGGCGGTCAGGCCCGAGTGGTAGCTGGTGCCGCAAGCCAGGATCAGCACGCTGTCGATGTCGCGCAGCACGGCCTCGGCCTCGGCACCGAACAGGCCGGGCTGGACCGATTTGGCGGCGCCCACCAGTTCCAGGGTGTTGGCCAGGGCGTCGGGCTGCTCGAAGATTTCCTTCTGCATGTAGTGGCGGAAGCGCCCCAGTTCCACGGCGTCGGCGGACAGCTGGGAAAGCACGGCGGGGCGATCCACCGGAGTGCCGTCGGAACGCAGGACGCGGTGGCCGGCCGGGGTCAGCTCGGCCACGTCGCCGTTTTCCAGGTAAACCATGCGCCGAGTCACCTGGAGCAGGGCGGAAGCGTCGGAGGCAGCGTAGTTGCCGTCGTCGGCCAGGCCGAGCAGCAGCGGCGAGCCTTCCCGGGCGACGATCACCCGCGTCGGGTCTTCCTCGCGCACCACGGCGATGGCGTAGGCGCCCTTCAGCTGACGCACCGTGGCACACACGGCGGCAAGCAGGTCGGCGGAGCCCTTCAGCTCGCGCTGCACCAGGTGGGCGATGACCTCGGTGTCGGTGTCCGAGGTGAACACGTAGCCCTGGGCCTGCAATTCGGCCTTGAGGCCCTCGTAGTTCTCGATGATGCCGTTGTGCACCACCGCCAGCCCGCCAGAGATATGGGGGTGAGCGTTGCGCTCGCAGGGCACCCCGTGGGTGGCCCAGCGGGTATGGGCGATGCCGGTTTCGGCAGCCAGGGGGGGCGCGCCTTCCGGCGCGGCTAGGGCGGCCAGTTCGGCCACCCGGCCGACGGCGCGGCGCCGTTCCAGATGGGCGCCGTTGATCACCGCCAGGCCGGCGGAGTCGTAGCCTCGGTATTCAAGCTTGCGCAGCCCTTCGAGAAGGACGGGAACGATGTTGCGGCCGGTGGCCGCGGCGGCGACGATGCCACACATGGGGATTTCTCCTGCTTACTTGGCGGGGGTGGCGGCTTCGGCGGCGCCGGTTGCCGGAGCGAGGTCGCCGGCCTGGGCGGCGCCGGTGGGCAGATTGCCCTTCAGGGCCTCATCGACGGCGCGCTTGGCGAAGGTGGGGCCGGTGCCGTAGAGCAGCCCAACGCCCAGGGCGGCCAGGGCCAGGCCGAACAGGAGCTGCTTGCCGGGGCGGGCATTGTCGCTCCAGCGCTTGACGCAGAAGGTGACGGCACCGGCCAACGAGATCGCGAACACCCCGGCACCGGGCCGCCAGCCATAGACCATGCAGGCGATGGCGGCGAGCAGGGGGGCCAGGATGAACAGGCGCCACTTCCAGCCGAAAGCGAACGAGGTGACCAGACTGTCGGTGTAACCGACCAGCACCAGCACCAGCCCGGAAGCCACCGAGACGGCGACCACCAGGACGAACAGGGTGAACCAGATATCCATGGAAAAAGTCCAGGTTGCGAATGATGAGTGGGAGAAGGCCAAAGCCCGGCGACACCGGGCCGGGTCAGTCCTTCTTGGCCGCCTTGACCGGGCGCACCCAGTTGGGCACGGTGGTCTGGCGAGCGCGGGAGACGGTGAGCAGGCCGGCCGGCGCGTCCTTGGTCAAGGTGGTGCCGGCGCCCAGGGTGGCGCCCTTGCCGACCCGCACCGGGGCTACCAATTGGGTGTCGGAGCCGATGAAGGCGTCGTCCTCGATCACCGTGCGGAACTTGTTGGCGCCGTCGTAGTTGCAGGTGATGGTGCCGGCGCCGATGTTCACTCGTTCCCCCACGTCGGCGTCGCCCACGTAGGCCAGGTGGTTGGCCTTGGAGCCGGCGCCGATCACGCTGTTCTTGACCTCGACGAAGTTGCCGACGTGAGCCTCGGCCCCCAGGCGGGTGCCGGGACGCAGCCGGGCGTAGGGGCCGACGATGGCGTCCGGGCCGACCACGCAGTCCTCCAGGTGGCAAAAGGCGGCGAGACGGGCCCCGGCCTGGACGGTGACGTTCTTGAGCACGCAGTAGGGGCCCACGTCCACCGCCTCTTCCAGCACCACCTTGCCTTCGAACACAGCGCCGACGTCGATGGCCACGTCGCGGCCGCAATTGAGCTCGCCGCGGATGTCGATGCGCGCCGGGTCGGCCAGACGCACCCCGGCTTCGAGCAGGCGCCGGGCCAAGTGGCCCTGCCAGCTGCGCTCCAGCTCGGCCAGCTGAACCTTGCTATTGACGCCCAGGACTTCCCACTCGGCGGCGGGATGGGCGGTGTGCACCGGCACACCTTCAGCCACCGCCAGGGCGATCACGTCGGTCAGGTAATACTCGCCCTGGGCATTGTCGTTGGACAGGCGGCCCAGCCAGTCGCCCAGACGGGCCGTGGGCAAGGCCAGGATGCCGGTGTTGACCTCGTCGATGGCCTTTTCCGCCGGGCTCGCGTCCTTTTCCTCGACGATGTGGGTCACCCGGCCGGCGCCGTCGCGGACGATGCGGCCGTAGCCGGTGGGGTTGGCCAGGCGCACCGTGAGCACGGCCAGCCCGTCGCCGGCGGCGCGCACCAGGCGTTGCAGGGTTTCAGCCTGGATCAGGGGCACGTCGCCGTAGAGCACCAGGGTCACCGGCGCCGCGCTCAGGTGGGGCACCGCCTGGGCCACGGCGTGGCCGGTGCCGAGCTGGGGCGATTGCAGCGCCCAGGCCAGGTCCGGCGCCTCCAGGGCCGCGCGCACCACCTCGCCGCCATGGCCGTGCACCACGGTGATGCTCTGGGGCGCCAGGGAGCGGGCGGTGTCCAGCACGTGGGCGGCCAGGGCCTTGCCCGCCAGGGGATGCAGCACCTTGGGCAGGTTGGAGTGCATGCGCTTGCCCTGGCCGGCGGCCAGAACCACCACGTTGAGGGCGGGCAGGGGGGAATGGGAGGCAGACACGAGGGGCGGGCTCTCAAAAAAACAACCCGGCAGGGCCGGGGTTATCCGCCGGACAGGTCAGCCGGCGGTGCTGCGGTTCGGACGTATTTTCGCGCAGAAGGGGGGCGCCGCGCCAGGAAAGACGCCACGCCCGCCGGGGCATCAGGCCGACTTGCGCTCCTCCTGGGCACCCAGGACCTCGTCGAGCACCTGCTTGCCCCGCTGGGAGACGAACCAGTGCAGCACGCTCTTGTCGTTGATGCGCGCCTCAATCAGCCCCAGGGCCTTGAGGGCGGCGAGCCGGCCGCTGATCTGCTCCCGGGGCAGGCCGGTCTTGTCGGCCAGGCCGGCCAGGTTGCCGTAGACGAAGTTTTCCTCGTTGATGGCGCGCAGAATGCCCACGTCCTGGTAAGAGAGGCTGTTGGCATCGTTCTCGGCGCTTTCCGGGGTCTTGTCCGCCTGCGGCGGCGGGGCGGTGTTCAGGTCGCGCAGGGCGCCGACGTCGCTGCGCATTTGCTCCAGCTGGCTGAACAGGCGCTGGGTGACGTTTTCGACGAAGCGGCGGGTGGCCACCACGTAGAGCACCGAGAAGCCAGCGAAGACGAACAGGTCCAGGGGGCGGGTGCGGGCCGACTCCAGCAGGTTGGACGAGATCATGTTGAGGAAGAGGGGCACGGTCAGCGCCGCCACCACCCCGAGCAGGGCATAGCGCCCCCGTTCCGGCGCCGCGCCCCGGGGCCGGTCGGCGAGAAAGGCGTTGGCCAGCCCGCCGAGCAGGCCGGTGACCACGATGATGGCCAGGATGGCCATCAGGTGAGGGTCGGCCAGCCCTGACGGCTGAGCGACCTGAAGTGTCGTTTGCAGTTCCATCGAAACCCCCAGAACTAAATTCCGGCCTACAGCCGGGTCTCCTCGGCGGCGGTTCATGCCGCCGCGCCGTTTCGTTTCTACGATCAGCGCATAACTATGCCACAGTCCGGCCCATGAAAAACCCCGCCCGGGCACGGGGCCGGGGCGGGGTTGCACGGGCCTTGTGCGGACGCCGCTCAGCGGGGCAGCGAGGTCGCGCCCATGAGGAACTGGTCCACCTCGCGGGCGGCCTGACGGCCTTCGCGGATGGCCCACACCACCAGGGACTGGCCACGGCGCATGTCGCCGGCGGCGAACACCTTGTCCACGTTGGTGGCATAGCAGCCCTCACCGTCGGTGCTGGCCTCGGCGTTGCCGCGGGCGTCCTTCTTCACGCCGAAGGCGTCGAGCACGCCGCCCACCGGGTTGGTGAAGCCCATGGCGAACAGCACCAGGTCGGCCTTGAGTTCGAACTCGGAGCCCGGCACTTCGCTCATCTTGCCGTCCTTCCACTCCAGGCGGACCGCCTTGAGGGCGCGGACGTTGCCGTTGCCGTCGTCGATGAACTCCTTGGTGGCCACGGCGAAGTCGCGGGAGCAGCCTTCTTCGTGGGACGAGGAGGTGCGCAGCTTGATCGGCCAGTAGGGCCAGGTCAGGGCCTTGTTCTCCTGGGCCGGCGGCTGGGGCATCAGTTCGAACTGGGTCACGGACAGGGCGCCGTGGCGGTTGGAGGTGCCGACGCAGTCGGAACCGGTATCGCCGCCGCCGATCACCACCACGTGCTTGCCCTTGGCGGAGATGGGGTTGGCGCCGTCACCGGCCACTTCCTTGTTCTGCGGGATGAGCAGCTCCAGGGCGAAGTGCACGCCCTTGAGGGCGCGGCCCGGGACCGGCAGGTCGCGGGGCACTTCGGAACCGCCGGTGAGCAGCACGGCGTCGAATTCCTTGTCCAGCTGGGCCGGGGTCACCACCTCGGTGGCATCGTTGATGATGCCGGCGGGCACGTCGGCCTTGCTGCCGGCCACCAGCACCTTGGTCTTGAAGGTGACGCCCTCGGCTTCGAGCTGGGCGACGCGGCGGTCGATGGTGCTCTTTTCCAGCTTGAAGTCGGGAATGCCGTAGCGCAGCAGGCCGCCGACCCGGTCGTTCTTCTCGAACACGGTCACGGCGTGGCCGGCGCGGGCCAGCTGCTGGGCGGCCGCCAGGCCGGCGGGGCCGGAACCGACCACCGCCACCTTCTTGCCGGTCTTGGCCGCAGCGGGCTGGGGCTTCACCCAGCCGTTTTCCCAGGCCTTGTCGATGATGGCGTGCTCGATCGACTTGATGCCCACCGGCTCCTCATTGATGCCCAGGGTGCAGGCGGCCTCGCAGGGGGCGGGGCAGATGCGGCCGGTGAATTCCGGGAAGTTGTTGGTGGAGTGCAGGACGGCGATGGCCTCTTCCCACTTGTTGCGGTACACCAGGTCATTCCAGTCGGGAATGATGTTGTTAACCGGGCAGCCGTTGTTGCAGAACGGAATGCCGCAGTCCATGCAACGGGCGCCCTGGATGGCCGCATCCTTGTCGTCCAGGCGGGCGACAAACTCCTTGTAGTGCTTGAGCCGGGCCTCAACGGGCTGATAAGCCTCGGAGAGACGCTCGAACTCCATGAATCCAGTCGGCTTACCCATTACGCGGCCTCCAGTTGGTTCTCACGTTGCGCCTTGAGCTTCGCCAGGGCCTTGGCGTACTCGGTGGGCATGACTTTGACGAACTTGCAGCGGTAATCGCTCCAGCTGGCCAGGATTTCCTTGGCACGAGCGGAACCGGTGGCCGCGGCATGCTTTTCGATCAGGGACTTGAGCAGGGCCTCGTCGGCCATGGCCAGGTGGCGGATGTCCACCTTGCCGTGACCGGACAGGTCGCCACCCGGGCCGAATTCGCCCAGGGCGTCGGCGGCGGCCTCTTCCTCGGGCACCGGCTCCAGGGCCACCTGGGCCAAGTTGCAGCGGGACTGGAAGTCGCCTTCCAGATCGAGGACGTAGGCCACGCCGCCGGACATGCCCGCGGCGAAGTTGCGGCCGGTCTGGCCGAGCACGACGACGGTGCCGCCGGTCATGTATTCGCAGCCGTGGTCGCCCACGCCTTCCACCACCGCGGTGGCGCCGGAGTTGCGCACGCAGAAGCGTTCGCCGGCCACGCCGTTGAAGAACACCTCGCCGTCGATGGCGCCGTACAGGACGGTGTTGCCGACGATGATGTTCTCGGCGGTGTTGCCGCGGAAGGCTTGCGGAGCCTTGATGACGATGCGGCCGCCGGAGAGGCCCTTGCCGACGTAGTCGTTGCCTTCGCCGGTCAGCTCGAAGGTGACACCGTGAGCCAGGAAAGCACCGAAGCTCTGGCCGGCGGTACCGGTCAGGTTCACGTGGATGGTGTCGTCGGGCAGGCCGGCATGGCCGTAGCGCTTGGCCACCTCACCGGACAGCATGGCGCCGGCGGAGCGGTTGACGTTGATGATCTTGGACTCGATCACCACCTTCTCGCCCTTTTCCAGGGCCGGCTTGGCCTGCTCGATCAGGGTGTGGTCGAGGGCCTTCACCAGGCCGTGGTCCTGGGTCTCGGCGTGGAGGCGGGCCACGTCGTCGCCCACCGCCGGGATGTGGAAGATCTTGGTGAAGTCGAGACCCTTGGCCTTCCAATGCTCGATGCCATCCTTCATGTCGAGGAGGTCGGCACGGCCGATGATCTCGTCCAGGGTGCGCACACCCATCCAGGCCATCAGTTCGCGCAGCTCTTCGGCGACGAAGAAGAAGTAATTGA
This sequence comes from Oryzomicrobium sp., assembly GCF_036820405.1. Taxonomy (NCBI): domain Bacteria; kingdom Pseudomonadati; phylum Pseudomonadota; class Betaproteobacteria; order Rhodocyclales; family Rhodocyclaceae; genus Oryzomicrobium; species Oryzomicrobium sp. The sequence goes on from NZ_DAISLS010000008.1 coordinate 157,504, forward strand.
CCACGTGCTCGGGCTGGCCGGTGAACTTCTTGCGCAGCGCCGGATCCTGGGTGGCCACGCCCACCGGGCAGGTGTTCAGGTGGCACTTGCGCATCATGATGCAGCCTTCCACCACCAGCGGCGCGGTGGCGAAGCCGAACTCGTCGGCGCCGAGCAAGGCACCGATCAGCACGTCGCGGCCGGTCTTCATCTGGCCGTCCACCTGGACGCGGATGCGGCCGCGCAGGCGGTTGAGCACCAGGGTCTGCTGGGTTTCGGCCAGGCCGAGTTCCCAGGGGGTGCCGGCATGCTTGATGGAGGACAGGGGCGAGGCACCGGTGCCGCCGTCATGGCCGGCGATCACCAGGTGGTCGGCCTTGGCCTTGGAGACGCCGGCGGCCACGGTGCCCACGCCCACTTCGGACACCAGCTTCACGGAGATGGAGGACACCGGATTCACGTTCTTCAGATCGTGGATCAGCTGGGCCAGGTCTTCGATGGAGTAGATGTCGTGGTGCGGCGGGGGGGAGATCAGGCCGACGCCGGGCACGGAGTGGCGCAGGGCGCCGATGTACTCGGAGACCTTGTGACCGGGCAGCTGGCCGCCTTCGCCGGGCTTGGCACCCTGGGCCATCTTGATCTGGATCTGGTCGGAGTTGGCCAGGTACTCGGCGGTGACGCCGAAGCGGCCGGAGGCCACCTGCTTGATCGCGGAGCGCAGGGAATCGCCGTCCTTCAGCTCCAGGTCGCGGGCGATGCGGCCGGCGCCGATGATCTCGGACAGCATCTGGCCGCCCTTGACAGGCTTGAAGCGGTTGGCATCCTCGCCGCCCTCGCCGGTGTTGGACTTGCCGCCGATGCGGTTCATCGCCACGGCCAGGGTGGTGTGGGCTTCGGTGGAGATGGAACCCAGGGACATGGCGCCGGTGGCGAAGCGCTTGACGATGTCCTTGGCGGATTCGACTTCCTCCAGGGGCACCGGAGCGCCGGCCTGCTTGATCTTGAACAGACCGCGCAGCGTCAGGTGGCGCTTGCTCTGGTCGTTGATGATCTTGGCGTACTCCTTGTAGGAGTCGAACTTGCCGGAGCGGGTCGAGTGCTGCAGCTTGGCGATGGCGTCCGGGGTCCACATGTGCTCTTCGCCGCGGATACGGAAGGCGTATTCGCCGCCGGTCTCGAGCATGTCGTCCAGGACCGGGTCGTTGCCGAAGGCGGCACGGTGCACGCGCAGGGCTTCCTCGGCCACTTCCTTGAGGCCGATGCCTTCCACCTGGGTGGCGGTACCGGGGAAGTAGCGCTTGACGAAGTCGGAGGCCAGGCCGATGGCTTCGAAGATCTGGGCGCCACAGTAGGACTGGTAGGTCGAGATGCCCATCTTGGACATGACCTTGTTCAGCCCCTTGTTGACGGCCTTGATGAAGCGCTTCTGAGCCTCGTAGGCGGACACTTCGCCGGGCAGGCCCTTGGCGATCTCGGCCAGGGTGTCCATGGTCAGCCACGGACAGACGGCCTCGGCGCCGTAACCGGCGAGCAGGGCGAAGTGGTGGGTTTCGCGGGCGGAGCCGGTATCGATCACCAGGCCGGTGGAGGTGCGCAGGCCAGCCTTCACCAGGTGGTGGTGGACGGCGGCACAAGCCAGCAGGGCGGGGATGGCGGCCCGGCTGGCGGTCACGCCGCGATCGGACAGGATCAGCACGTTGTAGCCGTCGGCCACGCTCTTCTCGGCGGCGGCGCAGACGGCCTGGAGGGCCTTGTCGCAGCCTTGCTCGCCTTCGGCGGCGGAGAAGGTGATGTCCAGCACCAGGGACTTGTAGCGGCCGTCGCTGGACTTGTCGATGGCGCGCAGCTTGGCCAGGTCGTCGTTGGTCAGCACCGGCTGGTGCACTTCCAGGCGCAGCGGCGGGTTGGTTTCATCGACGCCGAGCAGGTTGGGCTTGGGGCCGATGAAGCTGGTCAGGGACATGACGATTTCTTCGCGGATCGGGTCGATCGGCGGGTTCGTCACCTGGGCGAACAGCTGCTTGAAGTAGTGGTAGAGCGGCTTGTCCTTGTTGGACAGCACGGTCAGCGGGCTGTCGTTGCCCATGGAGCCGGTGGCTTCTTCGCCGGCGGCGGCCATCGGCTGCAGGATGAACTTGATGTCTTCCTGAGTGAAGCCGAAGGCTTGCTGCAGGTCGAGCAGGGACACGGCGGACGGCGCCACGGGCTCGGCCTTGGGCAGGTCGGCGAGGAAGTAGCGGGACTGCTCGATCCACTGGCGGTAGGGCTTGGCCGAGGACAGGGACTGCTTCACCTCGGCGTCGTCGATGATGCGGCCCTGCTCCAGGTCGATGAGGAACATCTTGCCCGGCTGCAGGCGCCACTTCTTGGCGATCGACTCTTGGGGGAAGGTCAGCACGCCCATTTCCGAGGCCATCATCACCAAGCCGTCGTCGGTCACCAGGTAGCGCGCCGGGCGCAGGCCGTTGCGGTCCAGGGTGGCGCCGATCTGGCGGCCGTCAGTGAAGGCCACCGCGGCAGGGCCGTCCCACGGTTCCATCAGGGCGGCGTGGTATTCGTAGAAGGCGCGGCGCTCTTCGTCCATGAGGGGATTGCCGGCCCAGGCTTCGGGGATCAGCATCATCATGGCGTGGGACAGGCTGTAGCCGCCCATCACCAGCAGTTCGAGGGCGTTGTCGAAGCAAGCGGAGTCGGACTGGCCGTCCACGATCAGGGGCCACAGCTTGTCCAGGTCTTCCTTCAGCCACTGGGAGGACATGGCCTTCTGGCGGGCCTTCATCCAGTTCACGTTGCCGCGCACGGTGTTGATTTCACCGTTGTGGGCAATCATGCGGAAGGGGTGGGCCAGATCCCAGGTGGGGAAGGTGTTGGTGGAGAAGCGCTGGTGCACCAGGGCCAGGGCAGAAACGACGCGGGAATCCTGCAGGTCCAGGTAGTACTCGCCCACCTGGTGGGCCAGCAGCATGCCCTTGTAGTTGATGGTGCGGGAGGACAAGGACGGGATGTAGAACTGCTTGCCGTCGTCCAGCTTGAGCTTGCGTACTTCGTGCTCGACCCGCTTGCGGATGACGAACAGCTTGCGCTCGAAGGCATCCTGGTCGCCCAGGTCGGCGGACTTGGCGATGAACGCCTGGCGCATCATCGGCTCGATGTCGCGGGCAGCTTCGGCCAGGCCCCGGTTGTCGCGGGGAACGTCGCGCCAGCCGAGCAGGGTCTGGCCTTCTTCGAAGATCACCCGAGCGATCACCGATTCGCAAGCGGCGCGGCCGTTGGCGGACTGGGGCAGGAAGACGATGCCACAGGCGTACTCACCGGCCTTGGGCAGCGTGATGCCCAGCTTGCCGGCTTCGTCGCGCAGGAAGGCATCCGGCATTTGAATGAGGATGCCCGCGCCGTCGCCGAGCAGCGGGTCGTAGCCAGTGGCGCCACGATGGTCGAGGTTCTTCAGGATCTGCAGACCCTGCTCGACGATCGCGTGACTCTTTTGGTTTTTGATGTGGGCCACGAAACCGACGCCACAGGCATCCTTTTCGTTGACCGGATCGTACAAACCCTGCGCCGCAGGGACAGCCGATTGCATCACGCTTTTTCCTTCATCAAACATCTCGCAAACCCCCTAATGTTTGGGCGGGCGAGCAGGTTGACAGCAAATCAGGGGCGGCAAAAAAGCCGGGCTCAGACGCTCCCGGCTTTTGTATCCGCTTTCCCGACGAAAGTGGTCAGTCGTTTTCACAGACGAACCGCAAACTATACGCCGTTAGAACTAGGCGATCAAGGCATTGCGGCGCAACAATTTCACGGTCGCCGCACACGCTCTTCGCTCCGTGCCAACGCCCCGCCCCGCAAGGGTTTCAGGCAGCCACCCGGGCCGCGATGGCCGCCCGGATTTCCGCCTCCGGCGCCGCATCGCTGAGCACCGCCCGACCGAGCCGCTCGAGCAGCACCAGGCGCAGGCGCCCGTCCTGGACCTTCTTGTCGTGGCTCATCAGTTCCAGGTAGCGCTCCGCCCCCAGATCAGGGCCGCACACCGGCAGGCCGGCCGCGCGGAACAGGGCCTCGATGCGTTGCACGTCGGACTCGCCCAACCAGCCGAGACGGCGGGACAGCTCGGCCGCCATCATCGTGCCGGCAGCCACCGCCTCCCCGTGTAGCCATTCGCCGTAACCCAGTCCGGTTTCGATGGCATGGCCGAAGGTATGGCCCAGGTTGAGCAGGGCCCGCTCACCGGCTTCCTTCTCGTCGGCGGCCACCACTTCGGCCTTGTGCTCACAGGAACGGCGCACCGCGTAGGCCAGGGCCCCCTTGTCGCGGGCGAGCAGGCGCGTCATGTTGGCTTCCAGCCAAACCAGGAATTCCGGATCGCGGATCAGGCCGTACTTGATGACTTCGGCCAACCCGGCGGCCAGCTCCCGATCGGGCAGAGTATCCAGGGTGTCCAGATCGGCCAGCACCAGCTTCGGCTGGTAGAAGGCGCCGATCATATTCTTGCCACGGGGGTGGTTGATGGCGGTCTTGCCGCCCACCGACGAATCCACCTGGGAGAGCAGAGTGGTGGGGATCTGGATGAAGGGCACACCCCGCTGGTAACACGCTGCCGCAAAACCGGTCATGTCGCCGATGACACCGCCCCCGAGGGCGATCAGGGTCGTCGAACGCTCGGCATGCTGTTCCAGCAGCACATCGAAGATCCGGTTCAGGGTCGGCCAATCCTTGTAAGCCTCACCATCGGGCAGCACGATCTCGATCACCGCCACGCCCGCCTGGCGCAACGCGGCGGCCAACCGGCTCAGGTACAGAGGGGCCACGGTTTCGTTGGTGACCACGGCCACGCCGGCTTTCTTGACGAAGGGCAGGATCGGCGCCACATCGTCCAGCAGGCCGGTGCCGATGTGGATGTCGTAGGCGCGATCGTCCAGGGCTACGCGCAGGGGTTGCATGAAGAAGCCTCGTGCTCGGAATCGGGAAATTGCCGGGTGAGTTCGCGCAGCAGGAACTGGGCGACCGCCTGGGCGCTGGGCCCGGGGGATTCGACCACTAGATCGGCCACTTCGCGATACAGGGGATCGCGCTGAGCGTGGAGCTCGCGCAGGCGCCCAAGGGGGTCGGCCACTTGCAACAGGGGGCGGTTGCGGTCGTGGCGGGTGCGCTCGAATAACAGTTCCGGCGACGCCGCCAGGTAGACCACGAAGCCACCTCCCTTGAGGTTGGCCCGGTTTTCCGGATTGAGCACGACGCCCCCTCCGGTGGCCATCACCACCGGGCATTCCTGGGTCAGGTCGGCGATGGTCTGGGCCTCGCGGCGGCGAAACCCGGCCTCGCCCTCGATCTCGAAGATGATGGGAATAGCGACACCGGTACGGGCCTCGATTTCGTGATCCGAATCGATGAACCGCTTGTGTAGGCGCCGGGCAAGCAGACGGCCGACCGTGGTCTTGCCCGCACCCATCAGCCCCACCAGGTAAATATTGTCAGGAAATGGCTTCACGCCGGGATTTTAGCAGGAATGAAAAACGCCCCGGCCGGCAGAAGCCACCCGGGGCGCACGAGGCCCGCGCTCAGCGCAAGGTCAGGGATTCGCTGATGATCTTGGGCGTGATGAAGACCAGCAGTTCCGTCTTGTTGTCCTGCTTGTCCTCGTGGCGGAACAGGAACCCGATCAGGGGCAGATCGCCGAAGAAGGGGATGCGGGTGGTGCTGTTCAGGATGGTTTGCTGATAGATACCGCCGATCACCACCGTCCCGCCGTTTTCCACCAGCACTTCGGTCTTAACGTGCTTGGTGTCGATGGCCACACCGGCACCGGTCGTGATGGTGGTATTCGGGGTGTCCTTGTTCACGTCCACCGACAGGGTGATGCGGCCGTCCGGCGTGATTTGCGGCTTCACCTTGAGCGACAGGTTGGCCTTACGGAAGCTGATCGACGTCGCCCCGGAACTGGTGGCCTGCTGGTAGGGGATTTCTACCCCCTGTTCAATCAGGGCCTCAACCTGGTTGGCCGTGACGACCCGGGGACTGGAGATCACCTTGCCCCGACCATCGGCCTCGAGGGCGGAAATTTCCAGATCGAGGAAACGAGACGCATTGGAATTGTAGAGCACGAAGGACAATGCCCCCGCCGCCGAACCGCCGATGTTGGATGCCGGCAGGTTCACGTTGAAGTCCTTGCCCAGGGTCGGTTGGGTCGTCGTCTGGTTGGCGAAGTAGGCGGTCTGGTTGAGGTTGCCGCCGGTGATGATGTTCGGCCCACCGGGCAACTTCTGCTGCGTGCCGAATCCCAGCCGTGCACCGAGGCTACGGTTGAAGGTGTCCTGGGCTTCGACGATCTTGGCCTCGATCATCACCTGGCGCACCGGCTTGTCCACTGTGGCGATCAACCGACGCACTTCCTCCTGGCGGGACGGCGTATCGCTGACGAACAGGATGTTGGTGCGCGGATCGTAGGAAACCTTGCCCTTCTTCGACAGGTGGTCGGTCAACAGCTTGAGTACTTCAGAAGCCTTGGCGTAGTTGAGCTGGTAGCTCTCCTGGTTGATCGTTTCCAGGTCGCCGATCTGCTGCCTAGCCTCCAGGTTGAGCTTCTCCCGGGTGGAGATCTCGTCCTGCGGTGCAATCAGGATGACGTTGCCGTTGCGCCGCATGTCCAGCCCCTTCTGCTGGAAGATGATGTCCAGCACCTGGTCCGCCGGTACATCCTTGAGCACCAGGGTGGTGGTGCCCGTCACCGTTTCACTGATCACGGCGTTGAGCCCCAGTTCCTCGGCCATCACCCGCAGCAACTGGCGTACGTCGCCATTGTGGTAGCTGATCGAAACCTTGGGCCCCTGATAACCAAGCTTGCTTCCTTGCACCAGCTTGTTCGGGTTTTCGACGATCTGTTTGACCTCGACGACGAACTGGCTTTCCGCCTGATAGGCGTTGTGCTCCCACAGGCCACGGGGCGTGATGGTGAGCAGGACGTTGTCACCCTTCTGGGTTGCAGTCACCGCCGTCACCGGCGTGCCAAAGTCGGTCACGTCAAAACGGGTGCGCAGGGATTCGGGCAGACTCGCCTTCTGGATTTCCACCACCAAGCCCGTACCCTGCTGCCGGATGTCGATACCCACGTCCGGATCGGACAGATCCACCACCACGCGCCCCTCACCATCCTTGCCACGACGGAAGTTGATATCGCGCACCGCATGCCTGGCGTCGGTCGCCCGGGCTTCGGTGAAACGGGTCTGGCCCACCGCAGCGGCGCCGCGGGCGATCGGTCGCAGGCTTACCAATAACGCGTTGCCATCCAGCCGGGTCTGATAGGTCATCGACTGGTTGAGGTTGAGCACCAGCCGGGTCTTGGCCGGGGTTTCCACCAAATTGACGCTCAGCAGGTCACCCTCGTTGAGCACCTGGGAATTGCGCCCCAGACCATTGGCGACTCCTTGCAGGTCGAGGGCGATGCGTGCCGGGTTGGCCACGGCGAAACCGACCGGAGGAGCCGCCAGGGGCTCGCGGAAGGTCAGCTTCATCAGGACTTCGCCCCCCTGCTGGGTGACGTTGAACGACTCGATCCGGTTCTGCCCGTCCGCCGCGCCCGCAGCGGGTGCCAGCAGCACCGCGGCGGCGGCAACCAGCACTCTTAGCCACTTGCGAATCATTATTTCCCCTCCCTCGTATCCTGCAGCAAGAGCGTGTTGCTCCGCTCCACCCAGTCTCCCGTGGAGTCCTGGACGAGCTCCCGCACAGCCACTTCGCTTTCCTTGATTTCCGTCACGATGCCAAAGTCCTGGCCCACGTAGTCGCCGATCCGCACCTGCTTGATCTTCTGGTCGAACTGGACGACGGCGTAGGGCGTCTTGCCGATCTTCAGGTAGCCGATCATGCGCAGCGATTCGAGGGGCACCCGCTCCAATTCGTTGTTGCGCGCATCCCGGGCCTCGAAGTCCGGGGAGAACTTGCTCGGCCCCGAGCCCTTGCGACCTTCCGGCTCCAGCTTGGCAACGCGGAAGGGGTCGAGGGTACCGCCCGGATCGTAGGTCGCCGGCTCGTAGGGCTTCACCGCCGGCAGCGGCGGCACCCGACCGCGCAGATCCTTGCCGCTTTCTGCCATCCAGGCCTTCAGGTCGTCGTGGTTGTTGGAGCACCCTGCCGCCAGGACGAGGGCGCCGAGCACGGCGCAGGCGGCCGGCCAAGTCGGCATGCGGCTCATTTCTTGGCTCCCTTGGCCGCCTTCTTCTGGGCCGCCACCTCGTTATCGTCCAGGTAACGGAAGGTCCGCGCCGTAGCGTCCAGGACCAGCCCGCCATCCTTCGGCTGGGGCGTGATGCTCATGTTGCTCAGGGTGACGATGCGCGGCAGCTTGGCGATGTCGGCGGCAAAAGCGCCGAAGTCGTGGTAATTGCCGATCAGCTTGAGTTGGATCGGCAGCTCGGCATAGAAATCCTTCAGGGCTTCGCTGCCCGGCTTGAACAGCTCGAATTGCAGCCCACGCCCCAGGCCGGCCTGGTTCACTTCGACCAGTAGCGACTCCACCTCGGCCTTGTTGGGCAACTGCTTGAGCATGGCGCCGAAGGAACGGTCGATCTCGCTGAGTTGCTGGGTGTAGAGCTCCAGGTTCACCGACTGCTTCTTCTTGTCCAGGTATTCCTGCTTGAGCTTATCCAGTTCCTGCCGCTTACCGTCGAGTTCGGTCAGCTGATCCGACCAGACGAACCACCAGCCGGCCACCAGCAGGGCGATGAAAATACCCACCAGCACCGCCACCCGCGGCACCAGAGGCCAGGCACCGGGGTCGTTGGGGTTCAGGTTGCGGAACTGGGCCGCGAGGTCCTGGACGTCGATCTTGGGAAGCTCGAACGAGGTCATGGCTTGTCCTTCGCCGCCACCAGCTTGGCATCCGAAGCATTGGCATCGGGGCGGGTGATGAATACCGTCATGCTGAACTCGGAAAGGCGCCGTTTGTTGACATCCACCGCCTTGATCTCGATCAGCGCCGGACGCTCCAGCCAGGGCGATGCCTCGAGGTTGCGCATCAGGGTGGACACCCGGGCGTTGGACTGGGCATAGCCCCCCAGGGTGACTTTCTGCCCTTCCTGCTTCATCAGCTTGAGATAGACCCCATCCGGCACCTGCTTGGCCAGCTCGGAGAGCAGCAGCACCGGCTCGGCCCGGTCGAGTTGCAGGGATTCGATCACCTGCTTGCGCGCCAGCAGGGCCTGGGTCTGCTCCTTGAGGCGCTTGATCTGCTCGATCTGCTTGTCGAGGGTGGCGACCTCCTGCTTGAGGAAGGCGTTCTCCTCTTCCTGCGAGGAGATGTAGCCGGAGATCACGGAGAACACCAAGACGATGATGACCACGGCCAGGGCCGCGGCCAAACCGGCCAGGCTGTAGAACTGCTGGCGCCGCGCCTTGCGCTTGGCTTCCCGGTGGGGGAGCAGGTTGATCCGGATCATGCGTCGAACCTCCGCATCGCCAGGCCGCAGGCCACCAGCAGGGCGGGGGCGTCGTTGGCCAGGTTCTTGGCCCGCACCTTGTCCGACACCGGCATGCCGGCAAAGGGATTGGCGACCTGGGTATTGACCTGGGTGCGAGCAGCCACCGCCTCGTCGATGCCCGGAATCACGGCACAGCCGCCGGCCAGGACGACCTGGTGCACCTGGCTGTACTGGGTCGAGGTGAAGAAGAATTGCAGGGCCCGGGACACTTCCAGGGCCAGGTTCTCGACGAAGGGTCGCAGCAACTCGCCCTCGTAGTCGTCGGGCAGGGTGCCGGCGCGCTTGGCCGACTCCGCCTCGTCGAGGGGCATGCCGTAGTGGCGGGAAATGTCCTGGGTCAGCTGGCTGCCGCCGAAGGCCTGTTCCCGGGTATATACCGGCTGGCCGTTGCGCAGCACCGTGAGATTGGTGACGTTGGCCCCCACGTCCACCAGGGCGATGATCTGGTTCTGCCCGCCGTCGGACAACTGGCGCTCGACGAAGGAAAAAGCCGCCAGGGTGGCGTAGGATTCCACGTCCATCACCACCGGCTTGAGCCCGGCGCTCTCGGCCACGGCCACCCGGTCCTCAACCTTTTCCTTGCGCGAGGCAGCGATCAGCACTTCGACCTCGTCCGGCGACGACGGCGCCTCGCCGATGACCTGGAAGTCCAGGTTCACCTCTTCGAGGGCGAAGGGAATGTACTGGTTGGCCTCGGACTCCACCAGGACTTCGAGTTCTTCTTCGCGCTGGCCGGCCGGAACGATGATCTTCTTGGTGATCACCGCCGCCGCCGGCAGGGCCATGGCCACGTTGCGGGCGGTGGAGTTGAGGCGCCGCCAGGCTTTCTTGACGGCATCCGAGACGGCGTCGAGATTGACCACGTTGCCATCGGCCACTGCATCCTTGGGCAGAGGCTCGATGGCATAGCGTTCGACGCGGAAGTCGCTCTTGCCCAAAGCGGACAGCTCCACCATTTTCACGGCGGAGGAACTGATATCCAGGCCCACCAAGGGCTGCGCCTTGGGGCTGAATAGAGAGAGGTCGAGCCGCAAACCGATTCCCCCTGAAATGTTTCTTAGGAAACTATTTCAAAAATTTTCTTTAAAAATTAACCGCTTGCAGCTGATACAAATAATTTACGTCAAATGCTAGCAACAAGGCATGGAGGTGTAAAGCGATTTTTGGCTTAACGGCTGCCTCCGTATAATTGCCCCACCTCACTGGAACCATTCTCATCGTGTCAAACGTCTCGCGCTGGATTCTGTACCCGCTGCTCCTCATCGTCAGCCTGATGGTGGTGGGCGCCGCCCTGGTGGGCATCGTCGTCACCATGGCCTATCCCAACCTGCCCTCCCTGGAGGCCCTAACCGACTACCGGCCGAAGATCCCCCTGCGCATCTACAGCGCCGACGGCCAGCTGATCGGCGAATTCGGCGAAGAACGGCGCGCCGTGGTGCGCATCCAGGACGTGCCAGCGGTCATGAAGCAGGCCATCCTCTCCGCCGAGGACGAACGCTTCTACCAGCACGGCGGGATCGACACCCTGGGCATCCTGCGCGCCGCGGTGGCCAACCTGACCTCCGGCGGCAAGCGCCAGGGCGCCTCCACCATCACCATGCAGGTGGCGCGCAACTTCTACCTGTCGTCGGAAAAGACCCTCACCCGCAAGCTCTACGAGGCCCTGCTCTCGTTCAAGATCGAGCACAGCCTGAGCAAGGACCAGATTCTCGAGCTGTACATCAACCAGATCTACCTGGGCCAGCGCGCCTACGGCTTCGCTTCCGCCGCCCAGATCTATTACGGCAAGCCCATCAAGGACTTGACGGTGGCCGAGGCGGCCATGCTCGCCGGCCTGCCCAAGGCGCCCTCCGCCTACAACCCGGTGGCCAACCCCAAGCGTGCCCGGCTGCGCCAGCAGTACGTGCTGCGCCGCATGCACGAACTCGGCTTCATCACCGACAAGCAGCAGCAGGAAGCCCTGGAACAACCGCTGGTGGTCAAGCGCGACGCCAACGCCTTCGCGGTGCACGCCGAGTACGTCACCGAAATGGCCCGCCAGATGGTGGCCGAGCGCTTCCCCGACGATGTCTATACCCGGGGTTACAAGGTCATCACCACCCTCAACACCGCCGACCAGGAAGCCGCCTATAACGCCCTGCGCCGCGGTGTGCTCGACTACGACCGGCGCCACGGCTACCGGGGCGCCGAGGCCTTCATGGACATGAAGGACGTGAGCGGCGACAACGACGAGGCCTTCGACGAATTCCTCGCCGACCACCCGGACAGCGACGACCTGGCCGCCGCCGTGGTGCTGGCCGCCGACGCCAAGCAGATCAAGGTGTACAAGCGCGGCGGCGAAATCCTCACCCTCACCGGCGATGCCATCAAGTTCGCCCAGCGCATGCTCGACGAGAAGGCGCCCCCCAACAAGCGCCTGCGCCGCGGTGCCCTGGTGCGCCTGGCCAAGGCCGACAAGGGCGGCTGGCAGATCGCCCAGTTGCCCGAGGTGGAAGCGGCCTTCGTCGCCGTCTCGCCCAAGGACGGCGCCATCCAGGCGCTGATCGGCGGCTTCGACTTCAACCGCAACAAGTACAACCACGTCACCCAGGCTTGGCGCCAGCCCGGTTCCAGCTTCAAGCCCTTCATCTACTCGGCGGCTCTGGAAAAGGGCTTTACCCCGGCCTCGGTGATCAACGACGAGCCCCTCACCATCCCGGCCTCGCAAACCGGCAGCACCGCCTGGGAACCGAAGAACTACGACGGCAAGTACGAGGGCCCGATGCGCATGCGCACCGCCCTGGCCAAGTCGAAGAACCTGGTGTCGATCCGCATCCTCCAGGCCATCGGCACCCACTATGCCCAGGACTACGTCACCCGCTTCGGCTTCGACGCCGACAAGCACCCGCCCTACCTGACCATGGCCCTGGGCGCCGGCTCGGTGACCCCCTGGCAGATGGTGTCGGCCTACGCCGTGTTCGCCAACGGCGGCTACCGCATCCGCCCCTACGTGGTGAAGGAAATCCGCGACGAGCGCGGCCAACTGCTGGCCCAGGCCGAACCGGTGCAGGCCGGCGACGAGAACATCCGCGCCATCGACGCACGCAACGCCTACCTGATGGATTCGATGCTGCGCGACGTGACCATCTACGGCACCGCCGCCAAGGCCAGCGTCCAGCTCAAGCGGCGCGACCTGGCGGGCAAGACCGGCACCACCAACGACTACGTGGACGCCTGGTTCTGCGGCTACCAGATGAGCACCACCGCCTGCACCTGGATCGGCTACGACCAGCCCAAGCGCATCGGCGAAACCGGCGGCGCCGCCGCTCTGCCGGTGTGGATCGGCTACATGTCCCGGGCCCTGCGCGACGTACCCGAGGAAACCCGGCCCACCCCCGAGGGGCTGACGGCGGTGGACGTGGTCAACGAGCGGCGCGGCGGCACGGTGAAGGAGTTCTTCTACAACGAGAACGTCCCGGCCCAGATTCCGCCGGAACCGAAGGATGACGGCGCCAAGCCGGTAGACTGACCCGGCGCCGGCTCTGGAGCCGCCCGCGCCGGGTGGCTCCATACGGCAAACGGCCCTGGCGAAGGGCGCCGCAACCTGCGTGCGCCGCCCTTCGCCAGGGCCGTTTTCTTGTGTGTTGAGCGTCGCGCGAAGTGTCGCCAGCCTCAGCGCAACCGCACCGGCGCCCCACCGTGAGTCGCGATCAGGGCCCCCAGGCGCTCGAACAGTTCCACGCCGTCCCGGGTGTCCTTCCACACACCGTCCTCGGCGCGGAAGTGGAAGCCGCCGGAGCGGGCCGCCACCCAGATTTCCCGGGCCACACCGTGGCGGTTCACCACGATCTTGCCACCATCGTCGAACTCCACCTCCAGGATGCCCCCGGGGGCCAGTTCGAAATCGAAGTCGGCTCCCGCATCCACCGCCGCCTCCAGGGCGGCCTCCAGGCGCGCCAGGGTGGCGTCGGCCAGGGCGTTGAATTCGGCATCATTCATGCTGTGCTACCATCCTTGTCCATTTTTCGGGCGCTGCGGCGCGTCCATGCTGACATTACTGACATCGCGGCGGGAACGCCGCAGCAGCGCCGCTCCCAGCCTGCTTTCAGCCTTTTCTCGCCCATGATCAAACATCCACGGCACTCTTCCGGCACCACGCGGGCACCCCGGGCGCTCACCCTGGCCGTTCCCGCCGTCCTCGGCCTTGGCCTTATCCTGGCGGGCTGCGGCACCAAGGGGCCGCTCACCCTACCGCCGGGCCAGGGCCTGACGCCCGGGCATGTGCCGATCGTGCCGGTAGTCGGCGTCGGCGTCCAGCCGCCCGCCGCCACGGCCAAGCCGGCGCCGCAAGGCACGACGGCAACCCCGGCGTCGCCGGATGTTAGCACGGGCCAACCCAGCGCCCCCGCCACCGGTGCCACCAGCACCTCCACCCCATCCAAGCCATGACCCTGCTCGCCCCCGAACTCACCCGCATCGACGGCCGCCTGCATCTCGAAGGCGTCGCCCTGGACGCCCTGGCCGATCAGTACGGCACCCCCTGCTACGTCTATTCCCGCGCCGCCCTGACCCGGGCCTACCGGGAATACGCCGACGCCCTGGCCGCCCACCCGGCCGGCCAAGGCGCCCTGGTCTGCTACGCGGTCAAGGCCAACTCCAACCTGGCCATCCTCAACGTCTTCGCCCGTCTGGGCGCGGGCTTCGACATCGTCTCCGGCGGCGAACTGGCCCGGGTGCTGGCTGCCGGCGGCGACCCGGCCAAGGTGGTGTTCTCCGGTGTGGGCAAGACCGCCGCCGAGATGCGCCAAGCCCTGGAGGCCGGCATCCGCTGCTTCAACGTCGAATCCGCCCCCGAGCTGGACCGCCTCAACGCGGTGGCCGGCGAGCTGGGCCAGCGCGCCCCGATCAGCCTGCGGGTGAACCCGGACGTGGACCCCAAGACCCACCCCTACATCTCCACCGGCCTCAAGGAGAACAAGTTCGGCGTGGCCTTCGACGAGGCCGAGGCCCTCTATGCCCGCGCCGCCACCCTGCCGCACATCGCGGTAACCGGCATCGACTGCCACATCGGCTCCCAGATCCTCGATCCCTCGCCCTTCGTCGAAGCCCTGGACAAGATCCTCGGCCTGGTGGACCGGCTGGCTGCCCGGGGCATCGCCCTGCACCACGTGGACATCGGCGGCGGCCTGGGCATCCGCTACCAGGCCGACGACACAGAACCCAAAGTGCGCGACTACCTGAACCCGCTGCTCGACAAACTGGCCGGCCGCGGCCTGTCGGTGGTCATGGAGCCGGGCCGCCGCCTGGTGGGCAACGCCGGCCTGCTGCTGACCACCGTGGAATTCCTCAAGCCCAACGCCGCCAAGAGCTTCGCCATTGTCGATGCGGCCATGAACGACCTGGCCCGCCCGGCCCTCTACGACGCCTGGCACGAGATCGTGCCGGTGGTCGAGCGCAGCGACGCCCAGGCGCGCACCTACGAGATCGTCGGCCCGGTGTGCGAAACCGGCGACTTCCTCGGCCACGACCGGCAACTGGCCCTGGCCTCGGGCGACCGCCTGGCGCTGCAATCGGCCGGCGCCTACGGCATGGCCATGAGCTCCAACTACAACACCCGCCCCCGGGCCGCCGAAGTGATGGTGGACGGCAGCCAGGCCCACCTGGTGCGCCGCCGCGAGACCGTGGCCGAGCTGTACGCCGGGGAAGCCCTGCTGCCCTGAGGCCCCACGCCTCCCCGACAAACCGGCGCGTCGCCTGCCCAGGCCCGCGCCGGTTTGCCGTCTACGCCCGGCCGACCTTACGGCGTGACCGAATGCCGCAGGCCCCCGCCTCCTGATTCCGCCTTGCTCCGGCTAGAATCGGACCGTTCCCCGTTGCTCCCTACCCTGCCCGTGCCCACATCCACCTCGCCCGCAGCCCCAGGCACACCCACCGCCCTGCTGCACCGCCTCGTGCCGCTGCGCCGCTTCGAGGTGGCCAGCCAGCTGGCGGTACTCCTCGCCGCCACCCTGGGGCTGGGCATGCCCCTGCCCCTGCCGGTCATGCTCTCGGCCATCGGCGTCCTGCCCCTGGCCAACCTGGTGCTGCGCCGCCAGTTGCGCAGCCTGGCCGGGCGGGATGCCGCCGCCGGCGAAAAGCTGGTGCTGGCCCAGTTGGCCGTGGACGTGGCGGTGCTGGCGGTACTGCTCTACTGCGCCGGCGGTTCGGCCAACCCCTTCGTCTCGATGCTGCTGGTGCCCCTGACCCTGGTGGCCGCCTCCCTGTCGGCCCCTTACGTGGCGGCCATGGCCGCCCTCACCCTGGGGGCCTATTCCCTGCTGATGGTGGTCTACCATCCCCTGCCCACGCCCCGTCTCGACCTTTCGCCCCTGGACGCCCTGTTCGCCCCGGCGGAGGGTAGCGAGCACGTACACAGCGGCTTCGGCCTGCATGTGGTGGGCATGTGGTTCAACTTCGTGGCCAGCGCCACGGTGGTGGGTATCTTCGTCACCCGCCTGGCCCGGGCCCTGCGCGAGCGGGAACAGGCTCTGGCCGAGGCCCGGGAACAGGCTCTGCGCCACGAGCACCTGATCGGCATCGCCACCCTCGCCGCCGGCAGCGCCCACAAGCTGGGCACGCCCCTCTCCACCCTGGCGGTGACCCTTCACGAGTTGCGGCGCGAGCGGCCCGACGATGCCGAGCTCCAGGACGAACTGGCCTTGCTCGAAGACCAGGTGGGCCGCTGCAAGACCATCCTCAAGGAAATCGCCGCCGCTGCCGAGCCGGCCCGGACGCCCTTGCCGGTGGCGGACTGGCTCGCCGCCCTGGCCGACGAATGGCAAGTGATCCGCCCTCGGGCCCGGCTGGTGTGCGACCTGTCCGGCGCCGGCACCGCGCCGGTGGCCCCGGAACGGGCCCTGGAGAACGCCCTGCTCAACCTGCTCGACAACGCCGCCGACGCCACGCCGGAAGGGGGCGAGCCCCTGCGTTTCACCGGCCGCATCGACGGCGACCGGCTGATCCTGTCGATCGCCGACCGGGGCCCCGGCCCCGGCGCCCTGGGCCAGCGCCTGGGCGCGCCGGTGGCCTCCAGCAAGCGCGACGGCCTGGGCATCGGCTACTTCCTCGCCAACGCCGCGGTGGAGCGCCTCGGCGGCCAGGTCAGCCTGGTGCCCCGGGACGACGGCCCCGGCACCCTGACCCGCATCGACCTGCCCCTCATCCGCCTGGGCCCCGGCCCTGCCACCCCCGACACGCCATGACCGACACGCCGCCCCTCCCCTCCGCCGATACCGACGCCCCCACCCTGCTGCTGGTGGACGACGACGAGGTGTTCCGCCGCACCCTGGGCCGCGCCCTGGAGCGGCGCGGCTTCGCCGTGAGCGTGGCCGAGGACGCCGAATCGGGCTACGCCCTGGCCGCCCAGGAGCCGCCGGAATACGCGGTGGTGGATCTGAAGCTGCCCGGCGATTCCGGCCTGACCCTGGTGGAACGGCTGCACGCCCTGGGGGCCGACACCCGCATCGTGGTGCTCACCGGCTACGCCAGCATCGCCACGGCGGTGGAGGCGATCAAGCTCGGCGCCACCCACTACCTGGCCAAACCGGCCAACGCCGACGAGGTGGTGGCGGCCCTGGCGCGTAGCGGCGGCGACGCCTCGATCCCGGTGGCCGACAACCCCCTGTCGGTGGACCGGCTGGAGTGGGAGCATATCCAGAAGGTGCTGGCCGACCACGACAACAACATCTCGGCCACCGCCCGGGCGCTGAAGATGCACCGCCGCACCCTGCAACGCAAACTGGCCAAGCGCCCGGTACGCGAGTAGGCGGGCGCACCAAGCCTCCCGCCTGCGGCGCTGCTAGACTCCGGTCTTTTCCTACAACAACGACCGGAGACACCGCCCATGCTGACCTTCTACCATTTCCCCGGCGCCTGCTCCCAGGCCGTGTTCGTCGCCCTGGAAGAACTGGGCCTGGCCCATCGCCGCGTGGCCGTGGACCTGATCCGCGGCGAGGCCCAGTCCGCCGAATTCCAGGCCATCAACCCGGCCGGCCAGATTCCCGCCCTGGCCCTGCCCGACGGCCAGCTGTTGAGTGAAGCCGCCGCCATCCTCACCTGGCTGGCCGACACCCACCCGGGGGCCGACCTGCTGCCCACCTCGCCCCTGGCCCGCGCCCGGGCGGCGGAATGGATGAGCTTCATCGGCTACAGCCTGCACGCCGCCTCCGGCCCGGTGTGGAAGCCGGCCAAGTTCCTCGCCGACCCGACCCGGGAAGCGGACATCAAGGCCGCCGGCAGCGAACGCTACCTGGCGGCCCTGGCGGTGGCCGAGCAGCGCCTGGGCGACAAGCCCTGGCTGCTCGGCGAGCACTACTCCCTGGTGGATGCCTACCTGCTGCCCTTCTGGCACTGGCCCCAGCGCTGGCGGCTCGACCTGTCCGCCTTCCCGCGCCTGGCCGCCTGGCACCAGCGCATGCTGGCCCGTCCGGCGGTGCAGCGGGTACTGGCCGCCGAGAAGGACGAACTGAAGGCCCTGCTGGCCAAATGAGCGAACACGCAGCGATGACCGATCCCGCCGCCGCAGACTGCGAGGCCGAGCCGCCGGTGACGCCCCTGGATCAGGTGCCCGGGGCCGACCCGGCCGGACGCCTGCGCCTCGACAAGTGGCTGTGGGCGGCACGCTTCTTCAAGACCCGCAGCGCCGCCGCCACCGCCATCGACGGCGGCAAGGTGCGCTGGAACGGCGGGCCGGCCAAGGCGGCCCGGGAGGTGAAGGCCGGCGATGAGCTGGAGATATTGGCCGGGGAGCAGCGCTACACGGTCACGGTACGGGCGGTGAATCCCCTGCGCCGCCCGGCCCCGGATGCCCGGGTCTTGTACGAGGAAAGCGCCGCGTCCCGGGACAAGCGCCATACCGCCAGCGAACTGCGCCGCCTTGCCCCGGCTCCCGGCGAGGGGCTGAAGGGCCGCCCCACCAAGCGCGACCGGCGCCAGATCGACCGCTTCCGCTGAAGCAGCGCTCCCAAGCCCAACCCCCGGGCCGTCCGGCCGGGAGGGCGCCGCTAGAAGCTCGTCCCCGGCAAGGCCAGGGTCAAGGCCAGGGGAATGAAGCCCAGGGCCGCTAGGTTGCCGATCATCACCATCGAGGCCACCTTGTCCGGCTCCTGGTGATAGCGCTCGGCGAACACGTAGTTGAGCACCGCCGGCGGCAGGGCGCCGAACATGATCAGGAGCGCCCGCTGCTGGCCTTCCAGCCCCAGGGCCCAGATGGTGGCGAAGGCCAGGGCCAGGCCCACCAGGGGCCGGCCCACGGCGCTGGCCACGCCCAGGGGGATCGACGACAGGCTGGAGCTGGCCAGGCGCACCCCGAGGGAAAACAGCAATAGTGGAATCGACACGTCGCCGAGCATCTTGATGGCGATCTTGAGGGGCGCCCACACCGGGAAGTGGGTCAGGCTGACCGCCACCCCGGCGACACTGGCAATCACCGTGGGGATCTTCCACAGGTTGGCGAGGCGGGTGTGGTGGTCCAGGTACCAGGCACCGAAGGAAAAGTGCAGCAGGTTGGACACGAGGAACAGCACCACCGCCGGGGCCAGGGCCTGCTCGCCGAAAGCCAGCACCGCCAGGGGCAGGCCCAGATTGCCGCAGTTGTTGAACATCCAGGTGGGCACCAGGGTCTTGGCCGCCACGCCGGAGGAGCGGGCGATCAGCAGCGCCGCCGCGCCGGAACCGGCCACCCCCACCAGGGCGCCCACCGCCAGGCCCCAGTTGGCCACCAGGTCGAAGGACTTGTCGGCCATGGCGGCAAACACCAGGGCGGGGACGAACACGTCCATGTTGAGGTGGTTGGCGAAGGTCATGTCCGGCTTCTTGCGCCGGCCGTACCACCAGCCGGCGGCGATCACCGCGAACACGGGAAAGACGATGGCGACGATGCGCATCAGCATGGGGGGATGTCTCCGTTTTATCGTTGTTGTCGGCGCCGACCGTCGCGTGGGCGCGGCGGGGCCAGGAGGAATGGTAGCCTGCTAAGGTTTTTTCCGGTGTTTTTTACCCAGCCCTGCCAAACCCCGCGCCAGTGGCCGATCTCCAGGCATCTACCGCCAAGAGCCAATAAAAACGCCACTCTCCGGCGGTCATGCCTGAAGAGTGGCGTGGATACTAGACTTTAGGCCAACGGCCGGAGAAGCCCCCGGCCGTTCCGCCTTACAGCACGTAGCGCGACAGGTCCTCGTTGCCGGCCAGGTTGCCCAAGCGCTCCTCGACGAAGGGGGCGTCGATCACCACCTTGGTCAGGCCCGGCTTGCCGGCGTCGAAGCTGACTTCTTCGAGCAGCCGCTCCATCACCGTGTGCAGGCGGCGGGCGCCGATGTTCTCGGTCTTCTCGTTCACCTGGCAGGCGATCTCGGCCATGCGCTTGATGCCGTCCGGGGTGAATTCCAGGCCCACCCCCTCGGTGGCGAGCAGGGCCTCGTACTGGCGTGTCAGGCAGGCGTCGGTCTGGGTCAGGATGCACTCGAAGTCGGCCACCGACAGGGAGCCCAGTTCGACCCGGATCGGGAAGCGTCCCTGCAATTCCGGGATCAGGTCCGACGGCTTGGCCAGGTGGAAGGCGCCGGAGGCGATGAACAGGATGTGGTCGGTCTTGACCATGCCGTACTTGGTGGAAACGGTGGTGCCTTCCACCAGCGGCAACAGGTCGCGCTGCACACCCTGGCGCGACACGTCGGCCCCCTGGGCCTCCGAGCGGCTGGCGATCTTGTCGATCTCGTCGAGAAAGACGATGCCGTTCTGCTCCACGTTCTTCAGGGCGTCGAGCTTCACCTCCTCGTCGTTGACCAGCTTGGCCGCCTCCTCGTCGGTGAGCAGCTTGAGGGCCTCGGGAATCTTCAGCTTGCGGGTCTTCTTCTTGCCGCCGCCCAGGTTCTGGAACATGCCCTGGATTTGGCTGGTCAGTTCTTCCATCCCCGGCGGGGCGAAGATCTCCGCCTGCATGCCGGGCAGGGCCACCTCGATCTCGATTTCCTTGTCGTCCAGGCTGCCCTCGCGCAGCATCTTGCGGAATTTCTGCCGGGTGGCCGAATCCTGGGGTGCCGCCTCGCCCTCATGGGCGAGGAAGCCGGCGCCGCCGCTGCCCCGGGCCGGCGGCAGCAGGGCGTCGAGCACCCGCTCCTCGGCGGCATCCTCGGCGCGCACCCGCACCTGCTTCATGGCCGATTCGCGCCCGTTCTTGATGGCGATCTCCATCAGGTCGCGGATGATGGTGTCCACGTCCCGGCCCACATAGCCCACCTCGGTGAACTTGGTGGCCTCGATCTTGATGAACGGGGCGTTGGCCAGCCGGGCCAGGCGCCGGGCGATCTCGGTCTTGCCCACGCCGGTGGGGCCGATCATCAGGATGTTCTTGGGGGTGATCTCCTGGCGCAGCGGCTCGGCCACCTGGGCGCGCCGCCAGCGGTTGCGCAGGGCGATGGCCACGGCCTTCTTGGCGGCGTTCTGGCCGACGATGTGCTTGTCCAGCTCGCTGACGATCTCGGCGGGAGTCATGGTACTCATGGGCGGCGTCTCCCTTAATCCAGGGTCTCGATGGTGAAGTTGCGGTTGGTGTAGATGCAGATGTCCCCGGCGATCTCCAGGGACTTGCGCACCATCTCCTCGGGCGGCAGTTCGGTGTTGTGCAGCAGGGCCAGGGCCGCCGCCTGGGCGTAGGCGCCGCCGGAGCCGATGGCCACCAGGCCGTGCTCGGGTTCGAGCACGTCGCCGTTGCCGGTGATGATCAGGGAATGTTCCCGGTCGGCGATGGCCAGCATGGCTTCCAGCCGGCGCAGCACCCGGTCGGTGCGCCAATCCTTGGTCAGGTCGACGGCGGCGCGGATCAAATGGCCCTGGTGCTTCTCCAGCTTGGCCTCGAAGCGCTCGAACAGGGTGAAGGCGTCTGCCGTGGCGCCGGCAAAACCGGCCAGGATGCGATCCTGGTAAAGCTTGCGCACCTTGCGCGCGGTGCTCTTGACGACGATGTGGCCGAGGGTCACCTGGCCGTCGCCGCCCAGGGCGACGGTGTTGCCCCGGCGCACCGAGACGATGGTCGTGCCGTGGTATTGCTCCATGATGGCTCCGAAAAGGACGAAGGGGCGCCTGCCGGCGCCGTCGCAGGCGGGAAGGCCCCGCCTAGCGCTTGGGGGAAAGGACCTGGGCGACCGCGCTGACCCCGACCAGGGTGAGCAGCTCCGCCACCAGTTGGTTGGCGCCGCGGATCACCACGGTCTTGCCGGCGGTCTTGAGGGGGGTGAGGGCGTTGAGCAGGGCGCCGGCGCTGGAGAAGTCCATGCGCGCGACCCGGCTCAGGTCGATGGTCACCGGATTGCGCAGGGCGGCAAAGTCGGCCAGCCCGGCAAAGCGCTCGCCGGCCAGCTGGCCGGAAAGACAGAAGGCGTCGTCGCCGGCCGGGGCGGCACGCTCGGGCACCGCCGTGACCACGGCCTTGACCGGCTCCCAGGCGGGAGGCGACACCTCGAAGGTGACAGCATAATCCACCGCCTTTTCCTCGAAGCCGGCGGTATCTCCGCTCAAGGCCAAGAGGTTGAGCAGCAGCAGCCAACAGCCCTCGGCCTCGGGCTTGCCCGCCTCGCAGCGAGGCAGCAGCCGGGACATGAGGCCGTCGATGCCCGACAGGGCGATGCCGATACGGCGCTGCCGCGCCTGGTCGAAACAGGCCGCCAGGCGGGCACAACCTTCCGGGTCGATCAGGGTGACCTTGGCGAAATCCCAGGCCAGGGATGCCCCCGGCCGCCCCTGTTCCAGGGCGCGGGACAGGGCGGCAAAGCCCTCGTCGTTGCCGGCTTCCAGGGCCCCCTTGAACTGGAGGGCGCCCCGGGGCGCCGCCGGCGCGGGACAGGCATCCGGCTGGATCTGCCAGGTGGGCGGCGACTTCTCGAAGGCGTTAGCGAAGGCCAGGGCCAGTTGGTCGAACTCGGCGCGCTGGTTGAGCACCTGGCACAGGTCGAGCTGCATCAGCCACAGCCGCTCGGCCAAGGCGCCCTGGCGATGCTGCTCCCGGGCCTCGGCGAGGATCGCCGCCACCTGGGTGTCGGCACCGTTGGCGTAGAGCATGGCCACCTGTTCGAGCAGCCCCTGGAGCGGGCTCGCCTCGTGCTCCAGCTGGATGCCCACGTCGGAGACTTCCAGGCCGGCGAAATCCAGGGCCCCCAGGTCGTCGTCGGGAAATTCGGTGGAGGCGTCCAGGGCCGGCGCCGTGGCGGCGCCCCGGGACTGGGTGCCCTGGCTGCCGGTGGGGAAATCGAGGGGCGGCACCGACAGCGCTCCCAGCCGCTCCGCCTCGGCGGACGCAGGGCGCGGCGAGGCTGGCGGCGGCACGGCGGCGCGGGGCCGCGGCACCGTCTTCGGCTCGTCATCCGAAGGTTTTGGCTTTTTGAACAGCGAGAAAACCATGGGAACGGGAATCAGGGGCTCGCCGGAGGCGAATGTAGGCCGCCGGTTGCATTTCCGCTGTCAGGACGGCGGCGGAAACCCGGGCGGGGAAGAAGGTTTTAGCACAAGGCCGCCCCCCGGGCAATGTTGCACAGCAACGCTCGCCCGGCGACGGACGGTCGTTCGACCGTCGTCGGACCGCCCGGTTCAGGCGCCCGAACGCCCCGTCGAGGCGCGCAGCACCCCCAGCAGAGCCAGGGCCGCCAGTACCAGGGAAAGCACGGCGCCGAAGGGCTGGTCGAGCAGCAGGGCCAGGGCGAAGGCCGCCACGTAGCCCCCCAGGCCGCAGCCCATGGCGTAGACCAGCCCGCGCCGCCAGCTGCCGGCCCGGTGGAAGGCCAGGAAGGGCGGCACGAACACCAGGGCGAAGGCAGCCATCACCCCGACACTCATGGTGGCGAAGCCCAGGGCCGCCGCCACCAGCAGGTCGAACAGCAGGTGGGCGCGGGAGGCGGAACGGCCCCGGGCGCGGAAGTGGTCGGGGAAGAAATGGGCGGTGAGCAGGGCCCGGGACAGGAAGGCCACGCCGAGGGTGGCCACCGCCAGCACCGCCAGGGCGGTGAGCAGTTCGGCGGTGCCGGTGAAGTACAGCTGGCCGTCCAGCAGAGCATGGCCGAGGCGCTCGGCCACCGGCAGATTGGCTACCAGCAGGACCGCCACGCCCCAGCCGAACAGCAGCAGCAGAGCATAGGCGGCACCGCGCAGGGCCGGCGCAAGGCCCTCGGCGCCGTGCTTGCCGGCGGCCGCCACCAGGGCGCCGAGCAGCCCGCCCACGGCCGGCGGCCAGGCCAGGGCCAGCACCACCAGGGCGCCGGCGGCGGCGGTCTGGGCCAGGGCCAGGGCCGCCAGCCACTCGTCCTTGAGGCGCAGGTAGGCGCCGAGCAGGGGCAGCAGCAGGGCGTAGGGCAGCCCGGTGAGAAAGGGGGTGAGGAACAGGGGATCGAACAGCAACTCGGTCTGCAAGGTCATGCCCCATCCCCCGTGCGCGGCACCACGGCCACCCGGCGCTGGCAGGCGCAGGCCAGGAAGTCGGCGTCGTGGCTGACCACCAGGAAGGCCCGGCCGGCGGCGGCCTGGGTGCACAGTGCCTCGGCCAGGTGGGCGACCCCGGCCGGGTCCAGGTTGTTGGTCGGCTCGTCGAGGATCACCAGGGCGGCGTCACTGCCCAGGCTGGCCCACAGGGACAGGTACTGGCGCTGGCCGCCGGACAGGCGGTCGAGCCGCTCGTCGAGGCGGTGCTCCAGCCACGGCGGCAGCCCAGACGGGCTGGCGCCGGTGAGGGCAAGCAGTTCGCGGCCGGTCAGGGGCACGCCGTCCAGGGGCGGTTGCTGCTGGTTCTGGATCGACACTGCCAGGCCAGGGGCACGCTCCAGACGGCCGCCGAACAGGCGGGCGGCACCCACCAGGGCGCGCAGCAGGGTGCTCTTGCCGCAGCCGTTGGGCCCGGCCATTCCCACCACTTCGCCGGCGGCGACGGTGAACGACACCGGCCCCACCACAGGCCGGTCGTAACCGGCCACCAGGGCGTCGCCGCGCAGCAGCGCGCCACCCAGGACAGCGTCGGGCGCCAGGGAAGGGGCCTGCGCTCCACTCATTTGAGGGCCGTCTTGAGGCGGGCCAGGGTGTCGTCGAACAGGCCGAACAGGTCCTTGGCCTCGGCGTCGCCCCCCACGGTGAAGGGCAGCACCACGGCGGGGATCTTGGCCCGCTCGGCCACCCACTTCGATGGCCCATCGTTCTGGTAGGCGGCGCGGATCACCATGCGCGCCGGGGTGGCCTGCTGGCGGGCCAGCACGTCGGCCAGGGAGGCGCTGGTGGGCTCGACCCCGGGCTTGGGCTCCAGGGCCCCCACCTCGGTCATGCCCAGCCAGGCGGTGAGGTAGGCGAAGGCCTTGTGCTGGACCCACACCCGGGTGCCCTTGAGGCTGGCGCCGTCCTGCTCCCAGCGGGCCATGGCGGCTTTCCAGCGGGCGCGAAAGCCGTCCAGGTTGGCCCGGTAGGTGCCCGCCTTGGCCGGATCTATGTCGGTCAGACGCTGGGCCAGGCCTTCCGCCACCTTGAGGATGTTGCGCGGGTCGAGCTGGATGTGGGGGTTGCCGGCGGGGTGCACGTCCCCGTCGGCCCGGTCGAGGCGGGCGGGGATTTCCAGCCGGGTCACCAGGTTGGCGGCTTCCAGGTAGCCGGGCTGGCCCACCTGGATGCGGCTGTTGCCGGATTCGCGCAGCACCACCGGCAGCCAGCCGATTTCCAGCTCGGCTCCGGTGGCCACCACCAGCTGGGCGCGCCGGGCGGCGGCGATCAGGCTGGGCTTGGCGTCCACCCGGTGGGGGTCCTGCATGGCGGTGGTGGCCTGGTAGACGTTCACCTCGGCGCCCCCCACCTCCTTGGCCAGGGCGGCCCATTCGGGAACGGTGGCGAACACCTGGACGGCGGCCGATGCCGGTGCGGCGCCGAGGAGCAGGGCGAACGCGGCGGCGGACAGGGCCCCCGCCAGGGCGTGCTTGAAGGATTTCATCGGTGCTTCTCCGGTCAGAACTTGTGGGCGCCGTGGGTGCCCAGGCTCATGATGTATTGCAGCCAGACCACGTTGTCGGTCATGTCGGGGCGGGACTGGTCCCGGTTGTATTGCAGGCGCACCCGAGAGAACTCGGAGGGGCTCCAGTCCACCATCACCGAGTTGCGCCGGGGATTGTAGGACTCCAAATAGGGCATCGCCGCCATCGGCACCAGGCCCTCCTGGACCACGCCGATCTGGGCGTTGCCGGAACTCAGGCGGTCGTGGCGCATGCCCACCCGCCAAGTGGGCATGAACTGGTAGACCGCCTGGGCGTACCAGCCGGACTGGGTGGAGCGGTAGCCGCCGTCCACCGCCCCCACCGGGCCGCCGGCACCGCTGTCGTCGTAGCCGAAGGCGCCGTTCTCGGTGCGGCGGAAGTATTCGCCCTGGAACTTGAAGTTGCGGTACTGGGGGTTGCCCTGGGGCGCCCATTTCCAGACGAAGTCGGCGATCCAGGTCTTGCTCGTGCCGGTGAAGGTCTGGGTCACGCCGCTGGCCAGGGGATCGTCGTAGGTCCGCCCGTTGGGCTTGGTCTGGAAGTAGGACAGGCCGGTCTTCCAGCTGTGGGACGCGCCCACGTCGCCGCCCAGGTGGGCGAACAGGGCGCCGGACATGAAGCCGTTCTTGTTGCGGCTCTCGTCCCGGGACGGGAAGCTGCGCGCCCGGGCGGCCTCGGCGCCGATCTCGAAGAAGGTCTCGGTGGGCGCCAGCCAGCGCGCCTGGACCCCGTCCATGCCCAGGTTGAAGCCGAAGAAGGCCTGGTAGGGCAGGGGCGCGTCGGCGAAGTCCCACTCGTGGGGGTGCTGCTCGTTCAGGTAGCCGACGCCGGAGAGGAAACGGCCGGCCTTGATGTTGAAGCCCTGGCCCAGCCCCAGGGTCTGGATGCTGGCTTCTTCCACCCCCACCGTGTTGTCCGGCGCCAGGGAGGCGCGCAGGGTGCCGCGGAACAGATGGTCCACGTTGGCCGAGATGGCCAGCTCCGACTCGCCCAGGTTGAAGCTGCGCGCCGTCGGCATGGCCTCGCCCAGGGTCGGCACGAAGCCCTGGATACGGTAGGGCCGGTCCGGGTTCTGGGAGGTGTTGACGTAGGTACCGGTGAGGATCAGGGAGATTTCCGGGTTGAACGCCGAGGCCGAGGCCGGGCGCTGGCTGGCGGCCTGGGCGCTGACCTGGGCCGCCGTGGCCACGTTTTCGGCGGCGCTGGCCCGGGTTTCGGCGGCGCTGGCGGCGTTCTGGGCCGTGGTGGCGCTGCCCTGGGCGGCCACCGCTGCGGTCTCGGCCTTGCCGGCGCGGGTCTCGGCCGACTGGAGGCGGGCCTCCAGGGCGGCGATGCGTTTCTCGTAGCCGTCCTTCATGGCTTTCAGCTGGGCGCGGATCTCGGCCAGGTCGTCCTTGTCGGCGGCCAAAGCCGGCAACGGGAACGCCGTCGACAAGGCCAGCGCCAGGGCGGTGCTGCGCAGGGAATGGTTCATGGGTTCTCCTTGTGTGCTGGGGTGACGTCTGTCGGTTCGGGGGAGTCAGGCAGGGCCACGGAGGCCCCAGGCTCGGAACAGTCCCGGGCGCCGCAGAAGAGGCGGAAGGCGCCTTCCACGTATTCCCGGGGCAGGCGGTCCACGATGAACACCAACCGGGTCGCCCGGTCGGCGTAGGCCGGATCAGCAGGCCAGGCCGGCAGCCGGGTTTCCGGGTAGCGCAGGTGCTGGACGGCCTGGACCACCCGGGGGGAGTCCTCGCCGCGCACCGCCACCAGCCCCTTCAGGCGCAGGATGCGGTCGCCGCAGGTACCGAGCAGCACGTCCAGGGCTTCGGCGAACTCGCCCCAGGCCAGGGGCTCGGTAAAGCGCAGGACGAAAGCGCGCACCTGGTCCGAATGGCGGTTGGCGTCGTGGACGTGGGCATGGCCGGGGGCGGCGGCGCGCACCGCCTCATCGGCCAGCCAGCGGGCCACATCCGGATGCTTGCCGGCGGGTACGTAGAGGCCCAGGTCGATGAACGACTCCGGCGCCAGGGGGCCGGCGGGCTCCAGGGCCAGGCGCGGCGCCCCCGGGTTGAGGGCGGCCAGGGCCGCTTCGGTGGCGGCGCGCTCGGCCGGCGTGGCCAGGTCGCACTTGGTCAGCAGCAGCCGGTCGGCCATGGCCGCCTGCTTGAGCGCCTCCCGGTGGGCCGCCAGGGTGGCGGCGCCGTTGAGGGTATCGACCGCGGTGAGCACGCCGTCGAGGCGGTAGCGTTCGGCGAGGAAGAAGTCTTCGAGCAGGGTGTAGATCACCGGGGCCGGGTCGGCCAGGCCGGTGGTTTCGATGATTACCCGGGTGATCGGCGGCACCTGGCGGCGCAGGGCGCGCATGAACAGGTCCTTGAGGCTGCGGGCCAGGTCGCCGCGCACGGTGCAGCACAGGCAGCCGGAATCGAGCAGGACCAGGTTCTCGTCGATCTTCTCGACCAGGTGGTGATCGACGCCGACCTCGCCGAACTCGTTGATCAGCACCGCCGCCCCGGCAAAGGCGGGAGTCTTGAGCAGGCGGTTGAGCAGAGTGGTCTTGCCGGCGCCGAGAAAGCCGGTGAGCAGGGTCACCGGAATGCGCCGGTCGGCGGCTGGCGTGCTCATTGCCCAGCCTCAACGTCGGCGGTCGGCTTTTGCAGGCAGCCGTTCAGACCCCGTTCGAGCAGTTCCCGGGGCAGGTTGCGGCCGATGAAGACGAAGCGCGAGCGGCGCGGCTGGCCCGCCGGCCAGAGTCCTTCCGGGGTGCCGCCCATCATCATGTGCACGCCCTGGAAGACGATCCGCTCGGGCCGCCCATCCATGGCCAGCACACCCTTGTAGCGCAGCAGGTCGTTGCCGTAGACCATCACCAGGCCGCCCAGGAAGTCCTCCAGGCGGGCCCCATCGAAATCCCGCTCGGCCTCGAAGACGAAGGCACTGATGTCGTCCTGGTGGTGATGGCGGTGGGAGGTGAGGAAATCCGGCGCCACCTCCAGGATGGCGTCCAGGTCGAAGCCGCGCACGTCGAGCAGGGCGTCCAGGGGGGCATTGCCGAAGGGGGCGTCCATCAGCCGGGCCCGGGGGTTGATGGCGCGCAGCCGGGCGGTCAGCTCCGCCAGGGCCGCCGGCTCGGCCAGGTCGGTCTTGGACAGCAGCAGCCGGTCGGCAAAGCCGGCCTGGGCGCGGGCCTCGCCGTGGGCGTCGAGCTGGGCCGCGCCGTGCACCGCGTCCACCACCGTCACCACCGCGTCGAGCTTGTAGCAGCGCGCCACGTCCTCGTCGGCGAAGAAGGTCTGGGCCACCGGCCCCGGGTCGGCCAGGCCGGTGGTCTCGATGATCACCCGGGCAAAGTCGATCAGGCCGGCCTCGCGGCGGATCGCCAAGTCGGTGAGGATACGGATCAGGTCGCCGCGCACGGTGCAGCAGATGCAGCCGTTGTTCATCTCGACGATGGTCTCGTCGGAGCCGAGCAGCAGCTCGTTGTCCACGCCCACCTCGCCGAACTCGTTCTCGATCACGGCGATGCGCTCGCCGTGGCGTTCGGTCAGGATGCGATTGAGCAGGGTGGTCTTGCCCGCGCCGAGAAAGCCGGTGAGCAGGGTGACGGGAATGGGGGCGGTGCGGCTCACGGACGGACTCCGGCGGATGTTGCGGCAAACGAAGGGAGGAGCATGGCGGCGGCCCCCGGGCGGCAGCGGGCCGCGCCGCTCCGACGGGCGGCGCGGGGCAGGGGTGCCACGGTCAGGCCTTGCCGCTGTTGCAGCGGTCGCACTGGCCGTGCAGATCGAGCTCGGCGCGCTGCAACTGGAAGCCGGCGGGCAGCTCCGGCGGCGGCGGCGGCGGGGTGTCGAGGCAATACACCTGGCCGCAGTCGTCGCAGTGGAAGTGCAGGTGGTTCTGGTGCTTGCCGTCCCGGGCGGCGGCGTAGCGGGTCACCCGGGTGGCGTCCACGCCGCGGGTGGCCAGGCCGGCCTCGGCCAGCCAGTCGAGCACCCGGTAGAGGGTCACCCGGTCGCCGGCGTCCGGCCCCAGGGCGGTCTCCACGTCGTGGTGGGACATGGGCGTGGGCGCCTCGCGCAGCAGGGTCAGCACCCGCACCCGGGCCGGGGTGACCCGGGCGCCGATGGCGCGCAGGGCGGCGGCCGCCGGAGAGGCCACCGGGGCCGCGCCGTCTGCGTCAGCGGCAGAGGGAGGGAGGGGGGACGGAGCAGTAGCCATGGCGCCATGATAAACGCTACACGACCACAAATGCAACAGAGTTGCACAAATGGAATAAAAACATGGCGGCACCCCTGCGCCAAACCCCAATAGGGACGGGCATCTTCACGATGCCATCCTGAAGAGCAAGCAATGGCGCGGCATTCGGCGATGGCAACGCGGAGATGCCCGCCAGTCGCGGCGATTGCAGGGGGGTGGCACACCGCCCCGGGAGAGTCCCAGGCCCGTGCCGAAATTTCCACGGTGCGGCGGCGGCCTGACAGCCTCATCCATGGCACCCGGCCGGCTGGCCGCGTCCCATGGGGACGAAGGCACGGGGCAGAGCGCGGGTCGCCGCCCGGCCGCCCCGGCTCAGTCCACCTGGACGAGCAGGCCCTTCAGGTATTCGCCCTCGGGGAAGGCCAGGGCCACCGGGTGGTCCGGGCCGCCGGCCAGGCGGCGCAGAATGCGGGCGTCGCGGCCGGCGTCGCTGGCGGCGCCGGCGACGATCTTCTGGAACAGGTCCACGCCGATGCCGCCGGAGCAGGAATAGGTGAGCAGCAGCCCGCCCGGAGGCAGCAGGCGCAGGGCCAGCAGGTTGATGTCCTTGTAGGCCCGGGAGGCGCGCTCGGCGTGGGCCGCGGAAGGGGCAAACTTGGGCGGGTCGAGAATGATCAGGTCGAACTGTTCGCCGGACTTGCGGATGGCGCGCAGCTCCTCGAACACGTCGGCCTCGCGCCACTCGGCCCGGGCCGGGTCGAGCCCCGGGTTGAGGGCCAGGTTACGCTTGGCCTGTTCCAGGGCCGGGCCGGAGGAATCCACCGACACCACGTGGGCGGCACCGCCGGCCAGGGCTTGCAGGGAAAAGCCGCCGGTGTAGCAGAAGCAGTTGAGCACGCGCTTGCCTTTGGCCAGCTGGCCGGTGAGCAGCCGGTTTTCGCGCTGGTCCAGGTAGAAGCCGGTCTTGTGGCCGCCGGCCACGTCCACGCCGAGGCGCACGCCGTTTTCGACGATGGAGAGCGGCGCCTCCCCTTCCCCGGCCAGCCAGCCGGTGGTGGGCTCCAGCCCCTCCATGGCGCGCACGTCGGAATCGGAGCGCTCATAGACCCGGGTCACCCCCAGGGGGGCGCCGGCCTGGAGCAGGGCATGGACGATGGCCTTGCGCCATTTGTCGGCGCCGGCGCTGGTGAGCTGCACCACCACCGTGTCGCCGTAGCGGTCGGCGATCACCCCGGGCAGGCCGTCGGATTCGGCGTGGAGCAGGCGCACCCCGCCCTCCGGCCCCAGATCGGCGGCCAGCTCGGGCAGGGCCTGGCGGCGGGCCACGGCGGCGACGATGCGGCGTTTGAAGAAGGCGTCGTCGATGGATTCGGCGGCGTCGAAGGTCCACATGCGCACCCGGATCTGGGATTTGGGGCTGTAGGCGCCCCGGCCGAGCGGCGTGCCGTCGTCGGCCAGCACCTCCACCGTGTCCCCGGGCCGGGCCCGGCCCTCCAGTCGGCCGACCGAGCCGGCGAAGATCCAGGGGTGGCGGCGCCGCAGGGAGCGGTCCTTGCCGGGCAGGAGGACGAGTTGGGCCATGGGGAGGCTTTCGCAGAACGGGAGAAAACGGGGGAAGACGGAAAAACGCACTGCGGCGCCCGGAAGGCGCCGCGAAGGCGGGAGTGTACTGACCCGGAGCGGGGGATGCCAGCGGCGCGCGCACCCCGGGGGTCAAGCAGGCGCCGGGGCCGACAGGATAGGGCAGAGACTCGGCAGCGGCACGGCAGGCAGTATCGGGGCAAGGGTTAGAAAGTGCCGCGACTCCCGCCACGCCCCCTAACTGCCGAATAGCCCTTCCAGCCCGCGCCCGGCCCCGTAGGTGACGGCGGCAGCAGCTAGGCCGATGGCCAGCTGGCGCAGCCCGGACCAGGCGGCATGGCGGCCGGTGAACAGGGAGATGCCGGCGCCGATGGCGAACAGGCCCAGGGCGCTGGCTATGGCACAGCCAACGATGGCCGTCTGGCCGTCGAGATAAAAGAGGGGCAGCACCGGCACCAGCGCCCCCACCAGGAAGACCGCGAAGGAGGCCGTCGCGGCGTTGCCGGCGGAACCGCCCAGGTCGTCCGGGTTGATGCCCAGCTCTTCCCGGGCCAGGGTGTCGAGGGCGGCGGACTTGTCGGCGATCACCCGGGCGGCGATGGCCTCGGCCTCGGCGGCCTCGAAGCCCTTGGCCCGGTAGATCAGGGCCAGTTCGGCCTGTTCCTCGGCGGGCACCTCGGCCAGTTCGTCGGCCTCGGCGGCGATCTGCCGGGCGTACATCTCCCGGCTGCTCTGTACCGAGATCCACTCGCCCATGGCCATCGAGCAGGCGCCGGCGAGCATGCCGGCCAGGCCGGTGGCGAGCACGGTGGAGGCTTCGAACTGGGCGCCGGCCACCCCCATCACCAGGCTGAAGGTGGACACCAGCCCGTCGTTGGCTCCCAGCACGGCAGCGCGCAGGGCGTTACCTCCGCCGGCGCCATGGCGGCCTTCGAGCCGGGCGTAGGCGCCGCCGTCCCAGGCTGCACCGCCCGGGGACGCCAGGCGGGCGAGCAGGCGCGCGTGGGAGCGTTCCTGGGCGGGCATCTGGGTGCCGCTGGCCTCGCGCTGGGCGTCGTAGGTGGTGCGGTCCTGGCTTTCCTGGGCGGCCACCACCGGCAGCACGGTCTTGGCCCCCAGGCGCCGGGCCAGGGCCATCAGCACCCGGGCGCGCCAGGAGGGCAGCAGGGGCGGGCGCTGGGCGCCGGCCTTGACCAGGCGGCGGCACCAGAACTCGACGTGGGCCTCTTCCACCTGGGCCAGGCGGCGGTACACGTCGGCCAGCTCGGGCTGGGGCTCGTGGTCGGCCATGGCCCGGTACAGGGCGGCGCTGTCCACCTCGCTCTGCAGGTTGCGCCGGTAGCGGCGCAGGTCGTCGGGATTGGCGCGACCGCCCCGGGGTGGGACAGAGGGAGTGGAGTCGTCCGGGGCGCTCATTTGCGCTTGGCCCGGGGGTGGGCGGCGTCGTACACCTTGGCCAGGTGCTGGAAGTCCAGGTGGGTGTAGACCTGGGTCGAGGCGATGCTGGCGTGGCCGAGCATCTCCTGCACGGCGCGCAGGTCGCCGGAGGATTGCAGCACGTGGGAGGCGAAGGAGTGGCGCAGCATGTGGGGATGGACATGCACCTCCAGCCCGAGGCGGCGCGCCCGCTGGTCGAGGCGCACCCCCACCATGGCGTCCGACAGGCGGCGCCCGAGGCGGGAGACGAACAGGGCCGGCTCGTCCGGCGCGGCCAGCTCGCCGCGCACCGCCAGCCAGGCTTCGATGGCGGCCTTGGCGGCGGACCCCACCGGCACGATGCGTGGCTTGGAACGCTTGCCCAGCACCCGCACCTCGCCCCCGGCCAGGTCGGCCAGGCAATCGAGGTTAAGGCCGGTCAGCTCGGCGCGGCGCAGCCCCGAGGAATAGAACAGCTCGAACATGGCCTTGTCGCGGCAGAGCAGGCGCGGGTCGGCGTTGTCGCCGGCGCCCGGATCGTCGCCGTCGAGCAGGCGCTGGGCCTCGTCCGGGGAGAGAACCTTGGGCAGGCGCTTGGGCGATTTGGGCGCCCGCACCCCTTCCACCGGATTGGCACCCGGGCCGCCCCGGGCGGCGAACCAGCGGTAGAAGCCGCGCCAGGACGAGAGCAGCCGGGCGATCGAGCGCCCGGACAGCCCGCCGCCGTGCAGAGTGGCGGCAAAGCGACGGATGTGGTGGCCCTGGATGGCGTCCAGGGTCAGGGGCGAGGCCAGCCCGGCGGCCAGGCCGGCCAGCCGCTCCAGGTCGCGACCGTAGTTGGCCACGGTGTGGGGCGAGGAACGGCGCTGGTCGCGCAGCTCGGCGCAGAAGGCGGCGATGCGGGCGGCATCGGCGGGGGCCACGGCCGGCGCCGGGGCCAGGGTCGGTTCAGCGCCGGAGGGCAGGCGCTGCATTGGCGCCGCCCCCCCGGTGCGAGGCCGGGGAGCCGGCTTGGCCCGGGCGGTCATGGCGCTCAGGCCGGGCGGGCCACCCGCAGGAAGGCAGCCGAAACCAGCTCGCCGAGGCGCTCCAGATACAGGGTGCCCATGTCGGCGTAGAAACGCTGGGCGTCCTCGCTGCCCAGGGCGATCATGCCCAGGGTGGCGCCGCCGCTGCGCAGGGCGATCAGAGCCTGGGAGCGCACGTGGGGGGCGTCGGGGCCGAACCAGGAGGAGGTCTCGAAGCCGTGGGCGGCGCCACAGTAGGGCTTGCCCAGGGTTTCGGCGAACACCGCCAGCTCCTCGCCGAAGGCCAGGAAGTCGGGCAGCTCGGCGCCCTCGCCCATGCCCGCCGGAGTGTCCCACAGGCGCAGGGCCACGTGGGGCACCTCGAAGTCTTCCTTGAGTTGCATGTGCACCGCGTTGGCCACGGCCAGGGGCGAGGCGGCGGCCACCAGGGAGACAGCCAGCCGGTGCAGCTTCTCGGAGATGGCGTCGTTCTGCTCGCCGTAGCGCATCAACTCCATCAGCCGGCCTTCCAGGGTGCGGTTCTGCTCGCGCAGGGTGAGCATCTGACGCTCGGTGATGGAGATGGCGCGGCCGCCGTGGGGGTGGGGAATCACCACCCGGGCCATCAGGTCGGCGTAGTCCTCGAAGAACTGGGGGTGGTTCTGCAAGTAGTGGGCGACGTCTTCGGCGCGCAGGGCGGCGGTGGTGGCGCTCATAGGGTGATTTCTCCGGAAAAGACGGTGACGGCCGGGCCGGTCATGAGCACCGGGGTGCCCTCGCCGCCCCAGGCGATGGTCAGGAAGCCGCCCCGGGTCTCGACCCGGACCGGGGAATCGAGCAGGCCCCGGGCGATGCCGGACACCACGGCGGCGCAGGCGCCGGTGCCGCAGGCCAGGGTCTCGCCGGCGCCGCGCTCATAGACGCGCAGGCGGATGCTGTGGCGGTCCGCCACCTGCATGAAGCCGGCGTTGACCCGCCTGGGGAAGCGCGGGTGGGATTCGATGATCGGCCCCTGGCGCTCCACCGGGGCGCTGTCCACGTCGGCCACCACCTGGACGGCGTGGGGGTTGCCCATGGACACGGCGGTGATCAGGACCTCCTCGTCCCCCACTTGGAGGGGCTGGACCGTCTCCCGGCTGGGGCTGACGAAGGGCACCTGGTCCGGTTCGAACACCGGCACGCCCATGTCCACCGTGACCTCGCCGTCGTCGTTGAGGCGCGGTTCGATGATGCCCTTCTGGGTTTCGACCCGGATGGCGCGCTTGTCGGTCAGGCCCTGGTCGTGCACGAAGCGCACGAAGCAGCGGGCGCCGTTGCCGCATTGCTCCACCTCGCCGCCGTCGGCGTTGAAGATGCGGTAGCGGAAATCGACGCCGGGCTGGGAGGCGGGCTCCACCAGCAGCAATTGGTCGCAGCCGACGCCGAAGTGGCGGTCGGCCAGGGCGCGCACCTGGGCGGCGCTGAGGTTTACGGACTGGCGCACGCCGTCGATGACGACGAAGTCGTTGCCCAGGCCGTGCATCTTGGAAAACTTGAGGTTCATGATGGGGTAGCGTAACGCGTCAACGCGGGGTGGTGCTGGATAGATTGCGGACCATTATAAAGTCGTCCATGACGAAGCCGTTGCCGATGTCCTTGGTGACGGATTCGCGCACGGCAAAGCCGTGCTTGCGGTAGGCGCCGATGGCCGGGGCGTTGTGCTTGTTGACCGCCAGGACCAGGGTTTGGCAGCCCCGGGCGGCGGCCCGTTCCACCACGTGGGCGATCAGGGCGCCGCCCAGGCCGCCGCGCTGGTGGGCCGGGTCCAGGTAGAGCTTGTCGAGCTTGGCTTCATCCCCTTCCGGCGAAAACAGGGTGGAAGCGAAGCCGATGCGCGCGCCGTCGCGCCATAGCACGTCCCAGGCCACGTCGTCCCGGCCCAGTTCCTCGGCCAGCACGGCGGCGTTGTAGCGCTGCGCCAGCATGTAGTCGATCTGGCCCTGGGTGATGATGCCCGGGTAGGTGGCCTGCCAGATGCGCCGGGCCAGTTCGGCCACCGGGCCGATGTCGGCCGCATCCATGGGGCGGATGGCGGCGCCGGCGGGCAGTCGGGAAGCGTTGCTCATGACCGTCCTCAGTTCCTCAGTAGATGCGCGGCTCGCCCGGCGGGCGGGTCTTGAAGCGCTTGTGCACCCAGTAGTACTGCTCGGGCATGGTCAGCACCCAGCGCTCGATCTCGGCATTCATGCGCCGGGTATCGGCCTCCAGGTCGTCGGTGGGGTAGTCGGTCCACGGCTCGCCGAACTCCACCTCGTAGCCGGCGCCGTCGGGCAGGGCCCGGGTGACCACCGGCAGCACCGTTGCCCGGCCCAGGGTGGCCAGCCGGGGCAGGCCGGAGATGGTGGCCGCCTGGACGCCGAAGAAGGGCACGAAGATCGAATCCCGGGGGCCGTAGTCCATGTCCGGCAGGTAGTAGAACGGCCGGTGCGCCTTGAGCGCCCGGGCGATGCCGCGCACCCCGTCCTGGCGCGACAGCAGTTGCTGGTCGCCAAAGCGGGTGCGACCGTGCAGCAGCCACTTGTCCAGGATCGGGTTCTTCTGGTGGGCGTACATGCTGGCGCAGTCGTAGCTCATGGCGATGCGCGCGCCGCCCCAGTCCAGGCCGACGAAGTGGGGGGCGAGCAGAATCACCGGCTGGCCGACCAGGGCGTCGAAGCGCTCCTGGTTCTTGAAGCGCACCAGGCGGCGGATGCGCGCCTCGGGGGCGAACCACAGGATGCTGCGCTCGAGGAAGCTGCGCGCCACCATGGCGAAGTGGTCCTTGGCCAGGCGCACCCGTTCGGCGTCGGACAGGTGGGGAAAGCACAGCTTGAGGTTGGTCAGCACGACCTTGCGGCGCGGCGCGGCCAGCCAGTAGAACAGGCTGCCCAGCCCGCGGCCGATGGCGACAAAGGCCGGCAGGGGCAGCCAGTGCAGCAGCCAGAGCAGGCCCAGGGCGATGTAAGTGAAGAATTTGCTCATGCTGAGGTCGGCGGAGTGTTCATGGATGCAGCGGCATCGGCGTTCGGCGCCGGCGGTGCGCCGGACGGCTGCTTGTAGCGGTTGTAGGCCCACAGGTACTGGGTCGGGCATTCCCGGATCATGGCCTCCACCTCCCGGTTGATCTGGGCGGCGCGGGCCACGGTATCGCCTTCCAGGGGCGTGAGCGGCGGGCGGATGTGGTAGTGGTAACCCTCGCCGCCCGGCAGGCGCTCCATGTACACGAACAGGGTGGCAGCGCCGGTCTCGGTGAGCCGGGCCGCCAGGGTCATGGTGTAGGCGGGGCGGCCGAAGAAGGGCAGCCACTCGCCCTGGCCGGCGCCGGGGGCCTGGTCGGGCAGCAGGCCGACCATTTCCTTGTGCTTCAGAGCGCGGATCAGGGTGCGCACCCCGGCCAGATCGGCGGCGGCCACCCGCATCCGGTCGCCGCGCACCCGGCCGGCCAGGAGGAATTCCTTCATCCAGGCCTGCTTGGGCTCCCGATACAGCACCGTGATCGGCACCCCGTGGGCGTGGCGGGCCAGGTACTGGGCGGCGATCTCGAAGCAGCCCAGGTGGGGCGTGAGGAAGATCACTCCCTTGCCCCGGGCCTGGGCTTCGGCCACGTGTTCCCAGCCGCTCACCCGCTTGACCCGGTCGGTCACCGCCTCCAGGGAGGACAGCCAGGTGGAGGGCAACTCCAGGGCGCCCTTGCCGGACTCAGCCATCGCCTCCGGCAGCAGCCGGTCGGCCTCGGCAACCCCCAGGGCCAGGGCAAGGTTGGCCCGGGCCTGCTCCCGGACGCGGGGGGCGAAACGGTAGGCCAGCCGCCCGAGCATGGCGCCGGCGCCATGCAGCAGCGGCAGGGGCAGCCGGGCGATTCCTTTGAAAATAAGGCGGTAAATCAGGGACATGAATAGGGTCTTTAGTGCCCGTCGGCTTGACCGGGTCCGGCCAAAAAGCGAGAATTATCGGACCGCCGAGTTAAACGGACAACTTGCAGGGCGGCGCCGGCCATGAAAAACCGGCGACAAATACTGCTAAAGCGTCACCGCTCGCATCCCCGGAGCCGGTACGCCGGCAACAATCCGGGGATTTTGTTTTTGGAGCGTGCACCACTCATGTCGAACAACTACTTCTTCACTTCGGAGTCCGTCTCCGAAGGCCATCCCGACAAAGTCGCGGACCAGATTTCCGACGCCATCCTGGACGCCATCCTGACCCAGGACCCCAAGGCCCGCGTCGCCGCCGAGACCCTGTGCAACACCGGCCTGGTGGTGCTGGCCGGCGAGATCACCACCCACGCCAACGTGGACTACATCCAGGTGGCCCGGGACACCATCCGCCGCATCGGCTACGACAACACCGAGTACGGCATCGACTACAAGGGCTGCGCCGTGCTGGTGGCCTACGACAAGCAGAGCCCGGACATCGCCCAGGGCGTGGACAAGGCCCACGACGACGGCCTGGACCAGGGCGCCGGCGACCAGGGCCTGATGTTCGGCTACGCCTGTGACGAAACCCCGTCCCTGATGCCCCTGCCGATCTACCTGTCCCACCGTCTGGTGGAACGCCAGTCCCTGCTGCGCCGCGACGGCCGCCTGCCCTGGCTGCGCCCGGACGCCAAGTCCCAGGTCACCATCCGCTACGAGGACGGCAAGCCGGTGGCCATCGACACCGTGGTGCTGTCCACCCAGCACTCTCCGGACATCCCCCTGGACAGCCTGCGCGAGGCGGTGATCGAGGACGTGATCAAGCCCGTGCTGCCCAAGGAGCTGATCAAGGGCGAGATCAAGTACCTGGTGAACCCCACCGGCCGCTTCGTCATCGGCGGCCCGCAAGGCGACTGCGGCCTGACCGGGCGCAAGATCATCGTCGACACCTACGGCGGTGCCGCCCCCCACGGCGGTGGCGCCTTCTCCGGCAAGGACCCCTCCAAGGTGGACCGTTCCGCTGCCTATGCCGGCCGCTACGTGGCCAAGAACATCGTCGCCGCCGGCCTGGCCAGCAAGTGCCTGGTGCAGGTGTCCTACGCCATCGGCGTGGCCCAGCCGACCTCGATCATGGTCGAGACCTTCGGTACCGGCAAGGTAACCAACGAGAAGCTGACCGAACTGGTGCGCGCCCACTTCGATCTGCGCCCCAAGGGCATCGTGCAGATGCTCGACCTGCTGCGCCCGATCTACCAGAAGACCGCCGCCTACGGCCACTTCGGCCGGGACGAGCCGGAATTCACCTGGGAAGCCACCGACAAGGCGCAGATCCTGCGCGCCGCCGCCGGGCTGTAAAGCAGGGCAAGCAAGGCCCGGTTCCGGCGCCAGCCGGGACCGACCGCGACGGGGAGCTTCGGCTCCCCGTCATCGTTTCGGCCGGCCGAGCCTGGGCTGGCCGGTCCAGACAGGGGGAGCGTGGCGTATTTCTTTGGTCCGTTCCGGCACGTGCCTATAAACTAGGCAGCCTACCCATTTCAGATACGCGCATGCTCAAGCGAATCTCGGTCGACCATCTGCGGGTCGGCATGCACCTGCACGAACTCTGCGGTTCCTGGATGGAGCACCCGTTCTGGCGCTCCGCCTTCCTGCTCGAAGACCCGGAAGACATCCAGCGCATTCTCGACAGCAGCATCCGCGAGGTGTGGATCGACACCACCAAAGGCTTCGACGTGGCCGAAGGCCAGGCCAAGGAGGAATCCGACGCCGCGGTGGAGCGCGAGCTGCTGCGCGCCGCCGGCAGCGAGCCCGCGCCGGCTATCGAAAAGGTCTCCATGTCCATGGAGCTGGAACGGGCCGCCCGCATCTGCGCCAAGTCGCGCCAGGCGGTCACCTCCATGTTCCAGGAAGCGCGCATGGGCAAGGCCCTGGACGCGGCCAACGCCCAGCCCCTGGTAGACGAGATTTCCAATTCGGTGCTGCGCAACCCCGGCGCCCTGATCAGCCTGGCCCGACTCAAGACTGCCGACGACTACACCTACATGCACTCGGTGGCGGTCTGTGCCCTGATGATCGCCCTGGCCCGGGAACTGGGCCTGAGCGAACCCGAAGTGCGCGAAGCCGGCATGGCCGGCCTGCTCCACGACCTGGGCAAGATGGCCATCGACCCGGCCATTCTCAACAAGCCGGGCAAGCTCACCGACGCCGAGTTCCTAGCGGTGAAGAGCCATCCGGCCGAAGGCCACGCCATGCTGCTGGCCGGCAGCGGGGTGAGCGACGTGGCCCTGGACGTGTGCCTGCACCACCACGAGAAGATCGACGGCAGCGGCTACCCGGAGCGCCTCAAGGGCGACCAGATCAGTCTCTACGCCAAGATGGGCGCGGTCTGCGACGTCTACGACGCGATCACCTCGAACCGCCCCTACAAATCCGGCTGGGACCCGGCCGAGTCCCTGCGCAAGATGGCCGAATGGGCCGAGGGCCACTTCGACCCGGCGGTGTTCAAGGCCTTCGTCAAGACCGTGGGCATCTACCCGGTGGGCTCCCTGGTGCGCCTCGAATCGGGCCGCCTCGGGGTGGTCATGGAGCAGAACCCCAAGTCCCTGCTGGTGCCGCGCCTCAAGGTGTTCTACTCGACCAAGGCCCAGGCGCGCATCCGTCCCGAGATCGTGGACCTGGGCCAGCCCGGCTGCCATGAAAAGATCGCCAGCCGGGAAGACCCGGAAAAGTGGCGCTTCCCCGACCTCAACCAGCTCTGGGGCGGCCCCGCCGAACCCCTCTGACCCGCCCCGGGCGGCGCCGGGCATTGAGCAAACCGCGCCGGGGACGTATCATCCGCCTTCTTCCGAGGAGCGTTGCAGCCGGTCCGCCGTTTGGCGACCGACCGGTCAGGCTCGGAAGGTGCCCGGCACCCTGCCGTGGCACCCAGGTCAACGGCGCTCACCCGCATATGTCTTTCAACCCTGCCGGGTTCGGAGACGGGTGAGCAGACTGCCGCACCCCCATCCCCCCGGCCACACGATCCGGAGTTCTATATGAACGCTGTGGCTGACCTCAAGGGCGACTTCTGCGTCGCCGACCTCTCCCTGGCCGACTGGGGCCGCAAGGAAATCCGCATTGCCGAGACCGAAATGCCCGGTCTGATGGCGATCCGCGAAGAATTTTCCGCCAAGCAGCCCCTGAAGGGCGCCCGCATCACCGGCTCCCTGCACATGACCATCCAGACGGCGGTACTGATCGAGACCCTGACCGCCTTGGGCGCCGAAGTGCGCTGGGCCTCCTGCAACATCTTCTCGACCCAGGACCACGCCGCCGCCGCCATCGCCGCCAGCGGCGTGCCGGTGTTCGCCATCAAGGGCGAATCCCTGGAAGACTACTGGGACTACACCCACCGCATCTTCGAGTGGCCGGCGGCGGCGAATGGTGAAAAAGTCTTCAGCAACATGATCCTCGACGATGGCGGCGACGCCACCCTGCTGCTGCACCTGGGCGCCCGGGCCGAGAAGGACCTGTCCGTGCTCGACAACCCGGACAGCGAGGAAGCCGTGGTGCTGTTCGCCTCCATCCGCGCCAAGCTGAAGACGGACCCGACCTGGTATTCGACCCGCCTGGCCCAGATCAAGGGCGTCACCGAGGAGACCACCACCGGGGTGCATCGCCTCTACCAGATGCACGCCAAGGGCGAGCTGAAATTCCCGGCCATCAACGTCAACGACTCGGTCACCAAGTCCAAGTTCGACAACCTCTACGGCTGCCGCGAGTCCCTGGTGGACGGCATCAAGCGCGCCACCGACGTGATGATCGCCGGCAAGATCGGCGTGGTGCTCGGCTACGGCGACGTGGGCAAGGGCTGCGCCCAGTCCCTGCGCGGCCTCGGCGCCACCGTCTGGGTCACCGAGATCGACCCGATCTGCGCCCTGCAAGCCGCCATGGAAGGCTACCGCGTGGTGACCATGGACGAAGCCGCCGCCCTGGGCGACATCTTCGTCACCACCACCGGCAACGTCGGCGTGATCACCCACGGCCACATGAAGGCGATGAAGAACAACGCCATCGTCTGCAACATCGGCCACTTCGACTCCGAGATTGAAGTCGCCAGCCTGCGCCAGTACGAGTGGGAAAACATCAAGCCCCAGGTGGACCACATCATCTTCCCCGACGGCAAGCGCCTGATCCTGCTGGCCGAAGGCCGCCTGGTGAACCTGGGTTGTGCCACCGGCCACCCCAGCTTCGTCATGAGCAACTCCTTCGCCAACCAGACCCTGGCCCAGATCGAGCTGTACGCCAAGACCGAGCAATACCCGGTGGGCGTATACGTGCTGCCCAAGCAGCTCGACGAAATGGTCGCCCGCCTGCACCTGAAGAAGATCGGCGCCAACCTCACCGAGCTGACCGACGCCCAGGCCGCCTACATCGGCGTGCCCAAGAACGGTCCCTTCAAGCCCAACCACTACCGCTACTAAGCGGCCCACGTCCCAGCCGGCGCCCCACGTCAATGCGCGGGGCGCCGGCTGGGCGACCGAACACCTTGCTGGCGCGGCGCCTTCCCTCGCTGAGGAAGTGCTGCGCCCTTGCGGAGCCACACCATGGACGGACTCTCGGCTTTTGCCACCCTCACCGCCGTGCATCTACTGGCGGCGGCGACGCCCGGCCCCGACTTCGCCATGGTAGTCCGCCAGTCGCTGCTCGCCGGACGGCGGGCGGGACTGCTCACCAGCCTGGGCATCGCCCTGGGGCTGGCGGTGCACATCGCCTATTCCGCCGCCGGCCTGGCGGCCCTGATCGCCCACTCGGCCGCCTGGCTCGCCGCTCTCAAGCTGGCCGGCGGCGCCTACCTGCTCTACCTGGGCTGGAAGGGCCTGCGCGCCCGGCCGGCCACCTCGCCGGGCAGTGACGACGCGCCGGAAGGCACCGCCGCGCCCGAGTCGGCCCTGCGCCACCTGGGCCGGGGCTTTCTCACCAACGCCCTCAACCCCAAGGCGCCCCTGTACTTCCTCGCCCTGTTCACCCTGGTCCTCAGCCCGGCCACGCCCCTGCCGCGCCTGGCCGCCTACGGCCTGTGGCTGATGGCGTTGCAGTTCGCCCTGGTCACCCTGTTCTTCACCCAGCCCCGGGTGCGCGCCGCCTTCCTGCGCTGCGGCCACTGGCTGGAGCGGGCCTTCGGCGCCGCCCTGGCGGTGCTCGGCCTGCGCCTGTTGC
Organism: Oryzomicrobium sp.; assembly: GCF_036820405.1. NCBI lineage: Bacteria > Pseudomonadati > Pseudomonadota > Betaproteobacteria > Rhodocyclales > Rhodocyclaceae > Oryzomicrobium > Oryzomicrobium sp. Next base: position 200,265 of record NZ_DAISLS010000008.1, read on the forward strand.
TGAGCGCGGAACGCTGAACCGACACCGGCCATGACCATGGATTCCTTCCACCGCCGCGCCCAGCGCGCAGCCCCGGCGCACAAGGCGCCCGCCTCTCACGCCCGTCCCGCCGGCCGGCAGCGCGCCGACCAGGCCCTGGTGGCCCGGGGGCTGGCCGAATCGCGCACCGCCGCCCAGCGCCTGATCGCCGCTGGCCGGGTGCTGGCCGACCTGGGCAAGGGCTGGGAGGCCGTGGCCAAGCCCAGCCTGGAACTGGCCGACGACACGCCGCTGCAACTCCTGCCCGGCGACGAGGATCGCTACGTATCCCGCGGCGGCCTCAAGCTGGCCGGGGCCCTGGCCGCCTGCGCCATCGACCCGGCGGGGCAGACCTGTCTCGACCTGGGGCAATCCACCGGCGGCTTTACCGACTGCCTGCTGCACGCCGGTGCCGCCCGGGTGGTGGGGGTGGAAGTAGGCCACGGCCAGATCCACCCGCGCCTGGCGGGCGATCCCCGGGTCGTCACCCTGGAAGGCATCAATGCCCGGGCCCTGAGCCCGGCCGACCTGGGCGAGCACTTTCCCGCCGCCGGCTTCGACCTGATCGTGGGCGACCTGTCGTTCATCTCCCTGACCCTGATCCTGCCCCGGGTGCCAGCCCTGCTCGCTCCGGGCGGCACCCTGCTGCTGCTGGTCAAGCCCCAGTTCGAAGTGGGGCCGGACAAGCTGGCCAAGGGCGGGCTGGTCAAGGACGCCACCCTCTACCCCCAGGTGGAGGCGCGCATCCGCGCCGCCGCCGCCGACCTCGGCCTCACAGTGCACCACTACGTGGACAGCCCGATCACCGGCGGCGACGGCAACCGGGAATTCTTCATCCACGCCGGCCGCGCCTGACACCTGAATCCATTATTCCAAGACTGCAAGACTGACAACCAACGCCATGACCACGCCCACCATGACGCCCGCGACCCTGCCCATCTCGATCGAATTCTTCCCGCCGCAAACCCCGGAAGGCGCGGACAAGCTGCGCGCCACCCGGGCCCGCCTGGCCGCCATCAATCCGGAATTCTTCTCGGTGACCTACGGCGCCGGCGGCTCGACCCAGGAGCGCACCTTCGCCATCGTGCGCGAGATCCAGGATGAGGGCCGCGCCGCCGCCCCCCACCTGTCCTGCGTCGGCGCCACCCGGGAAAGCATCCGCGAAATCCTCGCCGGCTTCCGCGCCCAGGGCATCCGCCGCATCGTCGCCCTGCGCGGCGACCTGCCCTCGGGCATGGCCAGCCTGGGCGAATTCCGCTACGCCAGCGACCTGGTGAGCTTCATCCGCGCCGAGACCGGCAGCGCCGCCGAGGGCGGCTTCCACCTGGAAGTGGCGGCCTACCCGGAGGTGCACCCCCAGGCCGCCTCGTTCGAGTCCGACCTGGCCGCCTTCGTCACCAAGGCCCGCGCCGGGGCCGACTCGGCCATCACCCAGTTCTTCTACAACCCGGACGCCTACGCCCACTTCGTCGCCCGGGTACGGGACGCCGGGGTGGAGATTCCGATCGTGCCGGGCATCATGCCCATCGCCAGCTACACCAAGCTGGCCCGCTTCGCCGACCAGTGCGGCGCCGAGATCCCGCGCTGGGTGCGGCGCCAGTTCGAGGCCTACGGGGACGATGCGGAAGCGGTGCGGGAATTCGGCCTGGAGGTGGTCACCGGCCTGTGCCGCACCCTGATCGCCCAGGGCGCGCCGGGGCTGCACTTCTACTGCCTCAACCAGGCCGACCTGACCCTGGAGATCGTGCGCCGCCTCAAGGCGTGACGGGTTGCGGCCGGACGGACGGCCGCCGGGACCACGATGCGGGGTAGCGCAAACCGCTGCCCCAAACCCTAGAACTGGCGCGGGGTTTCAGACAGCCTGTCCGAAACCCCGCGCCAGTTCTCATTCTCCAGCCGCCATAGCTGAAAGTCCGCGCCCCGCCTAGACCTCCAGCAGGTTTGCCTGGCGGGCCACCACCTCGGGAATATCCCCCGCCGGGATCGGCCGACTACAGTAGTAGCCCTGGTACTCGTCGCAGGACAGATCGGCCAGGTAGGCCAGCTGCTCGGCGGTTTCCACCCCTTCGGCGGTGACCTGCATGCCCAGGCTGCGGGCCAGGCCGACGATGGCGGTGACGATGGCGGCATCGTTGGCGTCGGTGCTCAGGTCGCGCACGAAGGCCTGGTCGATCTTCAGCCGTTGCAGGGGGAAGCGCTTCAGGTAGGCGAGGCTCGAATAGCCGGTGCCGAAGTCGTCAATGGCCAGCTGCACCCCCATGTCCGACAACTCCCACAGGTGCGAGATGGCCTGCTCGGTGTTGTCCATCAGGGTGGATTCGGTGATCTCCAGCTCCAGGCGGTGCGCCGCCAGCCCTGCCTCTTCCAGGGCGGCCTTGACCTGGGTGGGCAGCTGGCTCTGGCGGAATTGCAGGGCGGACAGGTTCACCGCCACCCGCAGGTCCAGGCCCTGCTCTTGCCAGCGCGCCGTCTGGCGGGTGGCCTCCTTGAGCACCCAGTCCCCCAGGCTGAGGATCAGCCCGGATTCCTCGGCCACCGGGATGAAGCGGGCCGGCGAGATCAGGCCCTTTTCCGGATGCTGCCAGCGCACCAGGGCCTCGACCCCCACCACCCGGCCGCCGGCCACTTCGACCTGGGGCTGGTAGGCGAGAAACAGCTGGCCCGCGGCCAGGGCGTGGCGCAGGTCGTTTTCCAGGGCGAAGCGGTCCAGGGCCTGGGCGTTCATTTCCGGGGCGAAGAAGCGGAAGCCGCCCCGTTCCGCCTCCTTGGCGTGGCGGGCGGCGGCGTCGGCGTCGCGCAGCAGGCCGGCGCCGTCCCGGGTGTCGTGGGGGAACAGGCTGATGCCGGCGGTGACGGTCACCTCCACCGGCTGGGTGCTCAGGTCGTAGCGCCGGCACAGGTCGCCGAGCAGTTGCTGGGCGCGCCAGGCGGCCCGGTCCACGCCGCAGCGGGGCAGCAGCACGGCGAATTCGTCGGCGCCCATGCGTGCCGCCATCTCCCCTTCCTGAATCGCCGTGCCGAGGCGGGCGGCGATGGCCTGGAGCAGCTCGTCCCCGGCCCCCGGCCCGAGGGAATCGTTCACCGCCTGGAAGCGATCCACGTTGAGCAGAATCAGGGCCAGCTCCTCCCGGTCGAAGGCGGCCTCCTCGATGGATCGGTGCAGGCGCTCCTGGAGCATCACCCGGTTGGGCAGGCCGGTGAGCAGGTCGAAGTTGGCGAGGAAGCGGATGCGCTCCTCGGCCTCCTTGTAGCGGGACAGGTCGGAGCTGACGATGACGTAGTGGGTGAGGCGGCCGGCGGAATCGCGCAGGGTGGTGACCGAGTGCCACAGGGCGATCTGCTCACCCCCCTTGCGGGTGTGCCAGACCTCGCCCTGCCACATGCCGCGGATTTCCGCCTCCTGCCACATGCGTTCGTAGAAAGCGCCCTCGTGGCGGCTGGAACGGAGCATGGCGGGGGGCTTGCCCACCACCTCGTCGGCCTCGTAGCCGTTGATCCGGGTGAAGGCCGGGTTGACCCGGATGATGCGGTGCTCGGCGTCGGTGATCATGATCGCGTCGTTGCTGCTGGCGATCACCTGGGCAGCCAGGCGCAGGGAGGCCTCGGCCTGGCGGCGCTCGTCGATCTCCCGCGACAGGGCGGCGTTGCTGGCGGCCAAGGTCTCCTGGTGGCGACCGATCTCGTCCATCATCCCGGCCAGGGCGGCGGACAGCCGGCCGATCTCGTCGCGCCCCGGCTTGGGCAACTGGGCCAGGGCCTCGGCCTTGGCCCGGCCACCGTCGAAGGCCCGGGCCGCGTCGCTCAGGGCTTGCAGACGGCGCGCCACCAGCCGGTCGAGAACGGCCCACAGCAGCAGGCAGAGCAAGGCGATGCCGGCGCCAATGACCAAAAAGCGCCGTCCCGCTTCCCACCGTGCCAAGTCCTTGGCCACGCCCAGGTCGTACTCCAGGTACAGGTAGCCCACCCGGGTGGCGCGCAGTTCCCCCGGAGGCGGCGGCAGGCGCAGGGGGTAGATCGACCACAAGGTAGTGCGCTCGGGGGACAGCAGCACCTCACCGGCCATGCGCAGGCCGGCGGCGGCGAAATGCTCGGCCGGGGGCATGCCCGGCAGCGAGGCGAAATCGGCCCCCTTGCGGTTGAAGCGGCTGGCAAGCTGCACCCGCAGCCGGTCGTCCAGCACCATCGCCTGGCGCAGGTGGGGCATGGCGGAAAGGCGCACCAGGGTGCGCTCGGCGGCGGCGCTGTCGCCGGCGATGATCTCGTCCTCCACCTCCGCCGCCAGCCGGTCGCCGTTGAAGGCGGCCAGGGACGTCACCTGCTGCTCGACCTCGGCGGCGCTGCGCACCCGGTCGGTCAGGTAGAAGCCCAACCCGAGCAGGGAGGCGAAGGCGAGCAGGGCGACCGGCAGGCCGTGGCGTAGCTTCATGAGCGGCCTCCGCCCTGGGGCAGGATGGCGGCGTCGCGCACCAGCCGGTCGTCGAGCACGCTGGCCGCCGGCGCCTGGCGCAACCAGCCCTGCTGCTCCATGAACGCCACCAGCCGGCCGGCCTGGACGTCCAGTTCCCCCCGGGGGGCCAACAGTCTCCGGTTCTGCTCGATGTCCGGCAGGATCATGCCGGCCAGGGCCTGGCGAAACTGGTCGGGAGTGAGGTTGCTGCGGTGGGCCCCCTGGGCGATCACCGTCGCGTCGCCGCCGATCAGCCGCTGCTGGGCCCGGCCCAGGCCGTGGACCAGGGCCGCCACGTCGCCGGGCCGCTCGTCCAGGGCGGCCTGGCGCACCACCAGCACGTCCACGATCTCGTTGGGCATGGCGGTGCTGTCGTAGAGCACCCGGGCACCGCCGGCGGCGAGCCGGGAACGCACCGGCTCGCAAGTAGCCAGGGCATCCACCTCGCCGCGCTGCAAGGCGCGCTGCTGCTTGTCCAGGGAAAGCGGCACCACGGTCACGTCCCCCGCCGCCAGCCCGGCCGAGTTCAGGGCCCGGTAGAGCAGGAGGGAGGCGGTGGTGTTGGGCTCCAGCCCGATCCGCCGCCCCCGCAGGGCGCCCAGGGATTCCAGCCCAGGCTGGGCCACAACGGCGTCGCCGCCGGCGGACACGTCGAACACCAGCACCACCTTCACCGCCTCGCCGTTGCCCACCAGGGTCAGGGCCTCGTCCAGGGTCAGGGCGGCGGCGTCCAGGGTGCCGTTGCGGAAGGCCCGCATCACCTCGCCGGTGGCGGGAAAGTCGAGCACCCGCACCGCCGCTTCGCTGACCAGCCCCTGGTCCCGGGCCAGGAACAGTGCTTCGTAGCCCGGCCAGGGGTTGGCCCCCACCGCCAGGGGTAGCCGCGGCTTGTCGCAGCCCGCCAGCAGGGCCAGGCCGAGCAGCATCAGCAGGCAGCGGCAAAGACGCCCGCCCGCCATGGCGGCGGCGCGACCGGACCGAAAAAAGGGGAAAGCCATGGGGGTAAAAAGGGACAGGCGGGGAATAACAGGAAGGAATATGCCTGAATCCTATCGCCCGATCATGACTTGCCTCAAGGAATATCGCCGTAAACGAAAACGCCGGCTCCGCCTTGCGGCGGGCCGGCGATGGCCGGATATCTTGCCGGCCGCGACCGCAGCCGATGCGCTGCGGCGCGGGTCGGCACCCTCAACGGCGGCGCGATCCGCTGCCGCCGAGGATCGAGCCGAGCACGCCGCGCACAATCTCCCGACCCACCTGAGAGCCGAGGGCCCGGGCCGCCGACTTGGCCAGGGTTTCCACCAGGGAGTCGCTGCGCCGCCCGCCCTTGGCCGCCGGGGCGCCGCCGAAGATGTCGCCGAGCACGTCCCCAAGGCCGCCGCCCGACGGGGCCGGCGCCGCCGTTCCGGCCGGGGCGCCGTCGGCGGAACCCGGGGTCTGGGCACTGCGGCCGCGCAGGATTTCGTAGGCGCTTTCCCGGTCGATCGCCTGCTCGTAGTGGCCGAACAGCAGGGAGCCCTTGATCACCGCGCCGCGCTCGTCGGCCGTCAGGGGCCCGATGCGCGAGGCCGGCGGCAGGACGAAGGCCCGCTCGACCATGGCCGGCCGGCCCTTCTCGTCGAGGAAGGAGACCAGGGCCTCGCCCACCCCCAGTTCGGTGATGGCCGCAGCGGCGTCGAAGGCCGGGTTGGCGCGCAGGGTCTCGGCGGCGGTCTTGACCGCCTTCTGGTCCCGGGGCGTGAAGGCGCGCAGGGCGTGCTGGACCCGGTTGCCGAGTTGGCCGAGGACCTTCTCGGGAATGTCCAGGGGGTTCTGGCTGACGAAATAGACGCCCACGCCCTTGGAGCGGATCAGCCGCACCACCTGCTCGATCTTTTCCTGCAGGGCCGGCGGCGCCTCGTTGAAGAGCAGGTGGGCCTCGTCGAAGAAGAACACCAGCTTGGGCTTATCCACATCCCCCACCTCGGGCAGGCGCTCGAACAACTCCGAGAGCAGCCAGAGCAAAAAGGTGGAGTACAGCCGGGGCTGCTGCATCAGGGAGTCGGCGGCCAGCACATTGACCACGCCGCGGCCGTTGCCGTCGGTCTGCATCAGGTCGGCGATGTCAAGCATCGGCTCGCCGAAGAACACCTCGCCCCCCTGCTCGCCCAGGGTCAGCAAGCCGCGCTGGATGGCGCCGATGGAGGCGGCGGAGATGTTGCCGTACTCGGTGGTGAAGGTCTTGGCGTTGTCGCCGACGTGCTGGACCATGGCGCGCAGGTCCTTCAGGTCGAGCAGCAAGAGGCCGTTGTCGTCGGCGATCTTGAACACCAGCTGCAGCACCCCGGCCTGGGTGTCGTTGAGGTTGAGCAGCCGGGCCAGCAACACCGGCCCCATGTCGGAGATGGTGGCCCGCACCGGGTGGCCCTGCTTGCCGTAGACGTCCCAGAACACCACGGGCAGCGCCTGGGGCGCCCAGTCGGCGACGCCCAGGCTCTTTAGCCGCTCGGCCAGCTTGGCCGATTCCTGCCCTGGGGCGGCGACGCCGGACAGGTCGCCCTTCACGTCGGCGAGGAACACCGGCACGCCAATGGCCGAGAAGCGCTCGGCCAGCACCTGCAAGGTGATGGTCTTACCGGTGCCGGTAGCGCCGGTGATCAGGCCGTGGCGGTTGGCCAGGGCGGGCAGCAGGCACAGATCCTCGGCCTGGTGCCGGGCAACGGGAAGGGGAGCAACCATGGGGGAGAGCCTCGCTATGCTAGAATTTTGCGATTCTAAAACGCTCTTGCATCCGTATCAGAGCGGGTTTTCGACACTACATCACGTTTGAGGTGAGCTATGGCCGGGCATTCCAAATGGGCCAACATCCAGCATCGTAAAGGCCGGCAGGACGCCAAGCGCGGCAAGGTCTTCACCAAGCTGATCAAGGAAATCACGGTAGCGGCCAAGATGGGCGGGGGCGACCCGGCCATGAACCCGCGCCTGCGCCTGGCGATCGAAAAGGCCAAGGGCGAATCGATGCCCAAGGACAACATCGACAACGCCGTGAAGCGCGGCACCGGCCAGCTCGAAGGTGTCAGCTACGAGGAAGCCCGCTACGAAGGTTACGGCATCGGCGGCGCGGCGGTGATCGTGGATTGCCTCACCGACAACAAGGTCCGCACCGTGGCCGACGTGCGCCACGCCTTCTCCAAGTACGGCGGCAACATGGGCACCGACGGCTGCGTGGCCTTCCAGTTCAAGCACTGCGGCCAGCTGATGTTCGCCCCGGGCACCGACGAGGACGCCCTGATGGAAGCCGCCCTGGAAGCCGGTGCCGACGATGTGGTGAGCAACGACGACGGTTCCATCGAGGTCATCACCGGCCCCTGGGAATTCACCACCGTCAAGGAAGCCCTGGAACGCGCCGGCTTCAAGGCCGAATTCGGCGAGGTGAGCATGAAGCCCCTCAACGAGTCGCCCCTGTCCGGCGACGATGCAGTGAAGATGCAGAAGCTGCTCGACGCCCTTGAATCCCTGGACGACGTCCAGGAGGTGTACTCCTCGGCGGTGTTCGAGGACTGAGCCTCCCGAGGCGAAAGACGAAGCGGCGCCCGGCGCCGCTTCGTCGTTTTGGCCCCCGGCCTTTCCAGCCTTTTTCTCCAACCCCGACGCCTGTGCCCACCCTGCGCCCGCTCCTGCCGCTCCTCTTCGTCCTGTTGTGGAGCACCGGCTTCATCGGCGCCAAGTTCGGCCTGCCCTACGCCGAGCCCCTCACCTTCCTGCTCGCCCGCTACGTGCTGGTGATCGCCCTGATGCTGGCGGTGGCCCTGGCCACCCGCGCCCCCTGGCCGAAGGAGCCGCGCCAGTGGCTGCACATCGCCGTCACCGGGGTGCTGCTGCATGCCTGCTACCTGGGCGGGGTGTTCGTCGCCATCGGCCTGGGCCTGCCCGCCGGGGTCACCTCCCTGGTAGTCGGCACCCAGCCCCTGCTCACCGCCCTGGGCGCCGGCTTGCTGCTCGGCGAGAAGGTCACCGGTCGGCAATGGCTGGGGCTGGCCCTGGGCTTCGTCGGCGTCGCCCTGGTGGTCTCCAGCAAGCTGGCCGGCCTGCCCCTCGGCGCCCTGCTGCTGCCGGCCCTGTTCGCCCTGGCGGCGATCACCGCCGGCACCCTGTACCAGAAACGCTTCTGCCCCCACTTCGACCTGCGCACCGGCGCGGTCATCCAGTTCGTGCCCACGGCCCTGGTCACCGCCCTGGCCGCCGCGGCCAGTGGCGAATCGTTCCACATCGCCTGGAGCGGCCAGTTCGTCTTCGCCCTGCTCTGGCTGGTGCTGGTGCTGTCGGTGGGCGCCATCAGCCTGCTCAACCTCTTGATCCGCAGCGGCAGCGCGGTCAACGTGGCCAGCCTGTTCTACCTGACCCCGCCGACCACGGCCATGATCGCCTGGGCCGCCTTCGGCGAGACCCTCACCGGCGCCGCCCTGGTCGGCATGGCAGTGGCGGTGAGCGGTGTCGCCCTGGCGCGCAAGTGAGCCGGCCGTGACCTTGCCCGCGCCCACCACCCTGCGCATCCTCGGTATCGACCCGGGGCTGCGCATCACCGGCTTCGGCGTCATCGACGTCACCGGCAGCAAGCTCGCCTACGTGGCCAGCGGCTGCATCCGCACCGACGACAAGGCCGGTCTGCCCGAGCGGCTGGCCACCATCGCCCGGGGCATCGACGCCATCGTCGCCGCCCACGCCCCGGGCCAGGCGGCCATCGAGGAGGTGTTCCTCAACCGCAACCCCTGGTCCACCCTGCTGCTCGGCCAGGCCCGGGGCGCCGCCATCACCACCCTGACCCTGGCCGGCCTGCCGGTGGCCGAATACGGCACCATGCAGATCAAGCAGGCGGTGGTGGGCCACGGCCGGGCCGACAAGACCCAGGTGCAGCACATGGTGCGGCGCCTGCTGCAACTGCCCGGCGACCCGTCGCCGGACGCGGCCGACGCCCTGGCTTGCGCCATCTGCCACGCCCACGGCGGCCTGGGCATGGGCGCCCTGCCCACCGCCGGCCGCCGCCGCGGCGGCCGGCTGATGGCCAAGGACCTGGCCCGCCTGCCCGGCGCGGCCACCCTCTCAACCTCTTCCGGGAACAAGAAATGATCGGACGACTCGCCGGCACCCTCATCGAGAAAACCCCGCCCCAGGTCCTGGTGGACGTGGGCGGCGTGGGCTACGAGGTGGACGTGCCCATGAGCACCTTCTACAACCTGCCCGGCCTGGGCGAAAAGACCGTGCTGCTCACCCATCACGTGGTGCGCGAAGACGGCCACTTCCTGTTCGGCTTCCTCACCGCCGAGGAGCGAGCCACCTTCCGCCAGCTGGTGAAGATTTCCGGGGTCGGGCCGAAGATGGCCCTGGCCGTGCTCTCCGGCCTGTCGGTGAGTGAGCTGGCCGCCGCCGTGTCGCGCCAGGAAACCGGGCGGCTGACCAAGATCCCCGGGGTAGGCAAGAAGACCGCCGAGCGCCTGCTGCTCGAACTCAAGGACAAGCTCGCCCCGGTGGGCGCCGCCGCCGGTGCCGCTGGCGCCCTGGCCCCGGACGCCAGCCACGACATCCTCAATGCCCTGCTGGCCCTCGGCTACAATGAGCGCGAAGCCGGCCAGGCCATGGACAAGCTGCCTGCCGGCGTTTCCGTTTCCGACGGCATCCGCCAGGCCCTCAAGCTCCTGGCCAAGACCTGAGTTGCCTCCGCCCCGGCCTCTGCCCTGATCCGTCCGTCCCCCGATGATCGAAACCGACTCCTTTTCCGCCCCCGCCAACCGCCTGATCGCCCCCGGCGCCGCCTCCACCCAGGAGGAGGCCATCGAGCGGGCGCTGCGGCCGAAGCGCCTGGCCGACTACGTGGGCCAGGCCAAGGTGCGGGAGCAACTGGAGATTTTCATCCAGGCGGCCCGCAAGCGCGGCGAATCCCTCGATCACGTGCTGCTGTTCGGCCCCCCCGGCCTGGGCAAGACCACCTTGGCCCACATCGTCGCCCAGGAGATGGGCGTCAACCTGCGCCAGACCTCGGGCCCGGTGCTGGAACGCCCCGGCGACCTGGCGGCGATCCTGACCAACCTGGACGCCAACGACGTCCTGTTCATCGACGAAATCCACCGCCTGTCGCCGGTGGTGGAGGAAATCCTCTACCCGGCCCTGGAGGACTTCCAGATCGACATCATGATCGGCGAAGGCCCGGCGGCCCGCTCGGTCAAGCTCGACCTGCCGCCGTTCACCCTGGTGGGGGCCACCACCCGGGCCGGCATGCTGACCAACCCGCTGCGCGACCGCTTCGGCATCGTCTCGCGGCTGGAGTTCTACAACGCCGCCGAGCTGACCCACATCGTCAGCCGCTCCGCCGGCCTGCTCAACGTAGCCATCGAACCCGACGGCGCCCTGGAGATCGCCAAGCGCTCCCGGGGCACGCCGCGCATCGCCAACCGGCTGCTGCGCCGGGTGCGCGACTACGCCGAGGTCAAGGCCGGCGGCGTGATCACCGCCCCGGTGGCCGACGCCGCCCTGTCCATGCTCGACGTGGACCCAGCCGGCCTGGACATGATGGACCGCAAGCTGCTCGAAGCCGTCATCGACAAGTTCGGCGGCGGCCCGGTCGGCGTGGACAACCTGGCGGCGGCCATCGGCGAGGCCCGGGACACCATCGAGGACGTGCTGGAACCCTACCTGATCCAGCAGGGCTACCTGCAACGCACCCCCCGGGGGCGCATGGCCACCGCTGCCATCTACCGCCACCTGGGTTTCCGCCCCCCCGCCGGACTGCCCGCCGAAGCCACACCCCAGCTGTGGGACGAGAAAAGCTGAGCCGCCTTTCCTCCGGATTTGCAACAACTGGTTACAGTGCGTTACAGCCCAGGTTTCTCGCTCGCTTTCCAGACTCCTAAAATAGCGCCTTCATGCCCGCCCACGAACAAAAGCCCAACGCCTTCACCTGGCCCGTCCGGGTCTACTACGCCGACACCGATGCCGGCGGCGTGGTCTACCACGCCACCTACCTGGATTTCCTCGAACGCTGCCGTACCGAATGGCTTCGCCAGATCGGCCACGACCAGCGCGACCTGGCCCGGGACCACAACCTGGTGTTCGTGGTGCGCAACATCAACATCGACTACCTGCGCCCGGCCCGTCTCGACGACCTGCTCGACGTCGGCCTGGAGGTCGACAAGCTCGGCCGCAGCCAGGTGGTGTTCCGCCAGCACGTGCGCCGCGCCAGCCCGGACGCTCCGTCCGGCTGGGAAGAACTGGTCACCGCCACGGTGCAGATCGTCTGCGTGGACTTCGCCAAGATGAAATCGACTCCCATCCCCGACTGGCTGCGCGCCAAATTCGAGACCCTGCAATGAACGTCACCCAAGACCTGTCGATCCTGCACCTGATCACCAACGCCAGCGCCGTCGTGCAGCTGGTGATGGCGCTGCTGGCCGGCGTCTCCTTCATGTCCTGGTACTACATCTTCCGCAAGTGGTTCGCGGTACGCCTGGCGCGCAACAAGACCGAGCAGTTCGAGCGCGACTTCTGGTCCGGCGGCGATCTGGCCAACCTGTACCAGAGCGCGGTCAACGACCGCCACCACGCCGGCGCCATGGAGCGCATCTTCGAATCCGGCTTCCGCGAATTCACCAAGCTGCGCGGCCAGAAGAACCTGGAAGCCAAGGACGTGGTGGACGGCTCGCGCCGCGCCATGCGCGCCACCTACCAGCGCGAGGTGGACGGCCTGGAAGACCACCTGGCCTTCCTCGCCTCGGTCGGCTCGGTGTCCCCCTACGTGGGCCTGTTCGGCACGGTGTGGGGCATCATGCACGCCTTCCGCGGCCTGTCCAACGTGGGCCAGGCCACCCTGGCCTCGGTGGCTCCCGGCATCGCCGAAGCCCTGGTGGCCACCGCCATCGGCCTGTTCGCGGCGATCCCCGCGGTGCTCGCCTACAACCGCTTCGCCTACGACATCGACCGGCTGTCCACCCGTTTCGAGAGCTTCATGGAAGAGTTCTCCAACATCCTGCAGCGGCAGATGCGCTAAGGGTCCGAGTCCATGCGTCCCCGCCGTCTCAAGAACGAAATCAACGTCGTCCCTTACATCGACGTGATGCTGGTGCTGCTGGTGATCTTCATGGTCACAGCGCCGATGATGCAGACCGGCTCGATCGACCTGCCCACCGCCGCCGCCGGCAACGAAACGCCGCAGAACCCGGTGGTGGTGTCCCTCAAGGCCGACCAGTCGATCGTCCTCAAGGACGGCTACAACGGCCCCGAGCAGTCCGTGGACAAGCGCGACATCGCCCGCACCGTGGTGGAGCTGCAAAACGGCAACGACGAGCGTCCGGTGGCCGTGGTCGGCGACAAGTCGGTCAAGCTCGAACTGCTCGCCGAGGTGCTCGGCCAGCTCAAGGAATCGGGCGTCAAGCGGGTCGGCATGGACGTCCAGGTCACCCCGACCGCCGGCAAGCGCTGATCCTCCTCCAATGTCCGCCCTGCACTACCTCGACACGGCCCCGGCCCCGGGAAAACGGGCGAGCCTCGTGCTCGCCGTCGCCGTGCACGTGGCCCTGGCGATCTTCCTCATCGTCGGCGTCTCGTGGCGCTCGACCCCGCCGGCCTCGGTCCAGGTGGAGCTGTGGAACGCCACGCCGGGGCTGGTGACCGCCGCGCCCAAGCCGAGCGCCCCGCCGCCGCCTCCCCCGCCCGAACCCAAGGTCGCGCCCAAGCCGGCCCCAGAGCCGCCGCCCCCAGTCAAGCCGGTGGCCAAGCCCGACATCGCGGTGAAGAAGGAGCCGGAGAAGAAGCACGAGCCAAAACCCGAGCCCAAGCCCGAACCGAAACCGGAAAAGAAGCCGGAACCGAAGCCCGAGCCCAAGCCGGAGAAAAAGCCCGAGCCGAAACCCGAACCCAAGGCCGAGAAGAAGCCCGAGCCGCCCCGTCCGGACTTCAGCTCGGCCATCAACGATGAGCTGAACCAGGTCAACAAGAAGGTTTCCCGGCAGCAGAGCGACAACCGGCTGAAGAACCTGGCCGAAGCGGAAACCGCCACGGTGGCGCGCAACATCGGCCGCGGCGACTACGCCGCCAAGATCAGCGCCAAGGTGCGCGGCTACGTGGTGTTGCCGCCCAACGTTCAAGGCAACCCGGAAGCGGTGTTCCAGGTGGAGCAGCTGATCACCGGAGAGGTGATCAGCGTCAAGCTGCAAAAGAGCAGCGGCAATCCGGCCCTCGACGCCGCGGTGGAGCGCGCCATCCACAACGCCTCGCCGCTACCCAAGCCGGACTCGGGCCAGCCCGACCGCGTGATCACCATCAAGTACCGCCCCCGGGAAACCTAAGGTTTTATAATGCTTTTTTTTCGCGGCGCCCCACCGGCTGCCGCCTGAACCCCGATATCGCCCATGACGACTCCCCGATTCCTGTCGCGCCGCTCCCTGATCCAAGGGCTGCTTGCCGCCCTGGCCCTGTCGGTCCTGCCCCACGTGGCTCACGCCCAGCTGACCGTCGAGGTCACCGGCGCCGGTGCCAACCGCATTCCCATCGCCATCGCCGATTTCGGCGGCGAACCGGGCCTGTCCCGCGCCCTGACCACCGTGGTGCGCGGCGACCTGGAACGCAGCGGCCTGTTCAAGATGATCGACCCGGGCAGCCAGGCGCTGACCGAGAACAGCGCCGTGGACTACGGAAGTTGGAAGGGCCGCGGCGCCGACGCCCTGGCCGCCGGCAGCCTGGCCAGCGGCGGCGATGGCCGCATGGAGGCCCGTTTCCGCCTCTATGACGTGACCCGCCAGCAATCCCTGGGCGGCGCCGCCTACCTGACCAGCACTCCGGCGCTGCGTGCCGCCGGCCACCGTATCGCCGACTTCATCTACGAAAAGCTCACCGGCGAACCCGGCGTCTTCTCCACCCGCATCGCCTACGTGGTCAAGACCGGTTCCCGCTACGCCTTGCAGATCGCCGATGCCGACGGCCAGAACGCCCAGTCGGCCCTGGTCTCCAAGGAACCGATCATTTCCCCGGCCTGGTCCCCCGACGGCGGCCGCCTGGCTTACGTGAGCTTCGAGAACAAGAAGCCGGTGGTGTATGTGCACAACCTGGCCACCGGACGGCGCCAGGTGGTGTCCAACTTCAAGGGTTCCAACTCGGCCCCGGCCTGGTCCCCCGACGGCAACCGCCTGGCGGTGGTGCTGACCAAGGACGGCGGCTCCCAGATCTTCGTGCTCAACGCCGACGGCTCCGGGGTCACCCGGCTGATGACCTCGTCCGGGATCGACACCGAGCCCCAGTGGTCCGCCGACGGCCGCTACGTCTATTTCACCTCCGACCGGGGCGGCCAGCCCCAGATCTACCGGGTCGCCACCAGCGGCGGCGCGGCGGAGCGGGTCACCTTCGAAGGTTCCTACAACGTCAGCCCGCGCCTGTCCCCGGACGGCCGGCTGCTTGCCTACATCACCCGCGGCGCCGGCGGTTTCCGCCTGGCAGTGATGGACCTGAACTCCCGCCAGACCCAGGTCCTCACCGACTCCTCCCGCGACGAATCCCCCAGTTTTGCTCCCAACGGACGCATGATCCTGTTCGCCACCGAAATCGGCGGCCGGGGCGTGTTGTCCGCCGTATCCGCCGATGGTCGCATCAAGCAGCGCCTGTCGATCGCCGCCGGTGACGTGCGGGAGCCAGCCTGGGGTCCCCTGGTCAAGTAGCCCCGGCCGTCCGTCACCGTCTGACCACTTCCTCCTCTACGCTCTTCCTTTCGGAGAACACAATGCGTTTCGCTCAAACCTCTGCCATTACCGCAGCCCTGCTCGCCGCCCTGGTGACCGGTTGCTCCACCACCAGCACCGAAGGCCAATCCGGCGCCGCCGTGGAAACCCGCACCCCGACCGCCACCTCCTCCGGCGTGGGCAACCAATCCGGCGCCCTGTCCCCGCTCAAGGACCCGAACAACATCCTGTCCAAGCGCAGCGTCTACTTCGACTTCGACAAGTATGAAGTGAAGGCCGAGTACAAGCAGCTGGTGGCCGCCCACGCCAAGTACCTGTCCGAGAACAAGTCCGCCAAGATCCTGATCCAGGGCAACACCGACGAACGCGGCTCCCGCGAGTACAACCTGGCCCTGGGCCAGAAGCGTGCCGACGCCGTGAAGAAGGCCCTGAACCTGCTCGGCGCCAAGGATGACCAGATCGAGTCCGTCTCCCTGGGCGAAGAGAAGCCGAAGGCCGAAGGCCACGACGAAGCGGCCTACGCCGAAAACCGTCGCGCCGACATCCTCTACAACGGCGAGTACTAAGATGGTTGGCCTGCGACCCACCTCTCCCCACGCGCCTGCCGCCCGCCTGTCGCGGACGGCGGCGATCCTGGCGGCTCTGTTGGTCGCAGGCCTGTCGGCAGCGCCCACGGCACACGCCGGCATGTTCGACGACGACGAGGCCCGTCGCCAGATCGCCGATCTGCGCGCCGAGTCCCGTGCCCGCCTCGACAAGCTGGAAGCGGCCAACCGCGCCCAGCTAGAGCTGTCCAACCAGCTCGACAACCTCAAGTCCGACGTGGCCCAGCTGCGCGGCCAGGTGGAAATGCTCACCTACGAGCTGCAGCAGGCCCAGCAGCGGCAAAAAGACTTTTACCTGGACCTGGACACCCGGCTGCGCAAGTTCGAGCCCCAGGCCCAATCCGGCGGCGATGCCCCGGCTGCCGGCGGCGACGCCCCCGCAGCCCAGGCTCCGGCCAAGCCGGCCGCCAATCCCCAGGCCGAAGCCAAGGAATACGAAGCGGCCCTGACCCTGTTCAAGGGCGGCAAGTACAAGGAAGCGGCCAACGCCTTCGACGCCTTCGGCCGCGCCCATGCCCAGAGCGACTTCGCCCCCTCGGCCCAGTTCTGGCTCGGCAACAGCTTCTACGCCCAGCGCGACTGCAAGAAGGCGATCGCCGCCGAGCAGGTGGTGCTGAGCAAGTGGCCCGACCACGCCAAGGCGCCGGATGCCCTGCTGACCATCGCCAACTGCCAGCAGGAGCTGGGCGACGCCAAGGGCGCCCGCCAGTCCCTGGAGCGCCTGGCCGCCAAGTACCCGGACAGCCGGGCCGCCCAGTCCGCCAAGGACCGGCTCAAGAAATAAGCAGCACGCAAAGGAAGTACCCGAGGTGGAGAATCACCGTCAGCTGACCCTGCGGATCAGCGAAATCTTCTATTCCGTTCAGGGCGAAGCCTCCCGGGTCGGCTTGCCGACGGTGTTCGTCCGCCTCACCGGCTGCCCCCTGCGCTGCGTCTGGTGCGACACCGCCTACGCCTTCACCGGCGGCGAGACCCAGACCATCGGCCAGATCCTCTACGAGGTGGCCAAGTACCCGACCCACCACGTCTGCGTCTCGGGCGGCGAGCCCCTGGCGCAGAAGAACTGCCTGCCCCTGCTCGCCGCCCTGTGCGACGACGGCTGCGACGTGTCCCTGGAAACCTCAGGCGCCCTGGACATCGCCAAGGTGGACCCCCGGGTGGCGCGCATCATGGACCTGAAGGCGCCGGACTCCGGCGAGGTCGCGCGCAACCGGCTCGCCAACCTGGCCCACCTCACTCCCCGGGACGAAGTGAAGATCGTCATCGCCTCCCGGGGCGACTACGACTGGGCCAAGGCCCAACTGGACGAGCACGCTCTGGCCGACAAGTGCCCGGTGCTGTTTTCCCCGGTGGCGGGCCAGCTCGAACCGCGCCAGCTGGCCGAGTGGATCCTGGCCGACGGCCTGCCGGTGCGCTTCCAGGTGCAACTGCACAAAATCCTTTGGGGTAACATGCAGGGCAAGTGAGCCCGCCCCGGCCGCATCCCCGCGGCCACGGGGCTTGAGGAGCCCTGCCATGTCCGACCAGCCCGCCCATCCCACCGCCCTCGTTCCGCCCACCGGCCAGGAGCGCCGCCACCATGCCCGGGTGGTCTACCGGGGACCGGCCCGGCTGCTCACCCGCCAAGGCCGGCTCGACGGCGAAGTGCTCGACCTGTCGTTCAAGGGCGCCCTGCTCGCCCTGGACGCCCCGCCGCCCATCGGCACCCAGTGCACCGTGGAAGTCCCCCTCGGCGACGCCGGCCCGGTGGTGCGCCTGGAAGGCCACATCGCCCACGTCGAGGCCACCCACCTGGGCCTCTTCTGCGAGCGCATCGACCTGGACAGCGCCTGCCACCTGCGCCGCCTGGTCGAACTCAACCTGGGCGACCCGGACCTGCTCGAACGGGAGCTGGCCGCCCTGGCCCACGGCCACTGATCCCGGGGCGGCCCCCGCCGCCCGCCTGCCACTGCTGCGAATTGACCTGCCCGGGGTTTATCCCCACCATCCGCCCCCATGACCGATTCCGTTTCTCCCGCCGCCCCCAAGGCGGTCATCCTGCTTTCCGGCGGCCTCGATTCCGCCACCGTTCTGGCCATCGCCCGCGAACAGGGCTACGCCTGCTACTGCCTGTCCGTGGACTACGGCCAGAAGCACCGCGCCGAGCTGGACGCCGCCGTCCGCGTCGCCAAGGCCCTGGGCGCCGCCGAGCACCGGGTGGCCAAGATCGACATCGGCCAGTTCGGCGGATCGGCCCTCACCGACCCCGGCCTGGAGGTACCCACCGAAGGCCTCCTGCCCGGCATCCCCATCACGTACGTGCCGGCGCGCAACACCATCCTGCTCGCCCTGTCCCTGGCCTGGGCCGAGGTGCTCGACGCCCGTCACGTCTTCGTCGGCGTGAACGCGGTGGACTATTCCGGCTACCCGGACTGCCGCCCGACCTTCGTCCAGGCCTTCGAGGACCTGGCCAACCTGGCCACCAAGGCCGCCGTTGAAGGCGCCCGGCTGAGCGTGCACGCCCCCCTGATCGACCTGTCCAAGGCCGACATCGTGCGCACCGGCACCCGCCTCGGCGTGGACTACGGCCTCACCGTGTCCTGCTACCAGGCCGATGACCAGGGCCGCGCCTGCGGCGCCTGCGATGCCTGCCGGCTGCGCCGCGAAGGCTTCGCCGCCGCCGGCCTGGCCGACCCGACCCGCTACCGCGGCGCCTAACACCCCCGCCGTCCCTGCCTTCTCCCGCTTTTCCCGCCCTTTCCCGCCTTTCCCATGGACGTCAGCCAACTCGCCAGCCAGGTAGTCCTTTACGGCTTCTTCCTGGGCGCCCTGCTCGGTTTCAGCACCCGCGCCACCCACTTCTGCACCGTCGGCGCCGTGGCCGACGTGGTCAGCATGGGCAGCTTCACCCGTCTGCGCATGTGGTCCCTGGCCATCGCCGTGGCCATCCTCGGCGCCGCCCTGCTCGAAGTCGCCTTCGACCTGCCCCTGGCCCGCACCATCTACCGCCAGCCGCGCCTGCCCCTGGTGCCCTTCGTCACCGGTGGCCTGCTCTTCGGTGCCGGCATGGTGCTGGCCTCGGGCTGCGGCCTGCGCTCCCTGACCCGGGCCGGCGGCGGCAACCTGAAGTCCCTGGTGGCCTTCCTGGTGCTGGCCCTCACCGCCGAAATGACCATGCACGGCATCCTCACCCCGCTGCGCACCCTGGTGCAGAGCGCCCCCCCGCTGCCCCTGCCGGCGCCGGACGTCGGCACCCTGGCCGCCGGGCTGGGCCTGGCTCCCGGCACCGCCCGGATCGTCGCGGCCATCGTGGTGGGCGGCCTGTTCCTGGCCTGGGCCCTGGCCAGCCGCGACGTCTGGCGGACCCGCCCCCTGCTCGGCGGCCTTGCCGTGGGCTGCCTGGTGGTGGGCGCCTGGTACGTCACCGGCCATCTGGGCTTCGTCGCCGAAGACCCGGACACCCTGGAAGAAGCATTCATCGGCACCGCCAGCGGCCGCCCCGAGGCCCTGACCTTCGTCGGCCCCCTGGCCCACAGCCTGGAATGGCTGTCCTGGGCCAACGACGGCAGCCGCAAGGTGACCTTCGGCATCGCCACCGTCGCCGGCGCCTTCCTCGGCGCCCTGCTCCAGGCCCTGGCCTTCCGCGAGTTCCGCTGGGAAGGCTTCCGCGACGCCCGGGACACCGCCCGCCACCTGATCGGCGCCGTGCTGATGGGCTTCGGCGGCATCCTGGCCATGGGCTGCACCCTGGGTCAGGGCGTCACTGGCGTCTCGACCCTGGCCCTGGCCAGCTTCGTCGCCCTGGCCGCAATCATCGCCGGCGCCTTCGCCATGGTCCGCCTCGACCTGTGGTGGATGGAGCGCCAGGCCGGCTGATGGCCTCCCCCGGGAGCCGGCCTTGCCGCACCGGCGCTCCGCCCGTAGAATGCGGGCCTTGTCTTGCGGCACACGAATGCGTGCCGCCCCGCCAGTGCAACGCCGGCGGCGCAAAGCCCAGACGGGCGGGTGTAGTTCAATGGTAGAACGGCAGCTTCCCAAGCTGCATACGAGGGTTCGATTCCCTTCACCCGCTCCATCCCACGCGGCACCCAATACCTTCCCCACCGCTTCTTCTCCGGTCCGTTTCTGTCGAGCGCCTCGCCACCGACCATGACCTCGCCCAAGGAAACGCCTTACGTCACCGGCAACGGCCTCGCCCGCCTCATCGCCGCCGCCCGCAATTCCTGGGCCGGGCTGAAGGCCGCCTGGCGGCTGGAAGCCGCGTTCCGCCAGGAAATCCTGCTTGCCGTACTGCTGCTGCCCCTGGCCGTGGCGGTGCCCGTGACCCATGCCGAGCGGGCCCTGCTGCTGCTCACCCTGGGCCTGGTGCTGGTGGTGGAAGTCCTCAATTCGGCCATCGAGG
Organism: Oryzomicrobium sp.; assembly: GCF_036820405.1. Lineage (NCBI taxonomy): Bacteria > Pseudomonadati > Pseudomonadota > Betaproteobacteria > Rhodocyclales > Rhodocyclaceae > Oryzomicrobium > Oryzomicrobium sp. The sequence goes on from NZ_DAISLS010000008.1 coordinate 220,413, forward strand.
CGGTGGTGGACCGGGTGTCCCTGGAGCGCCACGAGCTGTCGGGGCGGGCCAAGGATCTGGGCAGTGCCGCGGTGCTGCTCGCCCTGCTCACCCTGGCCGGGGTGTGGGGCGCCATCCTGCTGCCCCTGCTATTCCCCTGATCGCCCTAGCCGGACGCACGTCCGGCCCGGTGCTTGCCCTGGATCAAGCACCATTCGCCTGGCCGGGAATAGGCTTGGCATGACAAACTATGAGCCTGCGAACGATCCGCCGCCTACCCGCCGCGGCGCATCACCACACGTTCAGGACGAGATCATGAATACCCGCAAACTCTGGGCTCTCGGCGGCGCCGGCCTGGCCGCCTGTGCCGCTTTCCTGATCTGGCAGTCCCGCCAGGTGCCCACCCTCCCCCCCGGCTTCGCCCAGGGCAACGGCCGCATCGAGGCCACCGAGATCGACGTTTCCACCAAGGCCGCCGGTCGGGTCAAGGAAGTGCTGGTGCGCGAGGGCGACTTCGTCACCGCCGGCCAGAAGGTGGCGCGCATGGATACCGATGCCCTGGATGCCCAGTTGCAGCAGGCCCAGGCCCAGGTACGCCAGGCGGAAAGCGCCCAGGCCACTACCCAGGCCCTGGTGGCCCAGCGCGAGAGCGCCAAGTCGGCGGCCGAGGCGGTGGTGGCCCAGCGGCGCAGCGAACTGGCCTTTGCCGAAGGCGAGTTGCGCCGTTCCCAGACCCTGGTGGCCAAAGGCTTCATCACTCCGCAGAAGGTCGACGCCGACCGGGCCAAGCGCGACAGCGCCGCCGCCGCCCTGGCAGCGGCCAAGGCCCAGGTGGTGGAAGCCAGGTCCGGCATCGCTGCCGCCCGCTCCCAGGTGGTGGAGGCCAAGTCGGCCATCGAGGCGGCCAAGGCCACCGTCGCCCGGCTGGAGGCCGACAAGGCCGACAGCGTGCTGGTGGCGCCCCGGGACGGCCGGGTCCAGTACCGGGTGGCCGAACCCGGCGAGGTGCTCGGCGCCGGCGGCAAGGTGGTCAGCCTGATCGACCTGACCGACGTGTACATGACCCTGTTCCTGCCCGAGACCCTGGTGGGCAAGCTGGCCATTGGCGCCGAGGCGCGCATCGTCCTCGACGCCGTGCCCCAGTACGTGATCCCGGCCAAGGTGTCCTTCGTCGCCAGCGAGGCCCAGTTCACCCCCAAGACGGTGGAAACCGCCGTGGAGCGGCAGAAGCTGGTGTTCCGCGTCAAGGCGCGCATCGACCCCGACCTGCTGCGCGAGCACATCGCCCAGGTCAAGACCGGCCTGCCCGGGGTCACCACCGTGCGCCTGGCCGGCGGCGGCGAGTGGCCCGACCACCTGGCGGTGCACCTGCCCCAATGACCCCCGCCACCGCCCCGGCCGGCACGACGGACGCCGCCGTCGCCACCCTGGCGGCGGTGAGCCACCGCTACGGGCGCACCGTGGCGGTGGACGGCATCGCCCTGACCCTGCCGGCGGGCTGCGCCGTGGGCTTCATCGGCCCGGACGGGGTGGGCAAGTCCACCGTGCTGGCCCTACTCGCCGGGGCCAAGGGCGTACAGCAGGGCACGGTGCAGGTGCTCGGCGGCGACATGGCCGACGACGCCCACCGGGAAGCGGTCTGCCCTCGGGTGGCCTACATGCCCCAGGGCCTGGGCAAGAACCTCTACCCCACCCTGTCGGTGCGGGAAAACGTGGATTTCTTCGGCCGCCTGTTCGGCCACGGCGAGGCCGAGCGCCGCCAGCGCATCGCCGAGCTGCTGGAGAGCACCGGCCTGGCCCCCTTCGCCGACCGGCCGGCGGGCAAGCTGTCCGGTGGCATGAAGCAGAAGCTCGGCCTGTGCTGCGCCCTGATCCACGACCCGGACCTGCTCATCCTCGACGAGCCGACCACCGGGGTCGATCCCCTTTCCCGCCGCCAGTTCTGGGAACTGGTCGAGCGCATCCGCGCCCGCCGCCCGGGCATGAGCGTGGTGGTGGCCACCGCCTACATGGAAGAGGCCGAGCGCTTCGATTGGCTGGTCGCCATGGACGCCGGCCGGGTACTGGCCACCGGCACCCCGGCACAGCTCAAGGCCGACACCGGCGCCGACACCCTGGAAGCGGCCTTCATCGCCCTGCTGCCGCCGGACAAGCGCGACGGGCACCACCGCCTGGCGCTGCGCCCGCGCCGCGCCGACCTGCACGAGGTGGCCATCGAGGCCCGGGAGTTGACCTGCCGCTTCGGCGACTTCACCGCGGTGGACCGGGTCAGCTTTCGCATCGAGCGCGGCGAGATCTTCGGCTTTCTCGGCTCCAACGGCTGCGGCAAGACCACCACCATGAAGATGCTGACCGGGCTGCTGCCGGCCAGCGACGGCCAGGCCAGCCTGTTCGGCCAGCCCATCGACGCCCGGGACCTGGGGGTGCGCAAGCGGGTCGGCTACATGTCCCAGGCCTTCTCCCTGTACGGCGAACTGACCGTGCGGCAGAACCTGGAACTGCACGCCCGCCTGTTCCACCTGCCGACCGCCGAGATTCCCGCCCGGGTGGCGGCCATGGAAGAGCGCTTCGACCTGGCCGGCTACCGGGAGGCCAAGGCCGACAGCCTGCCCCTGGGCATCCGCCAGCGTCTGTCCCTGGCGGTGGCGGTGATCCACGGCCCGGACCTGTTGATCCTCGACGAGCCCACCTCCGGAGTGGACCCGGTGGCCCGGGACGGTTTCTGGCAACTGATGCTCGACCTGTCGCGCAACGACGGGGTGACCATCTTCATCTCCACCCACTTCATGAACGAGGCGGAGCGCTGCGACCGCATCTCGCTGATGCACGCCGGCCGGGTGCTGGCCAGCGACACCCCGGCGGGCCTGGTGGCCGCCCGGGGCGCCGCCAGCCTGGAAGACGCCTTCATCGCCTACCTGGAAGCCGCCACCGCCGCTTCCGCCAGTCCGGCCAACCCAGCCGCTGCCGCCGCACCGGCCAAGGCCACTGCTGCCGCAGCACCGCCGGCCCCTCCTTCCGCGCCCCCATCCCAGAACAATCACCGGCGCCCCCCGGCCTTCAGCCTGCAACGGCTGTTGTCCTACGCCTACCGGGAGACCCTGGAGCTGCGCCGCGACCGCATCCGCCTGGTGTTCGCCCTGCTCGGCACGGCATTGCTGATGCTGATCCTCGGTTACGGCATCAGCATGGACGTGGAGGGGCTGCCCTACGCCGTGCTCGACCGGGACCAGACCCAGGAGAGCCAGTGGTATGCCGAGCAGTTCGCCGGCTCCCGCTACTTCATCACCCGGGCGCCGATCGCCAGCGAGGCCGAGATGGACCGGCGCATGCGCGCCGGCGAGCTGAGCCTGGCCATCGAGATTCCCCCCGGCTTCGGCCGCGACCTGCGGCGCAACGCCCAGCCCGAGGTGGCCGCCTGGATCGACGGGGCCATGCCCTACCGGGCCGAGACCATCCGCGGCTACGTCCAGGCCGCCCACTACGCCTACGTGAACAGCCTGCGCGCGCGCCTGCCCAACCCGCCGGCCCTGGCCCCCAGCGGCGGCCTGGAAGTGCGCTACCGCTACAACCCGGAGGTGCGCAGCCTCAACGCCATGGTGCCGGCGGTGATCCCCCTGCTGCTGATCCTGATCCCGGCCATGCTCACCGCCGTGGGGGTGGTGCGCGAGAAGGAGCTGGGCTCGATCATCAACCTCTACGTCACCCCGGTGACCCGCATCGAATTCCTGCTCGGCAAGCAGTTGCCCTACATCGGCATCGGCCTGATCAACTACCTGACCCTGGTAGCCATGGCGGTACTGATCTTCGACGTGCCGATGAAAGGCAGCCTGGCCGCCCTCACCCTGGCCGCCGTGCTCTACCTGACCGCCGCCACCGGCCTGGGGCTGCTCATGTCGTCGTTCACCCGCACTCAGATCGCCGCCCTGTTCGGCACGGCCATCGCCACCATGCTGCCGGCCATCCAGTTCTCGGGCCTGACCAACCCGGTATCGTCCCTGGAAGGCGCCGGGGCGGTATTCGGCCAGCTTTACCCGACCACCTACTTCATGCTGATTTCCCGGGGCACCTTCGCCAAGGCCCTGGGGCTGGCGGAACTGGCCCCCTTCTACCTGGCCATCGCCGCCTTCATCCCGGTGTTCACCGTCGCCAGCGTGCTGCTGCTGCGCAAACAGGGGGACTGACATGGCTACCGGAACGACCGGGCTGGGCGGCACCCTGGCCAACATCCTCAACCTGGGCATCAAGGAGCTGCGCAGCCTGAAGGGCGACCCCCTGATGCTGGCCTTCATCGTCTGGGCCTTCACCGGCGGCATCTACGCCGTGGGCAGCGCCGTGTCGATGGAGCTGCACAACGCGCCGGTGGCGGTGGTGGACGAGGACCAGTCGCCCCTCTCCCACCGCCTGGCCGATGCCCTCCAGCCGCCCCGCTTCAAGGTGCCGCAACGGATCGGCCTGGCCGACATGGACCCGGGCCTGGACCAGGGGCGCTACACCTTCGTCCTCGACATCCCCCCCCACTACCAGCGCGACCTCAACGCCGGCCGGGCGCCCCTGATCCAGCTCAACATCGACGCCACCCAGATGAGCCAGGCCTTCATCGGCGCCGGCTATATCCAGACCATCGTCAACAACGAGGTGGGCGGCTACCTGCGCCACAACCGGCCGGCCGAGCCCCTGCCGGCGGGGCTGACGACGCGCATGCGCTTCAACCCCAACCTGGACAGCGCCTGGTTCGGTTCGGTGATGGAGATCGTCAACCAGATCACCCTGCTGTCGATCATCCTGGCCGGCGCCGCCCTGATCCGGGAACGGGAGCACGGCACCCTGGAGCACCTGCTGGTGATGCCGCTGACACCCTTCGAGATCATGAGCGCCAAGGTCTGGGCCAACGGCCTGGTGGTGCTGGCAGCCACCGGCCTGTCGCTCCAGTTCGTGGTCAAGGGGGTGCTCGGCGTGCCCATCTCCGGCTCCCTGGCCCTGTTCCTGTGCGGCACCGCCCTGCACCTGTTCTCGACCACCGCCATGGGCATCTTTCTCGCCACCGTGGCCCGCTCCATGCCCCAGATGGGCCTGCTGCTGATCCTGGCGATCGTGCCCCTGCAAATCCTCTCCGGCGCCACCACCCCCCGGGAATCCATGCCCGAGCTGGTGCAGACCCTGATGCTGGCGGCTCCCACCACCCACTTCGTCGCCTTCGCCCAGGCCATCCTCTACCGGGGCGCCGGGCTGGACGTGGTGTGGCCCCAGTTCTTGGCCATCGCCCTGATCGGCACCGTCTTCTTCCTTGCCGCCCTGGCCCGCTTCCGCAAGACCGTGGCGGCGATGCAGGGCTAAATCGCGCTAAATGGCACCCCGCCAAACGCCGCGCCAGTAGCCGATCTCCAGGCCATCACCTTGGAGCGCCTTTATCGGCGCGCCATTTCGGCATGGATGGCTGAAGACCGGCTACTGGCGCGGAGGTTCCGGCAGTAGCGGAGCGATCCCGGGCACAGCCCGAGGCCTAGCGGGGCTTACTCGTGCAGGGCCACCCACTTGCCGTTCTTCACGGTCATCATCAGCCGGGCCCGGTGGTCCATGCCGTTGTGGTTGGCCGGGGACATGGTGAACACCCCCTGGGCGCCCACCACTTCCTTCGATTTTTCCAGGGCGTCGCGCAGGGCGACGCGGAAGGCTTCGCTGCCCGGCTTGCCGGCCTTGAGCGCCAGGGGAATGGCCTTTTGCAGCAGCAGGCCGGCGTCGAAGGTGTTGGCGCCGAAGGTAGAGGTGGTGCCGGCGCCGTACTTGGCCTCGTAGCTCTTGATGTAGCCCTGGGCCACGGCCTTGATCGGGTTGCCGGCGGGCAGGTCGTCGGCAACCAGCATCGGGCCGCCGGCCATCAGGGTGCCTTCCACCGCCTTACCGCCGAGCTTGATGAAGTCGTTGGTAGCCACGCCGTGGGTCTGGTAGACCTTGCCCTTGAAGCCCTTGTCGGCCAGGGCCACCTGGGGCAGCACCGCCGGGCCGCCGGTGGCGGCGATGAACACGGCGTCGGGCCGGGCGGCGATCAGCTTGAGCACCTGGCCAGTCACCGAGGGATCGGTGCGGGTGTAGCGCTCACTGGCCACCAGCTTGATGCCGTGCTTTTCCGCCAGGGCGGCGAAGGACTTGTACCAGTTCTCGCCGTAGGGGTCGTTGAAGCCGATGAAGCCGACGGTCTTGATGCCGGTCTTGACCATGTGGGCCACCAGGGCGTCGGCGATCAGGCTGTCGTTCTGGGTGGTCTTGAACACCCAGCGCTTCTTGTCGTCCATGGGCTCGATCACCGCCGCGGAGCCGACGGTGGTGATCAGCGGCGTCCGGGCCTCGGCGACGAAGTCGAGCATGGCCAGGGCCGCCGGGGTGGTGGTCGGGCCGATCAGGGCATCCACCTTGGTCTCGGAGATCAGCTTCTTGACGTTGGTCACCGCGTTGGTCGGGTCCGACGCGTCGTCGAGCACGGTGTAGTCGATCTTCACCCCGGCCACTTCGGTAGGCAGCAGGGCCACCGTATTCTTCTGGGGGATGCCGACCACGGCGGTGACGCCGGTGCTGGAGGCGATCACCCCGACCTTGACCGTCTCGGCGGCGTGGGCGGCGGGGCCGGCCAGCAGGAGGGCGCCAGCCAGGGCGGGCAGCAGGGCAGGTGCGAAAGCGCGCATGGATGCTCCGAAAGAAGGAGAAAAGGCAAAGCGCGCATTATAGCCACCACCGCCGTTCCCCTGCCGTCGCCGCCCCGGCCGGGCGCGGCCCGGGGCGGCGCAGTGCTAAAATCCGGCCTCTCGGCGCTGCGCCTGCCGGCAACGCGCGTTACCCTTGCACCTCGCCGGCCCGTGCGACCGGCATTCCACGCTTCACGCGCCACACCATCCATTCGCGGCGCCCCGCGCCCTTTCCGCCCATGCAACTGACCGTCAACGGCGAACCCCGCAGCTTTCCCGCCCCCCTTTCCGTGGCCGGCCTGGTGGACCACCTGGGCCTCACCGGCAAGCGCATCGCCGTGGAGCGCAACGGCGAGATCGTGCCCCGGGGCCGCCATGCCGACACCGGCCTGGCCGAGGGCGACGTGCTCGAAATCGTGGTCGCCGTGGGCGGCGGCTGATCCGCCCACCACGTTCCACCCGGCCCGGCCAACCCGCGCCCTTTACCCGCTTTTCCGCCCCACCCGCATTCCGGAGCAGTTCCATGACCGCCATGGCCCACCCCGCCGACGCCCGCGACGATAACCTCACCCTGGCGGGCCGCAGCTAC